>NZ_BAABHD010000014.1:0-153263 GCF_039541915.1 Nibrella saemangeumensis
TGTGCTCAACAACGACACCGATCGCACGGGTGCTGCGGCTGACCTGACCAATGTCACTCTGCCCACCATCATCACCCAACCCACAGGGGGCGTGGTGACGGTGAATGCGGATGGTACAATTACGTACAACGCCAACGATACCTTCACCGGTAATGATCAATTTGTCTATCGTATCTGTGATGTGGTCAACACCAGTCTGTGTGATACCGCTATAGTACGCATCAACGTAGGCAACGCTCCGGCCCCGCAGCCGGTGACGGATCAGGTGACGGGTAGTTTCGGTCAGCCGGTGACCGTCAGTGTGCTGGGCAATGACCTGGCAGGCAATGGCCAGCCGGCCAGCCTCACCAACGTGACCGCCCCGGTGATTGTGGATCAGCCCAACAATGGCACGGCCGTCATCAATCCCGATGGCACGATTACCTACACGCCGGCCTTTGGTTTCGCCGGCAGTGATACGCTGACCTACCAGATCTGCTCAACCATTAGCCCCAACGTATGTGCTACCGCACAAGTGGTGTTTAGCGTGCCATCAGCACCGCCAACGGCTAATCTGGATGTAGCTTCTATAGGCTTCCAGCAGTCAGTAACCGTGCCCGTTCTGCTCAACGATACCGACCGGGCCGGCCGACCAGCTAATCTAAGCACAGTAACGGCCCCAATCATTCTGGATCAACCCAACAATGGCACCGCAGTAGTTAACTCAACCGGTACCATTACGTACACGCCCAATGCTGGTTTTGCCGGTAGCGACACGTTGATCTATCGCATCTGTGATGTGGTCAATCCGCTCTTGTGCGACTCCGCGCTGGTGGTCTTCAACGTGGGCAGTGTAGCTCCCGTAGCTGACCGGGATAACTACACCACGGCCTTCAACACCCCGGTGCAGATCCCGGTGCTGCTCAATGATGAAGCCAGAGGAGGTCTGCCGGCTTCGCTGACTAATGTCACCGCTCCCGTGCTGGTAAGCCAGCCCACCAGTGGCAATGTGGTGGTGAATGCCGATGGCACCTTCACCTACACACCCAACACAGGCTTTGCCGGGGCCGATCAGTTCATCTACCGCATCTGTGATGTGGTCAATCAATCCCTGTGTGATACGGCCCTAGTCGTGGTCAATGTGGGTAGCCAGGCTCCACGGGCCAATGCCGATGTGGCCACTGTCGTCTTCAACCAGCCCACCACGGTGAATGTACTGGCTAATGATGCTGATCGCACAGGCAACATACCGGCCACGCTGGCCACGGTCAGTGCACCAGTGATTCTGGCCCAGCCAGACAACGGCACGGCGGTGGTGAATGCCGATGGCAGCATCAGCTTCAGCCCGGCACCGGGCTTTGCCGGCACCACTACGCTGGTGTATCAGATCTGTGACCGGGTGAACACCAGCCTGTGTGATACCGCCCGGGTAACCTTCAATGTAGGTAGTGCACCACCGGTGGCCAATCCCGACAGCTACACCTTAGGCTTCAACCAGACGCTGGCCCTGACGGTGCTGGCTAATGACACCGATCGCACCGGTGCTCCGGCCGACCTGACGAACGTGACGCTGCCGACGATTATCACCCAACCAACCGGTGGTACAGTAACAGTGAACGCGGATGGCACCATCACCTACAACGCTAATAATACTTTCACTGGTAATGATCAGTTCATCTACCGCATCTGCGATGTAGTTAACACCAGCCTGTGCGATACAGCCATTGTACGACTCAATGTCGGTAATGCTCCGGCCCCGGCTCCGGTTAATGATCAAGTGACTGGTGGTTTTGGCCAAACGGTAACCGTGAGTCTGCTGAACAATGACTTGGCTGGCAACGGTCAGCCGGCCAGCCTCACTAATGTGACAGCGCCAACGATTGTGGATCAGCCCAACAACGGCACGGCCGTCATCAATCCTGATGGCAGTGTCTCCTACACACCAGCCCCTGGCTTTGCCGGTAGCGACACGCTGACCTACCAGATCTGCTCAACGATTAGCCCCAACGTATGCGCCACGGCACAGATCATCTTCAATGTGCAATCGGCACCGCCGACAGCTAATCTGGATGTAGCTACCATCGGATTCCAGCAGGAGGTGACCGTACCGATTCTGTTGAATGACACCGATCGGGCCGGCCGACCAGCTAATCTAAGCACAGTAACGGCCCCAATCATTCTGGATCAGCCCGACAACGGTACGGCGCGGGTGAACTCGACGGGTTCGATCACCTACACGCCCAATGCTGGTTTTGCGGGTAGCGACACGCTGATCTACCGCATCTGTGATGTAGTCAATCCGCTGCTGTGTGACTCCGCCCTAGTGGTCTTCAACGTGGGCAGTGTAGCTCCCGTAGCGGACCGGGATAACTACACCACGGCCTTCAACACCCCGGTGCAGATCCCGGTGCTGCTCAATGATGATGCCAGAGGAGGTCTGCCAGCTTCGCTGACCAATGTCACCGCTCCGGTGCTGGTAAGCCAGCCCACCAGTGGCAATGTGGTGGTGAATGCCGATGGCACCTTCACCTACACACCCAACACAGGCTTTGCCGGGGCCGATCAGTTCATCTACCGCATCTGTGATGTGGTCAATCAATCCCTGTGTGATACGGCCCTAGTCGTGGTGAATGTGGGTAGTCAGGCTCCACGGGCCAATGCCGATGTGGCCACTGTCGTCTTCAACCAGCCCACCACGGTGAATGTACTGGCTAATGATGCTGATCGCACAGGCAACATACCGGCCACGCTGGCCACGGTCAGTGCACCGGTGATTCTGGCCCAGCCAGACAACGGCACGGCGGTGGTGAATGCCGATGGCAGCATCAGCTTCAGCCCGGCACCGGGCTTTGCCGGCACCACTACGCTGGTGTATCAGATCTGTGACCGGGTGAACACCAGCCTGTGTGATACCGCCCGGGTAACCTTCAATGTAGGTAGTGCACCACCGGTGGCCAATCCCGACAGCTACACCTTAGGCTTCAACCAGACGCTGGCCCTGACGGTGCTGGCTAATGACACCGATCGCACAGGTGCTACGGCTGACCTGACCAATGTCACTCTGCCCACCATCGTCACCCAACCCACAGGGGGCGTGGTGACGGTGAACGCGGATGGCACCATCACCTACAACGCCAACGATACTTTTACCGGTAACGATCAGTTTATCTACCGCATCTGTGATGTAGTTAACACCAGTCTGTGTGATACCGCCGTCGTCCGCATCAACGTAGGCAATGCTCCAGCTCCCACTGCTCAGCAGGATGTGGTAGTAGGTAGCTTTGGGCAAACAGTCACAGTGAGCCTGCTGGGTAATGACCTGGCGGGTAATGGTCAACCCGCCAACCTGACCAATGTGACCACACCGGTGCTGGTTTCTGGCCCTGCCAACGGAACCGCAACCATCAACCCTGACGGAACACTGACGTTTACGCCTGCCTTGGGCTTTGCCGGCAATGATACACTGGTCTATCAGATTTGCTCGGTGATCAGTCCGAATGTGTGTGATACCGCCCGCATCATCATCAATGTGCCATCAGCACCGCCGACCGCTAATCTGGATGTAGCCACCACGGCCTTTCAGCAGGAGGTGACCGTACCGATTCTGCTGAATGACACCGATCGGGCCGGCCGACCAGCTAATCTAAGCACGGTAACGGCCCCAATCATTCTGGATCAGCCCAACAACGGTACGGCGCGGGTGAACTCGACGGGTTCCATCACCTACACGCCCAATGCCGGTTTTGCGGGTAGCGACACGTTGATCTACCGCATCTGTGATGTGGTGAACACCTTGTTGTGCGACTCCGCTCTGGTAGTAGTCAATGTAGGTAGTACAGTGCCGGTAGCGAATCGCGACAACTACACTACCGCCTTTAATGCACCCGTGCAAATACCGGTGCTGTTGAATGACCAGGCCAGAGGTGGATCACCCGCTTCGCTGACCAGTGTGACGTTGCCGGTTATTGTTAGTCAGCCATCTGATGGAGCCGTGACAGTAAACCCTGACGGTACAATCACGTATTCACCGTTCAACGCTTTTGCGGGTGCCGATCAGTTTGTCTACCGCATTTGTGATCAGGTCAATCAATCCTTGTGCGATACCGCGCTGGTGGTGGTTAACGTGGGCAGTGCGGCTCCAGTGGCCAACCCGGATCTGGTAACCGCAACTTTCAATACGGCACTCAGCATCAATGTGTTGGCGAATGATGCCGACCGGAGCGGGAATATTCCCGCCAGTCTGACTAGCGTCACGGCACCAGTGATCCTGTCGCAGCCGGACAACGGCACGGCGGTGGTGAATGCCGATGGTACGATCAGCTTCACCCCGGCAACCGGCTTTGCCGGATTCGATACGCTGGTGTATCAGATCTGTGACCGGGTCAACACCAGCCTGTGCGATACGGCAAGGGTAGTGATTAATGTAGGCAGTGCACCGCCGGTGGCGAATCCGGACAGCTACACGCTGGGCTTCAACCAGACGCTGGCCCTGACGGTGCTGGATAATGACGTAAATCGTAATGGCGTTGCGGCTAACTTAACCGGACCGCCGGCCGCAAATGTTACGTTGCCTGTTATTTTCGCTCAGCCGGCTAACGGTACAGTTGTGGTAAACGCCGATGGTACGATTACCTATAATCCGAACGATACCTTCACGGGCAATGATGCCTTCATCTACCGCATCTGTGATGTAGTTAACACCAGTCTGTGTGATACCGCTCTGGTCCGGATTAACATTGGCAATGCCCCAGCCCCGCAGCCTGCGAATGATCAGGTAAGCGGTGGCTTTGGACAGACGGTGACGGTGAGTATTCTCAACAATGACCTGGCAGGCAATGGCCAGTCGGCCAGCCTCACCAACGTGACCGCCCCGGTGATTGTGGATCAGCCCAACAACGGCACGGCCGTCATCAATCCCGATGGTAGTGTCTCCTACACACCAGCCCCTGGCTTTGCCGGTAGTGACACGCTGACCTACCAGATCTGCTCGATCATCAGCCCCAATGTATGCGCCACGGCTCAGATTGTCTTCAATGTACAATCGGCCCCGCCGACGGCTAATCTGGATGTAGCTACCATCGGTTTCCAGCAGGAGGTGACCGTGCCCGTTCTGCTCAACGATACCGACCGGGCAGGCAATCCGGCCAGCTTGAGCACAGTAACTACACCGATTATTCTGGATCAGCCCGACAACGGTACGGCGCGGGTGAACTCGACGGGTTCCATCACCTACACGCCCAATGCTGGTTTTGCCGGTAGCGACACCTTGATCTATCGCATCTGTGATGTGGTCAATCCGCTCTTGTGCGACTCCGCGCTGGTTGTGTTCAACGTGGGCAGTGTTGCGCCGGTAGCGGACCGGGATAATTACACCACCGCCTTCAACACCCCGGTGCAGATCCCAGTGCTGCTCAATGATGAAGCCAGAGGAGGTCTGCCGGCTTCGCTGACTAATGTCACCGCTCCCGTGCTGGTAAGCCAGCCCACCAGTGGCAATGTGGTGGTGAATGTCGATGGCACCATCACCTACACACCCAACACAGGCTTTGCCGGGGCGGATCAGTTCGTCTACCGCATCTGTGATGCCGTCAATCAGGCCTTGTGTGATACAGCGCTGGTGGTGGTGAATGTCGGTAGTGCAGCGCCGAGAGCTAATAGTGATTTAGTTACTACGTTCTTTGATACTCCGCTTAACATCAATGTACTGGACAATGATGCCGATCGAAACGGCACCATACCGGCTACACTGACCAATGTAAGCGCACCCGTTATTCTGGATCAGCCCGATAATGGTACCGCCTTGGTGAATGCTAATGGTTCAATTGCCTTTACACCAGCCCCAGGATTTGCCGGCAATGATACGCTGGTCTACCAGATCTGTGATCGGGTGAATACCAGCCTGTGTGACACGGCAAGAGTTGTTATCCGGGTCCAATCGGCACCGCCGGTGGCTAATGCAGACCAATACACATTAGGTTTCAACCAAACGCTCGCGCTGACGGTACTTACTAATGACACCGACCGTACCGGAGCGCCGGCCAGTTTAACGAGTGTAACGCTGCCATTGGTAATAAGTGGACCTAACAATGGACAGGTAACAATTAATCCGGATGGTAGCATTACCTATAATCCAAATGATACCTTCACGGGTAACGACCAGTTTGTCTACAGTCTCTGTGATATCGTCGATCCAACCCGATGTGACACGGCCATAGTCCGGATCAATGTCGGCAATGCTCCGGCACCCACGGCTCAGCAGGATGTGGTAGTAGGTAGCTTCGGCCAGTCGACTTCCATAGATCTGTTAGGAAATGATCTGGCGGGTAATGGTCAACCCGCCAACCTGACCAATGTGACCACACCGGTGCTGGTTTCCGGACCCAACAATGGAGCGGCCACAATCAATCCGGATGGTACGATTACGTTTACGCCTGCCTTGGGCTTTGCCGGTAGTGATACGCTGGTCTATCAGATTTGCTCAGTGATCAGTCCGAGTGTGTGTGATACCGCCCGCATCATCATCAATGTGCCATCAGCACCGCCAACGGCCAATCTGGATGTAGCCACTACGGCCTTCCAGCAGGAGGTGACTGTACCGATTCTGCTCAATGATACCGACCGGGCCGGCAGACCAGCCAATCTAAGCACGGTAACGGCCCCCATCATCCTGGATCAGCCCAACAACGGTACGGCCCGGGTGAACTCGACGGGCAGTATCACCTACACGCCCAATGCTGGTTTTGCGGGCAGCGACACGTTGATCTACCGCATCTGTGATGTAGTCAATACACTCTTGTGCGATTCGGCCCTGGTGGTGATCAATGTCGGCAGTGTGGCTCCGGTGGCGAATCGGGATAACTACACAACAGCTCTGAATACACCGGTTCAGATCCCGGTTCTGCTCAATGATGATGCCTTGGGTGGCCAACCAGCGAGTCTGACTAATGTGACGGCTCCTGTGGTCGTGAATCAGCCAAGCAATGGTACCCTGACACTAAATGCCAACGGTAGCATCACCTACACGCCTAACTTTGGCTTTGCCGGTGCGGATAGCTTCATCTACCGTATTTGTGATCAGGTCAACCAGACCTTGTGTGATACAGCATTGGTGGTAGTCAATGTGGGCAGTGCGGCTCCGCGTGCTACAGCCGATGTAGCGAGTGTGGGCTTCAACCAGCCTGCCACCGTCAATGTGCTGGCCAATGATGCCGATCGAAACGGCACCGTACCGGCCACACTGGCCACGGTCAGTGCACCGGTGATTCTGGATGAGCCCAATAATGGTACCGTCGTGGTGAATGCCAATGGCAGCATCACTTTCACCCCGGCCCCTGGTTTCGCCGGCAGTGACACGTTGGTGTACCAGATCTGTGACCGCGTGAATACCAGCCTGTGTGATACCGCCCGCGTCGTGTTCAACGTGCAGTCGGCACCGCCGGTGGCCAACCCAGATCAGTACACGTTAGGCTTCAACCAGACGCTGGCGCTGACGGTGCTGACCAATGACACCGACCGCACCGGCGCACCGGCTTCGCTGACCAGTGTCACTTTGCCGACGATCGTGACGCAGCCAACAGGCGGGGGCATGACCGTAAACGCCGATGGTACAATCACGTACAACGCGAATGACACCTTCACCGGTAACGATCAGTTTGTCTATCGCATCTGTGATGTGGTCAACACCAGCCTGTGTGATACCGCCGTCGTCCGCATCAATGTGGGCAACGCCCCGGCCCCGAACCCTGTTCAGGATGTGGTCACCGGCGTATTTGGACAACCGCTTACCGTTAGTGTACTCACGAATGATCTGGCCGGTAACGGTCAGCCCGCTAACCTGACGAATGTAACAGCGCCGGTGATTGTGGATCAGCCCAACAATGGTACAGCGGTGGTAAATGCCGATGGTACCATCACCTTTACGCCGGCTCCTGGCTTTGCCGGTAGTGATACGCTGACCTATCAGATCTGCTCCATCATCAGTCCGAATATATGCGCTACGGCACAGATTGTCTTCAATGTACAATCGGCCCCGCCGGTAGCGAACCGCGATTTTGCGACGACTGCCTTCCAGCAGGAGGTTACCGTGCCAATTCTGCTCAATGACACCGACAAAGCGGGTCAGCCAGCAACCCTGAGTACGGTGACGGCCCCCATCATCCTGGATCAGCCCAACAACGGTACCGCTCGGGTTAACAGTACGGGAAGTATCACGTACACGCCCAATGCTGGTTTTGCCGGTAGTGATACCCTGATCTATCGCATCTGTGATGTAGTGAATACACTGTTGTGCGATTCGGCGCTGGTGGTCATCAGTGTGAGCAGTACGGCACCGATAGCGAACCGCGACAACTACACCACGGCGTTTAACCAGCCAATAACGGTACCAATTCTGTTGAATGATACTGGCAGAGGTGGTGCGCCAGCTTCGCTAACGAGTGTGACCGCGCCGGTGATTGTGGATCAGTTTAACAACGGTACGGGAGTTATCAATGCCAACGGTACGCTGACCTACACACCAAATACTGGCTTTGCGGGTAGCGACACGCTTGTCTACCGCATCTGTGATCAGGTCAATCAGGCACTCTGCGATACGGCACTGGTCGTAATCGGTGTGGGAAGTGGTGCGCCGAGAGCTAATTCGGACATCATTACAACCGCCTTCAATACAACGGTCACATTCGGAATTCTGGCCAATGACCAGAATCGCTCGGGCGCTCCAGCTAACCTGACCAATGTGACGGCTCCGGTTATTCTGTCACAGCCGACCAACGGCACGGCGCTTATTAACCCGGATGGAACATTCAGTTATCGTCCGGCAACCGGATTCGCTGGTCTTGATACGGTAGTGTACCAGATCTGTGATGTGGTAAACCGCAGTCTGTGTGATACGGCCCGCATTATTGTGAGCGTGCAGTCGGCACCGCCGGTGGCGAACCCCGACAGCTACACGCTGGGCTTTAATCAGACGCTGGCGCTGAATGTACTGGCCAATGACCAGAACAGAACCGGAGCCCCGGCCAGCCTAACCGGACCGCCGGCCGCCAATGTGACGTTACCAACGATCACATTCCCGCCAACGAATGGGGTGGTTACAGTGAACGCCGATGGTACAATCACGTATAATCCGAACGACACCTTCACGGGCAACGATGCCTTTATATACAGCATCTGTGATGTGGTTGATCCGACGCGTTGCGATACGGCTATCGTGCGGATCAATATCGGCAACGCACCGGCGCCAAGAGCTACTCAGGATGTAATAACGGGTGCGCTGGGTCAACCAGTAACCATCAACGCGCTGGCAAATGACCTGGCCGGTAACGGTCAGCCTGCCAACCTGACGAACGTCACTCCGCCGGTGATTGTGGATCAGCCCAACAATGGTACAGCGGTGGTGAACGCTGATGGTACCATTACCTTTACACCAACTCCTGGTTTTGCCGGCAGTGATACGCTGATCTACCGCATCTGCTCGTTAGTTAGTCCGAATGTGTGCGATACGACCCGCATCATTATCAACGTACCGTCGGCACCGCCTACGGCTAACCGCGATGATGCCACGACTACCTTCCAGCAGGAGGTTACCATACCGGTGCTGTTGAATGATACCGGTCGTGCGGGTCTGCCAGCGAGTCTGACGACAGTGACGCTGCCGATCATTACTCAGCAACCGGATAACGGTACGGCCGGGGTGAACTCTACGGGCAGTATTACCTATACACCGAATGCCGGTTTTGCGGGTAGTGATACCCTGATCTACCGCATCTGTGACCAGGTGAATACCTTGCTCTGTGACTCGGCTCTGGTCGTGATCAACGTAGGCAGCGCGGCTCCGGTGGCGAATCGGGATAACTACACCACTGCGCTGAATACACCAACTACGGTACCGATTCTGCTGAACGATTTGGGCAGAGGTGGGTTCCCGGCCAGCCTGACTGCGGTGACGAATCCCGTGATTGTCGATCAGTTCAATAACGGCACAGGTGTAATCAACGCCAACGGTACCTTGACGTATACGCCGAATTCAGGCTTCGCTGGTGCGGATACTATGATCTACCGCATATGCGACCAGATCAATACGTCACTGTGCGATACCGCCTTAGTGGTCATCAATATTGGCAGTGCGGCTCCAAGAGCGAATGCGGACTTTGCCTCTACCGGATTCCAGACGGCTGTAACCATACCGGTACTGCTCAACGATCAGGATCGGAACAACCAGCCGGCCAGCACCACCAACGTAACCGGACCGGTAGTTATCCGGCAACCGCAAAATGGTTCGGCGGTCGTGACTGTCAATGGATCGATCATCTATACACCGGATACTGGCTTCGGTGGTAACGATACGCTGGTCTACCAGATCTGCGACCGGGTGAACACCAGTCTGTGCGACACGGCAAGGGTAATCATAAGCGTCGCCCAGGGTCAGGTAACGCTGGTGGCCAGAGCTTATCTGCAGGGCGCGCTGTTTGGCGTATTCCTGCCGGATACCCTGATGCGTGATGATCTGCGCGTCAGAGGACTTCTGCCGACTACCAGCCCGTATACTCCGGCCAACGGTTTCACCGCCCTGACAGTAACTGGTACTGTAAATCCATCGGTGTTCAGTGTAACCGGTCCGAATGCGATCGTAGACTGGGTGTTTGTCGAACTGCGTAACCCGGCCAATCCGACCCAGGTGGTCGATAGTCGTTCGGCCCTCATCCAGCGGGATGGCGACATTGTTAATCTGGATGGGGTATCGCCGGTGCGGTTCAACAGTGCAACGGCAGCCAGCTACTATGTAGTGGTGAAGCACCGCAACCATCTGGGTGTAATGACCCAGACAGCTGTACCGCTGAGTACGACCGGTACGGTGGTAGACTTCCGCAGAGCCTCAACGCCGACCTATACCTACACCAACACGCCACTGGATCAGGCGCAGGTAGTGGTTGAACAGGGACGGGCACTATGGGCAGGTAACGCGCTGAGAGAGAATTTACCATCGATACCGCACGAATTTGTGACGTATCAGGGTACAGAAAATGATGTAAACGTTATTTACCAGCAAGTTATTAATGCACCGGGCAATATATTTGGTACACCTTTCTATAAATTGCGTGGGTACTTCACGGGTGATGTTAATATGAATGGAGAGGTAATCTTCCAGGGTACAGGTAACGATGTTGAGTTCATTTACCAGAACGTCATCAAGAACCATCCGGGGAATACACTGGTGCAGCCGTTCTTTAGAATACGTGAGCAATTACCCTGATAGGGCGGGGGTGGGGCCATCGGGTCCCACCCAATGCTCGTAACGATCATTAAAAACAGGAATAAAATGAAGCACATGTTACGTTTATCACTTTGGCTGGGTTTAATGCTGACTGGTTGGATGGGATACTGTCAGCAAGTATCGCCAAACACCGTAAACTACCGGGTAACGTATGATGCGGCTACCAACCGGTACACGGCGTTTGTTATCCCCAATTATAATGTGCCAAATAGTAACAATACCGGATCCGTAGAAAGGGGAGGCACGGCTCAGTACACGTTGAAAGTTCCCGCCCAGTTTGTCATTCAGGATATTCAGGATATCCGGGGCACCTGGGAGAAGAACCCGCTGAAGCTGGGGCCGGGACAGCCAAATCAGGATTTTAGCGGTACGGGACTGGACCCTGCTTTTGCCTACTATGTCATTGGCAAGAGTCCTTCCGAAACCGATTACGGGTCTTTTCAGGCGGGTGTACCGGTCGCTCTATTTTCATTTGCTGGTAATGGTTGCTTTGGCCCTGTTACTCCCCTGCCGCCCAACGACCCATTCATCGTGGCTGCTGACCAGCGATTCTCGCTAAACGTGGGTAATAGCTTCTATTCGCGATCAGGCCAGCCGGCCGGGGGTAACGTGGTACCTTTGGAGCAGTTTGTGAACATCTCGGGTCCGGCCGCTAACTGCCAGACCGGCACGGTCGCTACGCCGGATAATGCTACAACTACAGCGGGTACGCTGGTAGTAGTCCCGATCCTCAACAACGACTTGTTCAACGGTGGCCCGGCCAGCACCACCAACGTTACAGCCAGTATCACGGGAGCCCCCAGCAGTGGTACGGCTACCGTCAATGCCAATGGTACAGTGAACTTTACCCCCGCTCCCGGTTTTACGGGTCCTATCTCGTTTACCTACACCATCTGCTCGATCTCGACACCTCCGCAATGTGCTTCGGCGGTGGTGACCGTCACGGTCAACCCCGTGACGCAACCGACCAGTACGGTGGCTAATCCCGACAACTCGACAACGACGGCTGGAGTGCCCGTAACGACCAGTGTGCTGGCCAACGACCTGCGCAATGGCGGACCGGCCAGCACTACCAATGTGACGGTCAGCGTTACAGGTGCCCCCAGCAGTGGTACGGCCACGGTGAATGCTAACGGTACCATCACCTTTACCCCGGCCCCCGGCTTTACCGGTCCGGTGTCCTACACCTACACGATCTGTTCAATTGCTACGCCAGTGCAGTGTGCCCCGGCCGTGGTGACCGTGCAGGTCAATGCAGTGACACCACCAACCAGCACCGTTGCTAATCCCGACAATACCACCACGGCCGCTGGTACAGCAGTGACCACTAATGTGCTGGCTAATGACACGCGCAACGGTGGGCCAGCCAGTACTACTAACGTCACGGTCAGCATTACCGGAGCGCCCAGCAGTGGCACGGCCACGGTAAATGCCAACGGCACCATTACCTTTACGCCCGCCCCCGGCTTTACGGGTCCGGTGTCCTACACCTACACCATCTGCTCTATCGCTACGCCGGTGCAGTGTGCCACCGCCGTGGTAACCGTGACAGTTAATCCGGGAACACAACCAACCAGTACCGTTGCTACTAACGACAATGCCACAACCACTACGGGTACGCCAGTAATCATCCCGATCCTGGCCAATGACACCCGCAACGGTGGTCCGGCCAGCACCACCAACGTGACCGCCAGCATTACAGGTGTACCCAGCAGTGGTACGGCCACGGTAAACGCCAACGGTACGGTGACCTTTACGCCGGCACCCGGCTTTACGGGTCCGGTGTCCTTCACCTACACCATCTGCTCGATTGCTACGCCGGTGCAGTGTGCCACCGCCGTGGTGGCCGTGACGGTTAATCCGATCACAGGTGCGTCGGCGGATGTACGGGTGACCAAAGTAGTGAGCCAGGCCCAATCGACAGTAGGGGGTGTGGTAAGCTTTACGGTAACCGTGCAGAACGTGGGGCCAGGGACTGCCGCTAATGTGGTAGTAACCGATACAATTACGCGTTCAACTATGGTTCAGATGCAGGGGCCGGCTATCGTCTCCCGCGGTAGTTTCAACAGCACGACGGGGTTGTGGACGGTAGGGACGCTCGCGGCCGGCGAGTCGGCTACGATGGTGATGAGTGTCCAACTGCGGGCAGAGGGGGTCATTACTAATACCGCTTCAGTAAGCAGCACCACGAGCGATCCTAACTCGGGTAACAATGTAGCCTCCGCCTGTGTGTCGGTGCCGGTGCAGCTCTGTCAGGGAGAAGCCTTGGTAATCACCATTCCGGCTGGCTTCCAGAACGTGCAGTGGTTCCGCAATGGGCAAGCGGTAACCGGAGGGGTCACCAGTACGTCGATTACGATCACTCAGGGAGGAACATATACAGTAACGGCAGGTAACGGTGCCTGTCCGTTGGGAGGTAACTGTTGCCCCATTATTGTGCAGGCAGTCGACTGCTGTCAGCCAGTCTGTGTGCCGTTTGTTATCAGCAAAACCCGCTCCACGCTAGTACGTTAAACCGGAGTTAGTCAAAAAAGAAAAGCAATAATCAGAGACGAACTATGAAAAAGAGTCTGTTGATCGTATGGATAGGCCTGCTGGGACTGGTGAGTCTGGCTCAGGCGCAGTACAAGTCGCAGCACACGGTGCGCTACATGGTGACCTACGAAGCCAAAACAGGGTTGTTTACCGCGTGGGTGGTGCCCGACTACAGCACGCCCAACACCTTCAACCCTGAAACTGAGGAGCGGGGGGCAACGGCGCAGTTTACCCTGAAAGTACCTAAAGATTTTGTACTGGGTGGCCTGAAAGACATTCGTGGTATATGGGACAAGCAGGCCCGCAAGTTTGGCCAGGAGGCAGAATTGCTGCGGGCAGGAGCCGATCCGGGATACGCCTACTATGTTATTGGTAAAGCCCCGCAGGAAACTAACTACGGCGAGTTCAAACAAGGTGAGCCGGTAGCACTGTTTACCTTCAAAGGGCAGGGTGGCGATCCCTCGCGGGTGCAGGCCCTGGAGTGGGAGGATACCTTTGTGAAGCTGGCGGGAGAGACCTTCTCACTGAACGTAGCCAGTAGCTTCTACTCGCGTTCAGGACAGGCAGCTAAGATCGAAGCCCGTCCGCTGGAGCAGTTTGTGCAGCCGACGAACCTGCTGAACGTAATGAAAGAGTTGCAGGAGCGTCTGGCGCAGATGGGGCCGTTTACGGGTGAATCGCAGGAGCTGGAGGTGGTAGCTTACCCCAACCCGACGGTCGATGTCGTAAAAGTGAAGTTCTTCTCGCAGGTTGGCGATGAACCGGTGAAGCTGGAAGTAGTGGATCTGAAAGGCATGGTGAAGCGGGCAAAGGAGATCAAGACCAAAGCCGGGGTTAATACGGTGGAATTTGATTTGTCTGAGCTACCGGGTAGCCCATACTTTATCAAGAAGAGCGAAGACAATAACGTGGTTACCAAGAAAGTGGTGAAAATCTAACCATTTTCGGAGCATATTCAGAAATGACAAGGCCCACTCTGCCGGCAGAGTGGGCCTTGCTGTTGTTAGCTTACGACCACAACGGGTGGCACTACTTCCGGATCATTATCGGCTGACTCTTTTTTCTTATGGGCTTTCTTAGCCGGCTTCTTCACAATGATGTCGTACAGGTCAGTCCGGCGGTCTTTTAAGATCTGGACAGAGCCGTATTCATGAAGCTCTTTTAGCAGGGATAAATCGACATCGGCAATAAGCATCATCTCACTGTTCGGCGTCGCTTCGGCTTTCACGGCATTATTGGGAAACTGAAAGTCGGAGGGTGTGAATACCGCCGACTGTGCATAATGAATATCCATATTCTGCACTTTCGGCAGGTTGCCGACGCAACCGGAGATGACCACATAACACTCGTTCTCAATAGCCCGGGCCTGGGCGCAGTTACGAACCCGATAGTACCCGTTTTGGGTATCGGTCAGGAACGGCACAAACAGGATCTGCATACCCTGATTAGCCAAAAGCCGGCTCAGCTCAGGAAACTCTACGTCGTAGCAAATCACAATTCCGATCTTACCGCAATCGGTATCAAACGTCCGGATCTCGTTGCCGCCTACCATCCCATAGTGCCGCACTTCGTTGGGCGTAATGTGGATCTTGCGGTATTCTTCCCAGGTACCGTCCCGCCGGCAGAGGTAGCCCACGTTATACAGTTTTCCGTCGTCATCCACCAGGGGCATACTTCCCCCAATGATGTTTACATTGTAGGAAATGGCAAACTCGACCAGCTTCTGGCGCACGGGCTCGGTAAATTCGGCCAGCTTCCGGATTGCCTGCGAAATAGGCATCGCGTTGAACTCGGCCATCAACGGCGTATTGAAAAATTCCGGTAACACCAGAAAATCGGCCTTATAATCGCTGACGGCATCGACAAAAAATTCTACCTGATCGAAGATACCCTGTACGTTTTTGAACAGACGCATCTGCCACTGCACCACACCCAGACGAATAATAGCGTCGGTATGGGGCTTTTTATCCTTTTCGTCTACGTAATAGATATTATTCCATTCCAGCAAAGTCGCGTATTCTTTCGACTCCAGATCCCGTCGCCAGTAGCCTCTGAGAATCTTCTTTACGTGAAAATCATTGGATAACTGGAACGTCAGTGTAGGATCGTAGATCTCTTTCTGCTTCACCTTGGCAATGTACTCCCTGGGTTTTAGCTCATCGGCGTACTGATTATAGTTCGGAATCCGGCCACCGGCTAGTATCCCTCTTAAGTTCAATTGCTCACAAAGCTCTTTCCGGGCGTCGTACAGCCGTCGGCCCAGTCGCAGGTCACGGTAGCCGGGATGGACGAACACTTCGACGCCGTACAGCCAGTCACCTTTGGGATTATGCGTTTTGAAGGTATACCGGCCCGTGATTTCATAGTACGTGTGATCATCGCCAAAATCATCATAATTGATGAGGATGGCCAGGGCCACGGCCACAACTTTACCGTCAACCTCTACACAAAACTGACCCTCCGGAAAAAGGTCCAGCAGTTTTTCAATTTTATTTTTCTCCCAGTATTCTCCGCCGAGCCCGCTATAGGCTTCAATCATAGCCTCCTTCAGATCGGCGTAATCATCCATTGTTAGATTACGGGTTTGTATCAGCATATTTCACGTTTCTGTTAGTAGAGTAACACCACCGTAACCATTACCGTTTCAGGCCGAAAGTTGTTTCTCCAATTCAACTAAGTGTTCATCGGTGAATTCCAGATGCGTTACAAAGCGCACCAGATGTTTGCCAAAGGTAACCGAACGAATGTTCTTCTGTTCCAGTTGTTTGACGTAATCGGCGGCCAGGATAGAGTCGTTGAGCCGGAAGATAACAATGTTGGTATCGATCGGATAGATCTCTTCTACCTCCGGCAACCGTTCGAGCATAGCGCCAATCTTACGGGCGCGGGAGTGATCGACGCGCAGGCGGTTTACGTGGTGATCGAGGGCGTAGATGCCCGCTGCCGCCAGAAAGCCGGCCTGCCGCCAGCCTCCGCCCATCACTTTCCGGAACCGCCGGGCCTGTTTGATAAAATCGGCATCGCCCAGCAGCAGCGAGCCGACCGGACAACCCAAACCTTTGGACAAACAAATACTGATGGAGTCGAACAATTGGCCGTAAGCCTCGGGCGATTCGCCGGTCTCGACCAGCGCGTTAAACAGCCGGGCACCATCCAGGTGCAGTTTGAGCCCGTGCAGGTCACAGATTTGCCGGATGGCCGAAATCTCCGGCACGGTATAGTAGCAGCCTCCGCCTTTGTTGATGGTGTTCTCAAGACAAACCAGCCGGGTATGGGGCTTATGTATATCATCGGGCTGGATATGAGTGCTAACCAGTTCCGGCGTCAGTTTGCCCCGCTTGCCCTGCGGCAGGCTGACCGATGCCAGCGCGTTGAGGGCAATACCGCCCCCTTCGTAGAGGTATACGTGCGAGAGTATATCGCAGATGATATCATCGCCGGGGCGGGTGTGTGTCCGGATGGCCAGTTGGTTGGTCATGGTGCCCGATGCACAGAACAGGGCCGCTTCCATACCGAACAGCTTGGCCGCCTTAGCCTCCAGGGCGTTTACGGTCGGGTCGTCGCCAAAAACATCATCGCCAACTTCGGCGGAGAACATAGCCTCCAGCATCGCCGGAGTGGGTTTGGTTATCGTGTCGCTTCGTAAGTCAATAATCATACGTATCCCGGAATAGGGTTCCGGTTTTCAAAGGCTTGTAATCAGCCCCGGAATCCAATCGCTTCGGCGATCCGATCCGGGGTACGTGCAAATTTCAGCGTAATTGCGGTGCAAAAAAAGCATTCTTCCCGAATATGGCCGGCTGCGCTGCGGGTCGCTTCTTGAGAACCTACCGCTTATTTTGTAAATTGCATTGAAATCAGAAAGAGTATGAAAGACCTTATTCACTATGCCATACCCGGTTTTGTGATTCTGCTGACTGCCGAGGTCATTGCAACGGCCATTCAGAAGAAAGATTTCTACGAAACCAAAGACACCGCCAGCAGCCTGTCTATGGGCATCGGGAACGTTATTGTGGGCCTGGTTGGTAAAATTCTGGTGTTTGGTGCTTACTCGCTCGTGTATCAGTTCCGGCTGTTCGACCTGCCCGCCGACCAGTGGTGGTACTGGGTGGTGCTGTTTTTTGCCGATGATTTTACCTACTACTGGTTTCACCGCACCAGCCACGGCAGCCGGTATTTCTGGGCGTCGCACGTCATTCATCATTCGTCCCAGAAGTATAACCTGGGTACGGCCCTGCGCCAAACCTGGACGGGTACTATCAGCGGCTCCTTTCTGTTCTGGCTCTGGTTGCCCCTGCTGGGGTTCCATCCGGCGGCTGTTATGGCCATGCAGGCCATTAGCCTGCTGTACCAGTTCTGGATTCATACCGAGTTCATCAACAAGTTTCCGGCCCCTATTGAGTTTATCTTCAATACGCCTTCGCACCACCGTGTACACCATGCTTCGGATCTGAAATACCTGGACAAGAATCACGCCGGGGTGCTCATCATCTGGGACCGGATGTTTGGTACATTTGAGCCGGAGGTGGAGCGTCCGACTTACGGCCTGACCAGGAATATCAATTCCTATAATCCCGTCCGGATTGCTTTTCACGAGTGGGCTGATATGCTGCACGATGTAAGACATGCCGGCTCCCTGCGTAATGCGCTGGGGTACCTGTTTGGTCCTCCGGGCTGGAGCCACGACGGCAGCCGTAAAACCACCAGGCAGTTACGGGACGAAGCCCGGCAACGGCAGCCGGAACCGCAGGAAAAACAACTGGCGTAAGCACCCGCTGGGATAGCACTTACACGGGCAGATACACCCTGAAGGTAGCGCCCTCGTCGGGCTGGCTGCTGGCCGTGATGTGACCTTTATGATTATCGACTACTTTTTTGCAGATGGCCAGTCCAATACCGGTGCCGCTGTATTCGCTGCGGTTATGCAGGCGCTGGAAAACCTGAAAAATACGATCCAGGTATTTTTCGTCGAAGCCGATGCCGTTGTCGATGACACTGATCTCGTAAAACTCCCTATCCAATTCCGAAGGCGAAGCGTCCGGAATAGTCTGTCCCCGGATCTGGCGGCATTCGATCCGCACAACTGGTTGTATGTCCGGCTGGTTGAACTTCAGGGCGTTGCTGATCAGGTTCTGGAACAGTTGCCGCAGCTGAAGCCGGTCGCCCTGGACAGTGGGTAAGGCATCAGTTTTGATTTCTGCTTTCTTGTCCTGAATGGTTACTTCCAGATCGGTCAGCACCTCCTGCACAATGGTCTGGAGCGAAATAAGCTGGAAAGAGTCCTTTTTACTCGATACCCTCGAATACGTCAGCAAATCCTGAATAAGGATCTGCATCCGCTGGGCCGCGTCCTGCATGCGCCGGAGCAGGTTGAGATGACCATCACTTACCTGCCCGCTTACCTGATTCTCCAGCATCTCCCCGAACGACTGAATCTTGCGCAGGGGCTCCTGCAGGTCGTGAGAGGCTACGTAGGCAAACTGTTGCAGGTCACTGTTGGAGCGCGTTAACTCTTTATTGCTATGCTCCAGATCCTGCTGGTACCGGCGGAGGGTGGTGATGTCGCTGGCCGAGACCACAATGCCATCGCCAAACTTGGCGAGGGCCAGACTGTACCAGCGGTTACCAATGCAGTATTCGACGCCGTACGGGTGTCCCTTGGCGATAAGTTCTTCCAGGCGGGCAAATGCGTCCTTATCCTGGAGCACGGGAAACAAAGACAGAATGGTCTGATTCAGGATCTGGTCTACGGGCTTGTTCAGCCACTGGGCCGTCATCTGATTAACCAGCGTAATCTTCATGTCTGTCAGGTTGCCGTTGCCGTCCCGGATGGCTTCACAGCAGGCCAGGGCGCTCAGGGAGGTATCGGTTACCCGCTGCAGAAGCTCTGCCTGTTGCTGACGCGACATTTCGGCTTCCTTAATGCCGGTAATGTCATTATAGGAAACAACCACGCTGTCTTCTAGCTTCACCACCGAGATGTCGAGCCAGGCCGGTTGAGAGCGGGTAGGCAGCGGATACTGTAATTCTGTCCTGTAGGGCTGGCCGGTTTCAATAACCTTCTTGTACTGATTGACCAGATTCGTCTGGGCATCATCCAGCGGGAACTCACTAAGCCGGTGCCCGAGGAACGCTTCGGCAGAGGTTCCTAAGTCCTGCTCGACAATGGCGTTCATCAAAACCACCTGAAAATCGATAATGTCACCGCTTTCATTACGAATGCTCTGGTACACCGCCACTCCATTGAGCGACGAGTCTAATACTCCCTTCAGAATGTCGATGGGGGCTATGGTACCTTGCATAAGCGGTCGGAAGACTAATAAGGCCGTATCTGTAAAATTAACGGCAAATTATATGTACTGGATTAGGTCGCTGAAAATCTGATTTACTGGGAAATACGGGTCAGAATTTATCTTTGTAAGCCGGATGAACAACGTCGACGTAATCCCGGTGCCGTTTTAAATACGTGCTCACAAACGGGCAAAGCGGAATAACCTGCAGGTTGTGCTGGCGAACATACTCAAGGGTTTCTTTTACCAGCCGGCTGCCAATACCCTGGCCCTCCAGTTCCAGCGCTACTTCTGTATGCGTCAGCACCAGCGTGTTGTCATCGTAAGGCTGATACTCTACAACCGATAATTTACCGTCGGTGAGCATTTCAAACCGGTTTTCGGCGGTGTTATTTTGAACGGTGGCGTTATCCAGGTTCATACGTACGTAATTTACAAGTTGAACCGGTGAATTAATGAAAATGTTTGCGCTTGATAAAATCTCGCAAAATCCCAATCTTTACCCATTTCTAACCAACATTTCTGTATGGCCTCTATTTCGTTGACCGTCAACGGCAAAAAACATACCCTTGATACCGATCCCCAGATGCCCCTCTTGTGGGCCGTCCGGGACGTTATCGGGCTGAAGGGTACCAAGTTTGGTTGTGGCATGGCTCAGTGCGGAGCCTGCACCGTTCACCTCGATGGGCGGCCAATTCGTTCGTGTGTAACACCGGTATCGGCCGTCGCCAATAAGAAGATTACGACTATCGAAGGCATTGGTACCGAAGCAAATCTACACCCGGTTCAGAAAGCGTGGATTGACGAGCAGGTACCGCAATGCGGCTACTGCCAGTCGGGCCAGATCATGGCCGCGGTAGCCCTGCTGAAAGACAAGCCCAACCCCACTGACGCTGACATTGATACGGCCATGCGTGGGCATATTTGCCGCTGCGGTACCTACAGCCGCATCCGTAAAGCCATTCACACGGCCGCTACCATGACCAAAGAAACCGCTTCTACCGGAAAATAAGCTATGAATTCAACTCCCCCCATAGATCGCCGTTCGTTCCTGAAAGCCGCCGGGCTTACCGGGACGGGCCTGTTTCTGGGCTTTTCGGCGAGTGCCAACGGTACACCGGCCCTGACCAACCTGAGCCACGATCCCAAAGCTGTTCTGTCGTTTGAACTGCACCCATTTATCGTGATTGATAATGCAGGCACGATCACCCTCATTAACCACCGTCCCGATATGGGGCAGGGCTCCTGGCAGGCTGTTCCGACCCTGATTGCCGAAGAACTGGAGGTTGGCCTGGATCAGATACAGATTAAGCAGTCGGACGGGCTGCGCAAGTACGGCGACCAGTTATCGGGCGGCAGCAGCACCGTCCGGACCGGCTGGAAGCGACTGCGCGAAGCTGGCGCGGCTGCCCGTGAGATGTTCCGGCAGGCAGCCGCTACCCGCTGGAATGTACCACTGGCTGAGTGTTATGCGGAGAAAGGGACTATCAAACACAAACCGTCGGGTAAAGCGTTGGCGTACGGCGAGTTGGTCGATGAGGCCGCTAAGCTGCCGGTACCCAAAGATTTGAAGTTAAAGGCAAAAAAAGAGTTTAAGCTGATCGGTAAAAGGGCTCCCCGGCCTGATATTCCGCAGAAGGTAACCGGACAGGCGGTGTTCGGGATGGATATAGAAGTGCCCGGTATGCTCTACGCCAGTATGGAGCGTCCGCCGGTCATTCACGGCAAGATTGTTTCGATTGACGATAGTCAGGCGAAAAAGATCCCGGGCGTAAAAGCGGTCATCAAAGCCGAACGCCCGATGCCGCACCGCACCTCCGAAGCCGTAGCCGTGGTAGCCACCAGCTACTGGGCAGCCCTGCAGGGCCGCCGGGCCCTGAAGATCCAGTGGGATAATGCCGGCTACGACCAAACCATGACTACGGCGCGGTATTACAATGAACTGCGGGGAAAAGCCAGCCAGCCAGTAGCTCCCTACAACACTATAGGTGACTTTAAGGCTGCTTACGAAGCGGCTCCCAAAAAACTGGAGGGCTTTTACGAGACCCCATTTATGGCCCATGCACCTATGGAGCCCGAAGTGGCCGTTGCGCACGTAAAAGACGACGGCACCTGCGAAATCTGGGCACCGGTGCAGGGCCCTGATGCCGCCATTCAGCAGGTAGCCGGCTACCTGAAAATTCCGAACGAGAACGTGAAAGTAAACGTACCCTTCCTGGGCGGAGCATTTGGCCGTAAGGCGTACCTGGATTTTGTGCTGGAAGCCGTCAGTGTCTCCAGGCAGGTAAAAGCTCCGGTCAAGCTGGTCTGGACGCGGGAAGACGACATCACGCAGGGACCGTACCGGCCGGGTATGCTCAGTGCCATGCGTGGGGCCGTCGATGCGCAGGGGGATCTGGTGGCGTTTGAGCATAAATTGATTGGTGAGTCCATTCAGCGGCAGGTGTTCAAATCGCCCCTCGGCGAGAAGGCCGACGACTGGGCCGGCGAAAGCATCAATCAGGAAGAAAGCCCGTACGCCTTTCCTAACGCCAACATCGGCTGGCGCACCGTAGAAACCGATATTCCCATTGTCTGGTGGCGGTCGGTGTACCCGTCGAACAGCTCATTCGGACACGAGTCGTTTATAGACGAACTGGCGCATGCGGCTGGTAAAGACCCGCTGGCGTTCCGGTTAGCCTTATTAGAGAAGAAAGAAGGCGACGTAGCGAAGCGGTTCGTCCATGTATTAAAGACCCTCCGGGAGAAAGCCCGCTGGGATCAGCCATTAGCGGCCGGTGCCGGTAAAGGTGTGGCGGTGGCCCGTTCCTTTGGCAGTATTTGTGCCCACGCCTTTTTTGTGTCAAAGAAAGGCAATGGCGTAGCGATCGACCGCGTGGTATCGGTGCTCGACTGCGGGATGTATGTAAACCCGGACAATGTGCGGGCCCAGACAGAAGGGAACATCGTATACGGACTAACGGCAGCGATCAAAAACGGCATCACCTTTACCAATGGCCGGGCTGATCAGACCAACTTCCACAACTTCCCGGTGTTGCGCCTGGACGAAATGCCGCCGATCATTGATATTCATATCATTGAAAACGAAGAAGCACCCGGTGGTGTAGGCGAACCTGGCTTACCGCCCGTAGCCCCGGCGCTCTGCAACGCTATTTTCTCCGCTACGGGTAAACGGATTCGTAAATTACCTTTTGACCTAAACGCTGTGTAACCAATATGATGAGAAAAAGCCTGATTATTTTGATGGTTGTAACCGCCGGCTGGCTGATAGCCGCCCGGCAGGGAACACCGACCATAGCGGGTGCCTGGCGCGAGACGAACGCGGTTGGCGGACCCGCTACCATGCTGATTGCTTCTGACGGTTACCTGATGCAGACGGATTACCGCCCAAATGAATTTGTGAGCACCAGGGGCGGAGCCGTTCAGCAAAACGGTAAAGTAATGAATCTGCTGGTGGAGTTTGATACGAAAGACAGCACCCGCATTGGCGGTTCGGAAAGCTACGAACTGGCGTTCTCCGGCAACAAAATGACGCTATTGGGTCGCGGTGGCCGCCGAACCTTTGAGCGGGTTGATCAGCCATCCACTCAAACGCCCCTGGCCGGCCTGTGGCGGATTACCGGCCGGGCTGGCGACGATGGTCAGGTAACGACTATGCAGCGTGGCCCACGCAAAACGCTGAAACTCCTGACCGGCACCCGCTTCCAGTGGGCGGCTATTAACCCCCAGACGAAGTTGTTTGCCGGTACGGGGGGGGGAACCTACACGTTAAAAGATGGTAAGTACACTGAGACAATCGACTTTTTCTCCCGCGACAACAGCCGGGTTGGCAAGTCGCTGACTTTTGATGCTGAGTTAAAAGGCAACGACTGGTTGCACCGGGGGCAGAGTTCTACCGGCGGTAAAGTCAATGAAGTCTGGAGTCGGGAGTAAGTAAATTATTAAACGGTAAAAAAGGCGCAGTAACTCAGTACGGCGCCTTTTTTTATGTGGCAACCCGGAGGATGGTTTACCGTCAGGTGCTTTTTATAAAAAATTAAAACAATTCTGCGCTCTATAGTTTTTATAGGGAAGTGTTCACATTTATGTTATCCAATCTCTAAAAGTTATGAAAGCTCTCTTTTCGTTATTCGTACCAGTATTGCTTATGTCGGTTATCTTTGTTGCCTGTAATAATGATGATGATGACGATACCACACCGATTGTTACATCATCTACGTATACAGCCACCATTAATGCGGCAGGCGGAAGAAACCCCATCTCAACGACCTTAACATCGGGTACATCGACCACCGGTACATCTGGCACGGTCGTATCAAACACAGCCGCAACCGGAGTTGGTAGCTTCGTAGGGGTGGTCAATGCTTCAAACTCAATGAGCTATACCATGACTTATTCCGGCTTATCAACCCCGATCACCGGCGCTCACATCCATAGTGCAACGAGTACGTCGGCCACGGCAACGGGTCCTGAGTCAATTACCATTGTGGGTACACCTGCATCGACAACGGCCGCGAACGCCAGGGCCGGTACAGTTACTGGTACGGCAACAGTACCGGCGGCCCTGGTAACCAGCATGAACAATGGGCAGACCTACATCAGTATTAAAACAAGCAGATTCCCTGCCGGTGAAATTGGCGGCACTATCCGAAAACAATAACCGGCTTCAGGCACGTAATAAGAAAGCCCCGCAACGTTGCGGGGCTTTCTTGTTTTCGGCTATAAAGGCCTTATTTCGTTGCCGGTGAGGTCATGGCTAATCCTTCCGGCTGGAACTTATACACGTACTCAATTAAATCGGCAACGAGCCCGGTCCAGCCGGTTTGGTGGCTGGCTCCGAGGCCGCTGCCGTTGTCGCCGTGGAAGTACTCATAGAACAGGTACAGGTTCCGGAAGTGCGGGTCCTGCTGGAGCTTTTTGACGTTACCGTAGGCCGGAATATGCCCCCGGAAGTCTTTGCGGAAGATGTTGATCAGCCGGTCGGCGAGCAGGATGGCCGCTTCCTTAATGCTCATGACCTGCCCCGAATGCGTGGGGTATTCGACCTCAAAATCATCGCCGTAGTACTGGTAAAACTTCAGCAGCGAGTCGATCAGCAGGAAGTTGACCGGAAACCAGACCGGGCCGCGCCAGTTGGAGTTACCGCCGAACAGACTTGTCTCCGACTCAGCCGGCACGTACTTGACCCGGAAAACCTCGCCGTTCAGGCCGAACTCGTACGGATGCGCTTCGTGGTATTTAGACAGGGCCCGGATGCCGTAGTCAGACAGGAACTCGGTTTCGTCGAACATGCGCTTCAGCAGCATCTTCATGCGGTGACCACGCAGCAGCGACAGCAGGTGGGTAGCCCCTTTACCCGGCTCGTGCCAGCGGGAAATCAGCGAAGCCAGATCGGGCCGGTTACGCAGCACCCACTCCAGCCGCCGTTTGAAGTCAGGCAGTTTCGACAGCATATCCTCGTCCAGAATTTCCACCGCAAATAGCGGGATCAGGCCCACCATCGAGCGGATTTTGAGCAATCGGGCGTTGTTGTCGGGCGTGTGCAGTACGTCGTAATAGAACTGGTCCTCCTCGTCCCACAAACTGATATTGTGCTTACCGAGGTTGCTCATGGCTGCGGCAATGTGCAGGAAGTGCTCAAAGAACTTGCTGGCCATGTCCTGGTAGGAGGGGCGCACCAGGGAGATCTCACAGGCAATCCTGAGCATGTTCAGGGTGTACATAGCCATCCAGCCGGTACCGTCGGCCTGCTCAATGCGCCCGCCCATCGGTAGCGGCTGGCTGCGGTCAAAGACCCCAATGTTATCCAGACCAAGAAAGCCTCCGCCGAAAATGTTATTGCCGGCCACATCTTTGCGGTTAACCCACCAGGTAAAGTTGAGCAGCATTTTATGGAAGACGCGCTCCAGAAACCCGATGTCGCCGGTGCCATTCAGTTCCTTGTCAATCTCGTAAACTTTCCAGGTAGCCCAGGCGTGTACGGGCGGATTCACGTCGCTGAAATTCCATTCGTACGCCGGAATCTGGCCGTTGGGGTGCATGTAGTATTCCCGCAGAATAACCGCCAGCTGACGCTTGGCAAAATGAGGGTCCAGCCGGGCCAGCGTCAGCGTATGAAACGCCAGATCCCAGGCCGCAAACCAGGGGTATTCCCACTTGTCGGGCATCGACAGGATGTTGGCCGTGTACATATGCTTCCAGGACTCGTTCCGGGCGTATACCCTGCCCTGAAACGGTACCGGCATCTTGGGGTCACCTTTCAGCCACTCGTTTACGTTGTAGTAGTAGAACTGCTTGTTCCACAGCATACCGGCATAAGCCTGCCGCTGAATAGTCCTGAGTTCAGCATCAGTGACGTTCTTCTGGAGCGCATCGTAGAACTCATCCGCTTCCTTTTTACGCAACTCAAATATGTCATCAAAATCACCGAAGGGAGTGAGCAGCTGGGTTTTATCGCTGAATCGCAGCCGGATGGTATAGCTCTCGCCCGCCCCGATCATTTTCTCGTACCGGGCCGCAGCCTTCGTGCCGATTTCGTTGGGATTAACGTATTCCCGGCGACCGGTGATGATGTAGTTGTTGATGCCGTCTTTGGTGTACGGCGTCTGGTTGGGTCGTCCGTACAGTCGTTCGGTATTGGTTTCGTTATCGCAAAAGAGCAGCTCATCGGCTTTTTCACAGTACAGCTTAAACTTGCCCAGTTGCTTGTGATTGACCTCGATCTGACTACTGGCAATGCCATTCAGCATGGGTTTGTAGGCGTACTGCTCGTAGCCCCACGACCAGGTGTTCCGGAACCAGATGGTTGGCAGCAGCGTGAGGGGAGCCGGCTTAGCCGAGCGGTTATAAGCGATTACCTTGATCAGGAGGTCGTTTTCGTCGGCTTTGGCGTATTCAATAAAAATATCGAAGTACTCATCTTTGTCGAAAATACCCGTATCCATTATTTCAAATTCGGGATCCTGCCGGGTACGTCGCATGGTTTCTACGACGAGCCGGTTATACGGGAACTCCTGCTGCGGATACTTATAGAGCATCTTCATGTAGGAGTGCGTTGGCGTACTGTCCAGGTAATAATAGAGTTCTTTTACGTCTTCGCCATGGTTACCTTCCGGCCCGGCCAGCCCAAAGAGCCGCTCCTTCAGGATGTTATCGCGGTGGTTCCACAAGGCCAGAGCCAGGCAGATATGTCCTTTGTTGTCGGATACGCCACCGATACCCTCTTCGCCCCAGCGGTAGGCACGGGAGCGGGCCATATCGTGGTTAACATAATTCCAGGCATCACCGTAGGGACTATAGTCTTCCCGGACTGTTCCCCAGGAACGTTCCGATAGGTAAGGTCCCCACTTTTTCCAGCCTTTGTTATCGGGCCGGTCGTTTATGCGCAATTTTTCAGCAGGTGTACTCATAGGTTTACTCTTTTACTGTACGGCAGGTTTCATATTCCATACGAAGGAAGCATACTATCAAATATCGCAGCCGATGATCATTTTAGTATCATCTTCACCGGTAAAATTAATAACTTATAGTCAATAGGTTAGCTATGGTTGTGGGGCGCTTTTTCTTACAGCGTGCCGAACCGGTCGTGCGCCTGCCGTTCAAGGCTTTCCCGGTGTTCGGGGTGGGCAATGCTAATCAGCGATTTGGCTCGCTGGCGCAGGTTCTGGCCGTACAGATTGGCAATGCCGTACTCCGTAACAATGTAGTGAACGTGCGCCCGCGTGGTGGTGACGCCGGCACCTTCCTTCAGAAACGGTACAATTTTACTCTCGCCTTTCTTCGTGACAGACGGCAGCGCAATAATGGGTTTACCACCTTCCGACAGCGATGCTCCCCGCACAAAATCCATCTGCCCACCCACGCCCGAATACTGAAACGTACCGATGGTGTCGGCGCAGACCTGACCGGTCAGATCTATTTCGATGGCACTGTTCACCGCTGTTACCTTCGGGTTGCGACGAATAATGGCTGTGTCATTCGTGTAGGAGGCTTCTTTCATGGTAACAGCCGGGTTATCGTGGATGAAGTCGTATACCCTTCGGCTTCCCATCACAAAGCTGGACACGACCTTGTACGGCAGTACCCGTTTGTTTTCGCCGGTAATAACGCCCCGCTCTACCAGATCAATGACTCCGTCGGAGAACATTTCTGTATGGATACCTAGGGCTTTATGGTGGATCAGTTCGGCCAGAACGGCGTTGGGTATACCGCCAATGCCCAGTTGCAGCGTAGCGCCATCCTCGACCAGGCTGGCTACGTGCTGACCAATCTTGCGCTCCACATCCGAAATAGTACCAACCTTCACTTCGTATATTGGGTCATTTACTTCTACGGCCGCGTGAATAGCCGATACCGGAATCATCCCGTCGCCGTGCGTGCGTGGTACATTGGGGTTGATCTGGGCCACGACATATTTTGCCGATTTGATGGCGCTCAGCGATACATCTACCGACGGCCCCAGCGAGCAGTAGCCGTGTTTGTCGGGGGGCGATACCTGAATCAGCGCGACATCAATGGGTAAGATGCGCTTGCTGAACAGTAAGGGAATTTCGCTGAGAAAAATGGGCACGTAATCGGCCAGGCCCTGGTTGACCTGCTTCCGCATGTTAGAACCGATGAAGAAGGCATTGCCGCGAAAAACGCCCTGGTACTTTTCGTCGAGGTAGGGCAGTATTCCTTCGGTATGAATATGGACAATCTCAACATCTTTCAGCTCTTCCGAGCGGGCTACCATGGCGTTTATCAACGTATGGGGCGTTTGGGCGACGCTGTGAACAAATACCCGATTACCGGATTGGATACACGAAACAGCCTGCTGGGGGCTCACCAGGGGTAGAATGCTACTCATGAAAAAGAAGCAGTGTGACTAATTAGGAACGACTTTGACTCAAAGAAAGGGAACAAGTAACGATAAAACCGTGACTTACGATAACAAAGGCCGGTTTTTCTAACCGGCCTTTCAGTTTTCTTATCGAACAGGCGCATTGGGAACTCCGCTGACCCCGTGGAATAAGGGCTCATAATCAGCCGGTAATATCTTTTTAAGCTTTTCCACTTCTCCTTCCGTAATCGCCCCACCCAGCAACCTCATAAAGTCGTGCGTGTAGCGCCGGGCCGTGGCGTCGTCCAGGTGCGCTTTGTGGGCCATACGCTGATAAAATTCGGCCAGCGAAAAGCGTTGGCCCTGATCCCGGTCCTCAGGGTCAATTTCGCGGATGAGGGCAGCGACAGGCTCCGGCAACTGAGCGGCCAGGTTATCCGCAGCGTTGCCGGCCATATGCTCGGTCAGCGTGTGCAGAAACGCCCGCGCTATAGTCATAACATCCGCTTCTTTTTCCAGACCGAGCAACTGTTTTCCCTCGTGAATGAATTCGTTGTACTGCATAACTCCTAGCGATTTTGATCTGATAGGATAACTCTGGTCTACTCAACAGGTTTTATGAGCGGGAAGAAAAAGTTAGGCGGTTTAAGGTTTGGTGGTCTGATCAGGGTCTTTCCGCCCGCGCTCTGTCTGCTTACATAGCCGTTCTGCGTAAGGCCTCTGTACAGACTGGCGAAAAGGTGTAGATTAGCGCTGTTTTTCCTCTAAATCCTGCCGATTTCATGTATCGTCGCTGGCTGTCGCTGTTGCTTTTCTGCGTTTTATCCATTGGGGCAAGTATCGCCCAGTCCCAAACCGAACCGTTTGTGGTGGGGGACCCACTTCCCGACGCCCCCGAACTGGCTCCGCGTGGTGCGTATAAAGTGGGTGTCCGAACTCTGAAGCTGACCAATCCAGGCCAGGCCGACATTCTCAAAGCCAAAGACGGTAAAGCACCGGCCTATGACCGGCCGCTTACCGTGGAGGTATGGTATCCGGCCCGGATTCCGCAGGGACAGGCCGAGTTGACGCAGTACGAGCAGGTGATGGGGCTGGCTAACAATCCGCAGCGACCTGTAGTGCCGTATACGTTTGCGGGCCGGGCTTTGCGCGATGCCGGGCCGGACGTGCAGAGTGGACCCTTCCCGCTGGTTATCGTCTCGCACGGTTATCCTGGGTCGCGCTATCTGATGACATACCTGACCGAAAATCTGGCCTCCAAGGGCTACGTCGTTGTGGCAATTGACCATACCGAATCGACGTACCGCGATGTGGCCAGTTTTAGCAGTACCCTGCTGAACCGACCGCTTGACGACCTGTTCGTGCTGAACGAAATGGCCCGGCTGAGTGCTAAAGGCAGTCCTTCGTTTCTGGCTGGTTTATGCGATGCCAGCCGGACGGCGCTGATTGGCTACTCCATGGGCGGTTATGGCGTGCTGAACGTTGGAGGAGCCGGCTACAGTCCGCAGGCGGTCAGTTTGTTCAAACAACTGGCCGGTGGCAGTGATACCCTCAGGCTACGGGCCGCCGGCTCTCCTGCTCTGAAGGCTCCTGTCGATACCCGGATTAAAGCCATCATTGCCTTTGCGCCCTGGGGTATGGAACGTGGGGTATGGGATGCCGAAGGCCTTAAAGGACTTCGCCTGCCGACACTGTTTATCGCCGGGGGCAAAGATGATGTGTCTGGGTACGACAAAGGCATAAAGTTGATCTATGAGGGCGCCGTCAATGCCGACCGATACATGCTCACCTACGTGAATGCCCGGCACAACGTGGCCCCGAATGCCCCGGTTGCGGCCATACTAAAGCCCGGCCTTCCCCTGAACGAATACATGCATTATGCGGAGCCGGGCTGGAATGAGCGACGGATCAACAACATCAATCAGCATTTCGTGACGGCCTTTCTGGGCTGGCACCTGAAAGGCCAGGACAACCGGAAATACCTGGATGTTCCCGAAAAGGTGACCGACGGCGTATGGCCGGGCTTCAAGCCCAGAGCTGTTGGGCTGGAAATGCGGCACGCCAAACCGGATTAAGCAACGGTAGTGGGGTATTGGTTCACCCCACCACCGTATTGGGTGAGCGGCCGGGCTCACACCAATAGTTACATGTTCCGCCGGTACTGCCCACCTACAGCGTAGAGCGCGTTGGACAACTGCCCAAGCGAACAGACCTTGGTTGCTTCCATCAAACTCTCGAAAAGGTTGCCGTTGGCCAGCGCCGTTTCCTGCAGGTGTTTCAGCGCCATCTCCGCTTCGGTGCGGTGGCGCTCCTGAAACGCCCGGCACGACTCAACGGCGTATTGTTTTTCTTCGTCGGTGGAACGGATAACCTCTTCCGGCACAATCGTCGGTGAGCCTTTGGGGTCCAGGAAGGTATTGACGCCGATAATGGGTAACGAGCCATTGTGCTTCAGCATCTCGTAGTACATCGACTCTTCCTGAATCTTGTTCCGCTGGTACATGCGCTCCATCGCCCCCAATACCCCTCCGCGCTCGTTGAGGTTAATGAACTCCTGGTACACGGCCTGCTCGACCAGTTCGGTCAGTTCCTCGACCACAAACGAGCCCTGCAGCGGGTTTTCGTTTTTGGTCAGACCAAACTCCCGGTTAATGATGAGCTGAATGGCCATCGCCCGCCGTACCGATTCTTCGGTGGGGGTGGTAATGGCTTCATCGTAGGCATTGGTGTGCAGCGAGTTGCAGTTATCGTAGATTGCCAGTAACGCCTGGAGCGTGGTACGGATGTCGTTAAAAGCGATCTCCTGCGCGTGCAGACTCCGGCCCGACGTCTGGATATGGTACTTCAGCTTCTGCGACCGGTCATTGCCCTTGTATAAATGTTTCATCGCTTTGGCCCAGATGCGCCGGGCGACCCGGCCCATAACGGTGTATTCCGGGTCCATACCGTTCGAAAAGAAGAACGACAGGTTTGGTGCAAAGTCGTCGATGTGCATACCCCGGCTTAGGTAGTATTCCACAAACGTAAAGCCGTTGGCCAGCGTAAAGGCCAACTGCGAAATCGGATTGGCCCCCGCTTCGGCAATGTGATAGCCGGAGATGGATACGGAGTAGAAGTTGCGGACCTGGTTATGGGTGAAGTACTCCTGAATATCGCCCATCATCCGCAGCGCAAACTCGGTCGAGAAAATGCAGGTATTCTGCGCCTGATCCTCTTTCAGAATATCCGCCTGTACCGTACCCCGAACGCGTCGGAGGGTGTCGGCCTTGATTTTCTCATAAACTTCTTTGGGCAGCACCTTGTCGCCGGTCGTTCCCAGCAGCATCAGACCCAGGCCGTCGTTGCCGTCGGGGAGGGGGCCGTTGTAGGCCGGACCGGGTCGCTGGGCGATTGGATTTTGGTTGTCTGCTTCAACTTCGTTGCCCGGAATTACATTCTGGTCTACATCCCCCTGCTGGCGCAGCCAAAGTTCACACTGCTGATCGATAGCCGTGTTCAGGAAGAAGCCGAGCAGCATGGGGGCCGGGCCGTTGATGGTCATAGAGACCGAGGTAGCCGGGTCGCAGAGGTTAAAGCCGCTGTAGAGCTTCTTGGCGTCGTCGAGCGTGCAGATGCTAACGCCGGAATTGCCTACTTTGCCGAAAATGTCCGGCCGGTAATCCGGGTCTTCGCCATAGAGGGTAACCGAGTCGAAAGCGGTGGAGAGTCGCTTGGCCGGCATGCCCTTGGAAACGTAATGAAACCGGCGGTTGGTACGCTCGGGGCCGCCTTCACCGGCAAACATGCGCGTGGGGTCCTCACCCTCGCGCTTGAGCGGAAATACGCCAGCCGCGTACGGGAACTCACCCGGCACGTTTTCGGTCAGCAGCCACCGCAGAATATCGCCCCAGTCGCTGTATTTCGGCAGACTGACCTTGGGTACGCGGAGGTGAGACAGGGTTTCGGTATAGAGCGGCTGCTCAATGACTTTGTCCCGGACCTTGTACTGGTAATTGTCAGCGGTATATCGTTTTTGCATCTCCGGCCATTGTAGCAGGAGTTGCCGGCAATCGGGGTGCAACCGGCTCTCAAGGTCGTTGTAAATCGATTGCAGGTTACCCGCCAATCCGGTGTCTTTCGTTGAAGAAGCTTCCCCCTCCGTTGGCTGGGGCGCTTTTTTCAGCAGGTCGATGGTACCCTTAAGCTGGTACAGTTGCCGGGCCAGGGCCGCCTGTTCGTTCACAAAGTCGGCGTACCGGCGGCTGCTTTCCACGATCTCGGCCAGGTATCGTACCCGGTCAGCCGGAATGATACTGGGTTTGGAACTGGTTGTGGTCTGATGGATAGCGTCGGCGGGTAGTTGCAGGCGGTCGTCAATTTCGGCCAGCTTCGCTACCACGTTCGTAAATAGGGCATTCATCCCCGCATCGTTGAACTGGGCCGCAATGGTGCCGAAAATAGGCAGTTGCTCGTCGGGTATTTCCCACAACGCCGGGTTGGTAGCTCCGTTGTTCCGACGGTACTGTTTCCGTACATCCCGCAGCGCATCCAGCGAACCGCGTTTGTCGAATTTATTGATGGCAATGATGTCGGCAAAATCGAGCATGTCGATTTTCTCCAACTGCGTGGCGGCTCCGTATTCGGCCGTCATCACGTACAGGCTGACATCCGAATGTTCGGTAATCTCCGTATCCGACTGACCAATACCCGATGTCTCCACAATGATCAGGTCGAAATGCGCGGCTTTGCAGACATTAATGGCGTCCTGCACGTGGCGGCTCAGCGCCAGGTTCGACTGCCGCGTTGCCAGCGACCGCATGTATACCCGTTTGTCGTTAATCGCGTTCATCCGGATACGGTCGCCCAGCAGGGCCCCGCCCGTTTTGCGCTTCGACGGATCTACAGAAATAATAGCAAGGGTCTTTTCCGGAAAGTGCCGCAGGAACCGCAGCACCAGCTCATCCACCAGCGACGACTTACCGGCTCCGCCTGTGCCAGTAATACCCAGAACGGGCGTCTGGGCAGTTTGGTTAGCCTGCGAAGCTGGCAGGTTTGGCTGGCTGAACTGCTCCGGGTCGTTCTCGGCTACCGAAATCAGCCGGGCGATCAGGTTGGTGTCTTTGGTTACGGGAAGCTTTTTTAACTGGCCGTTCAGTGGCAGCGGCCAACCGTCCTCAAGCCGGGTCGGGAAGTCGCATTTTTCGAGCAGGTCGTTGATCATACCCTGCAGACCCATGGCGCGGCCGTCGTCGGGCGAGTAGATGCGGGTAATGCCGTAGGCGTGGAGGTCGTCAATTTCGGTCGGCAGAATGGTACCGCCACCGCCACCGAAGATCTTAATATGACCCGCTCCGCGCTCCTTTAGCAGGTCGTACATGTATTTGAAGAATTCCAGATGCCCGCCCTGGTAGCTGGTAACGGCAATCCCCTGCACATCTTCCTGAATGGCGCAGTCGACGATTTCGGACACGGAGCGATTATGCCCCAGGTGGATGACCTCGGCGCCGGATGCCTGCATGATCCGGCGCATAAGGTTGATGGCCGCATCATGCCCGTCAAACAAAGAGGCTGCCGTGACGATGCGGATTTTGTACTTGGGCTGGTATGGGGTTACTACTGTCTGAACCAAAATTATAACAGATTTAAACGATTAACCGGATGAAGTGTATTGTTCGCTGAGTATATAACAAAGCAGCACAAAGATAATCCTATTAATCCTTAAAATGCTGTAAAATCCAGTTCCAATCTGTTGTGTCCTGGGTCAGGTTACTTCTTAAAGACCAGCGCCCGTACCGGCTGAATGCGGTTGATGACCAGAGTGGGTATCCAGAGCACAGCTGCGATGAGGATAATTGTGGCGATGTTCAGTAAGACGATAACGGTCCAGTCCCACTCGATGGGAACGTAGCTCATGTAATAATTGCGGGGGTCGAGCGGAATCAGCTGATAGGTATCCTGCAGCCAGCACAGGCCAATACCCACAACGTTGCCGATTAATAAGCCCCACACGATCATGTTCAGGCCGACGTAGAAAAAGATTTGTCGGAGTAGTTTATTATTGCCGCCCAGGGCTTTCAGCAGGCCAATCATGGGCGTCCGTTCCATCATCAGTACCAGCAGCACCGATACCATATTGAAGCTGGAAACGAAGACGATCAGCACGAGAAAAACGACCATGTTGCGGTCGAGCAGCACCATCCAGTCGAATAGTGGTCGATACTGGTCAGTCACTTTCAACAGCCGCATATCCGGCGACATGGCGTCGAACACCCGGCGCGTAGTCGCGTCCAGCTGGTCGAAGTCACTGACGAAAACCTCGTAGCGGCCTACAGAATCAGCCCCCCAGTTGTTGAGCCGCTGTATCAGCCGGATGTCACCCAGCACGATGGTGTTATCGAACTCTTCCAGACCCGTTTCGTAGATACCCACCACGTTTAGTTTGCGGGCGCGGAGCTGGTTGCCGATAAAATACATGGGTACGCTCCCGCCTACTTTAAGTTGTAGCTGGTCGGCCATGCGTTTGCTTATCAGGATTTCGGTGGAGTAGCCGCTGTCGGGGGCCACGGCAGGTACTTTACCGGCGATGATGCTTTCGCGGAACAGGGCCCAGTCGTAATCCTTATCAACGCCTTTCAGGACGGCCCCGGCCAACTCGTCGGGGGTTTTCAGGATACCTGCTTTGAGCGAAACGGCCTGAATGTGCCTTACTCCCGGAATCTGTTCGGCAATATTATACAAATTGGTGCGCAGAAACAGAGGCGGTTCTTCGTAGGACAGGTTCAGCGTAAATTTAGAGACCTGCATATGCGCCCCGAATAGGAAAATCTTTTGCTGAATGGTACGTTTAAAACCAAAAAGTACCGCAAAAGCAATGATCATCACCGCCAGACCGACGGCAATACTGGCAATGCCAACTTTAGTAACGGTAGCCGAAAAACTGGCCATTGGCGCGTGGCGAATGCGCCGGGCCAGAAAAAATGGGACGTTCAAGCCGACTGGGCGTTTTGTGGTGGAACAAAATAATGCCTTATTTAGCAACCGAACAATCTTTTCTATGCAAGTGAAATCTCTTTTCGTGCTGGGCCTGGCCTTAATGGGCTGCCTGAACTGTACCGCCCAGTCCAATAAAAAGCCTGGCCAGAATCAGGCTCCTGCCGCCCAGTCGGTCACCAATGAGCCGCTTCAACTCGGTGCCGAGCAGTTTTCGGCCTACCTGCCCCTGCTGCAGGGCAAGCGGGTAGGGATGGTTGTCAATCATACGTCGATCGTTCGTAATAAGAACGGTGGGTATACCCATTTAGTGGATACCCTGCTGGCCCAGGGGGTAACCGTGAAGTCTATTTTTGCGCCGGAACATGGATTTAGGGGTAAGGCCACCGATGGCGAGAAGATTAGCAACAGCCGCGATCCGCGATCCGGCGTCAGCATCATTTCTCTCTACGGCAGCAATTACAAGCCCGCAGCGGCCCAACTGGATTCGCTGGACATCGTCATCTTCGATATTCAGGATGTGGGTACGCGCTTTTATACGTATATCAGCACCATGCACTACGCCATGGAGGCCTGCGCCGAAAACAATAAGCCCATCCTGATTCTGGACCGGCCTAATCCAAACGGCCATATTGTGGATGGGCCCGTGCTGGACCCTAAGTTCAGGTCGTTTGTGGGGATGCACAGGATACCGGTGGCACATGGCCTGACCATTGGCGAACTGGCCAAAATGATCAATGGCGAGAAATGGCTGAAAAATGGGGTGCAGCCCAATCTGACGGTGATTCCCTTGCAAGGGTATACCCACCAGACACCGTACACCCTGCCCATGAAGCCGTCGCCGAACCTGCCCAACCAGAAAGCGGTCCTGTGGTATCCGTCACTCTGTTTCTTTGAGGGCACGGTTGTCAGCGTAGGGCGGGGTACCGACAAGCAGTTTCAGGTGATTGGAGGCCCTGACCCGAATTTTGGCACGTACACGTTCACACCGGTGGATAAGCCGGGTGCGATGAACCCTCCGCAGGAAGGCAAGCAGTGCTATGGCATGGATATGTCGCAGATCGAGCCGCCAAAAGACAGAATCACGTTAAAGTACCTGATTGACTTTTATCAGAAGGCATCCGATAAGGAAGCGTTCTTTCTGAAGAACAATGGCATTGACCGGCTGGCGGGTAGTGATCAGTTGCGTTATCAGATAAAAGGAGGGCTTTCGGAGGCTAATATCCGAAAAAGCTGGGAGCCGGAACTGGGCCAGTACAAGACGCTTAGAAAGAAATACTTACTGTATCAATAATTTTTTGTCATGTATAGCCGGAGATTTTTTCCGGCTATTTTACAATTCAAACGTGTTACTATATTTGTGCAGAAAGTTAATGTTTCTTGGTTTTTAAGTGAAAATATGATGTAACTTGTACCTGTTAATCTAACCATGAACACAAATGTCAGAGAGTACGCGGTTCGCCGTGTTGTCACCGTATTTGATAAGGATACTGAGGAATTTATAACGTACTTCACGCTCCAGAATTTTGCTCTGCATGAGTATATTTACTGGTTCGACGTGCCTCAGGATGACCCGTTTATGTACGATTTTTACGAAATATCGCCGGTGAATGCGCATGTGCTGGCCGACGAAGATGTTTCGTTTGATTTTGACCAGAATATTTACTATTTAGAGTGCTCGCAGGTTGCTGAGGTGTACGAGTAAAATCCAATTCGCCCGCCCTTATTTAAACACAAAATTGTTCAGAGCGCAGAGACTTTTTGGGTACGTATCTAAAATGCTATAATTTTGCATTTTAGATACGTACCATGGCCACTGAACAAATCCTGATTCTGGACTTTGGTTCGCAGTATACCCAACTGATTGCCCGCCGGGTGCGCGAACTGAACGTCTACTGTGAGATTCACCCCTATAATCATATCCCCAAAATTACCCCCGACATCAAAGGTGTCATTTTGTCCGGAAGCCCGTGTTCCGTACGGGACGCCGATTCGCCGATAGTGCATCTGGCCGCTTTCCGGCACAAGATGCCGCTATTAGGTGTCTGCTACGGCGCTCAGCTACTAGCCCATACCAGCGGGGGAGAGGTGCAGCCTTCGTCCATCCGGGAATACGGCCGGGCTAAACTCAGTACCGTTCATACCGAAAACCCCTTGTTGAAAGAGTTGGATGTGCATACGCAGGTCTGGATGTCGCATGGCGATACCATTACCAGTGTCCCCGACAACTTCCAGATCATTGCCTCCACGGAAACGGTTCAGGTGGCTGCTTTCCAGGTAGCGGGTGAGGAAACCTACGGCATTCAGTTCCACCCGGAGGTAACGCATTCGCTGCAGGGTAAGATGCTGCTCAAAAACTTTGTGGTCGATATTTGTGGCTGTTCGCAGAACTGGACGTCAGCGTCGTTTGTGGAGTCGACCATTGCGCAGTTGAAAGAAAAACTGGGTAATGATAAGGTTGTTATGGGCTTGTCCGGCGGGGTCGATTCATCGGTGGCGGCTACGCTCATTCACCGGGCCATCGGCAGCAACCTCTACTGCATTTTTGTGGATAACGGCGTCTTGCGGAAAGATGAGTTTGAGGGCGTTCTGGAATCCTACAAGCACCTCGGCCTGAATGTCAAAGGCGTCGACGCCAAAGAGCAATTCTACACCGCCCTCGCCGGCCTGACCGATCCGGAAGCCAAGCGCAAAGCCATCGGCAAAACGTTCATCGACGTATTCGACCACGAAGCGCACCTGATTGAAGGCGTCGGCTGGTTGGGGCAGGGTACCATCTACCCGGATGTGATTGAATCGGTATCGGTGAAGGGGCCGTCGGCCACCATCAAATCCCACCACAACGTAGGCGGTCTGCCCGACTTCATGAAATTGAAAGTGGTGGAACCGCTGAATACGCTCTTTAAAGATGAGGTACGGGCTGTCGGCCGCACGCTGGAGATACCGGATAACATCCTGAAACGCCACCCGTTCCCCGGACCGGGCCTGGCCATTCGTATCCTGGGCGATATTACGCCGGAGAAAGTAGCCATTCTGCAGGAGGTGGATGCGCTGTTTATCAACGGCCTGAAGAAATACGACCTGTACGATCAGGTCTGGCAGGCCGGGGCCATGCTGCTGCCGATTCAGTCGGTGGGGGTTATGGGCGACGAGCGTACGTACGAACGCGTCGTAGCGCTCCGGGCCGTAACCAGTGTCGACGGCATGACCGCCGACTGGGCGCACCTGCCGTATGAATTCCTGGCCGACATCTCCAACGAGATCATCAACAAGGTCAAGGGTGTTAACCGCGTCGTGTACGATATTTCCTCCAAACCGCCCGCTACCATTGAGTGGGAATAGGGGAGTGTGAATACTGTATAATGAAAAACGAATTATAGCCTGGCTGCCGAAGGGTGGCTGGGCTTTTATTTACATAGCCGGCATTTAGAATCTTAACAGGAAAATGCTTACTTGCCTGCCGCACGTGTAGTAGCTTCCTGAACCGATGAACCGACATCATTTCCTGAAAACCCTGACCGGCGTAGCGACCCTGGCCTTTACCTCACCCATGGCCGAAGCCGATAATCGCATCCTGGGTTCAGCCGCTCCGGACCCGTTTCCCAACTGGCCCTTACCAGACCTCAGGAAAGCCTTACCGAATCCGGTATCGATCCGATCCGTAGAGCTACTGAAAACCCAGGGGCGTATGTTGCTGGTGGTTACGGCAGAAGACGGGGCGAAGGGTATCACCCAGTGCAACGATCGGATGCCGAACCTGACGTCGCTGCTGAAGGGGCTGGTACTGCCCCACTTTTTAGGGAAAGATGCCCGCGACCTGCCGCAGTTGGTGGATAATGCTTACCGGCTCAACAGCAATTACAAATACGCCGGTATGCCGCTCTGGAACAGCATCGGCTCGGTCGAAATTGCTACTTGGGACCTGTTGGGGCAACTGACCCGAAAACCGGTATATGCTCTACTTGGTAAGCCCATACGGAATGAATACGAAGTATACATATCTGATTTTTACCGGGGAGGAGAACTGGTAGGGGGTGTTGTGAACCGGCTGGCGGAAAAACTAGTGGCTACCGGTGCCAGAGGGGTAAAGATTAAAGTGGGTGGTCGTATGCAGAATACGCCGGAGGATGACCGCCGGACCCGGCAGTTTGTGCCGCTGGTCCGCAAAACGCTGGGCGATGCGGCAATTATTTACGCCGACGGTAACGGCTCATTCTCTACCAAAGAAGGCATCGAAGCGGGTAAGTTTCTGGAAAGTTACGGCGTGGCTATTTTTGAGGAGCCGTGCAGCTTTGAAGACGAAGACGGCATGCGCCAGGTGAATCAGGCGCTGACCAAAATCATGCTGGCCGGTGGCGAGCAGGACAGCAGCTTGTACCGTTTTGAACGACTGTCCCGCACCGGCGTATATGACCTCTACCAGCCGGATCTGTATTACAATGGTGGTATACTGCGGACGTTGCAGGTAGCTGAGATTGTGCGGCAGCATGGCAAGCAGTTTGCCCCGCATACCCCAAAAGCGGACCCGCTGATCGGGCCGTTCTGGCAGGTAGCGGCCTTGGCCACAAATCTGTACGGCCTGCAGGAGTTCGTGTATAATCCCGGCGAAAAACCGGCTTCCTGGTATTCGCCCGCCATTCAGGTGCAGAACGGAAAAATGACAATCCCAAACACTCCCGGCCTGGGTATTCAGTACGACGAAGGTATCTGGAAAGGAGCCGAGCGGGTAGTTTAAAAACGGTAAAGATGAGAGCGTTTATCGACAATATGGATGTGGGCACACATCAGAGTCTGCAAACCCGAAAAATAATTCAGTTTCTGCTGCGCGAAAAAGGCAAGACTATGCCCGAAATTCGGGAGTTCTCCGGCCTGAGTCTGCCCACTACCATCAAGTTTATCAACGACCTGCTGGACCGGAATATTCTCATTGAGTCCGGCAAGAAAGAGTCTTCCGGCGGCCGCCGTCCGACCGTCTACCGCCTGAATCCGGAGCAGGGCTACATTGTGGGGGTAGAGTTGCTGCTGAAGTCGTTCCGGATGAGCATTATCAACCTCAACCACGAGGTAATCTACGATTATGAGACGGATAATTTCGATATCAGCAAGCGGGAAGATGCGTTCGATTTTCTGGTGCGGACGGTGCCGGCGCTGATAAATTCCAAAGGCATTGCCGACGAGAAAATCCTGGGCGTAGGGATTGGTATCACCGGCAGGGTAAATCGGGACAGAGGCATCAGCTACTCGTTTCTGAACTTCGACCAGCCACTCACCAAACTGCTGGAAGCGCAGTGGAACTACCCGGTTTTCATTGACAACGATACCCACTTCATGACGCTGGGCGAGCAGACGTTCGGGCTGGCCCGTGGCAAGCAGGATGTCGTGTATGTCAACCTGAGCCGGGGGCTGGCGGTTGGCTTAATCTCGAACGGACAGATTCATAACGGGCACTCCGGGTTCGCCGGGGAGTTTGGTCACATCTCCTTTTTCGATAACGACAAACTCTGCATCTGTGGCAAAAAAGGTTGTTTGTCGACGGTTGTGTCGGGCGCTTCTGTGGAGGAGGCTTATCAGGAAAAGACCGGCAAGGCGCTGAGTTATCGCGAACTCATGGTGCTGTCGAAGCAGGGCGACCGGCTGGTCAATGAACTGCTGTCGGAGGTAGGGGAGCAGTTAGGCAAGGCCCTGTCGCTGCTGATTCAGGTATTGAATCCGGAGCTGCTGATTCTGGGTGGGCGGTTCAGCGAAGTGGGTGAGTACCTGAAGTACCCGATTATCCGGGGCATGAGCCTGCACAGTTTACCCCAGTTGATGGCCGATTGTGACGTTCAGGTATCGCCCTTAGGCGAAAAGGCCGAGATGCTGGGGGCCTACGCCCTGGTTATGGAGAAGGTCTTTGAGCCTTGAGTTCGGCCGCAAAGTCTTCAGCTATCTGTTCTTCTTCGGCCCGGCTCCGCTGTCCCGGCAGGTCGGCGGCAAAGTAATGCCCCAACTCGTGGGCGATAATCAATTCTTTGTCAATAGCCGCGTTCAGGTTGATGCAGATGCTTCGGGTCTTTTTATCATATTCACCCAGCGTTACTGGATGCCACCGGCCGTAGCTCAGCGATATACCTGCCCGTTCAACAAGGGCAAATGCATCGCTGGTGCCGTAGCGTTCGATTACCTGTTGCGCCAGTTCCTTCCCGTTCATACACTCAAGTTCGATAGAATGGTAGTCGAGGTAGCCTCGGACAAAATCCCAAATTCGAATTCATAAATCGCATCGGCGAACCGTCCCCAATCCGTTCACATGGCGTGAATATGCGGGTCGCCTTCTTCTAACTTTATATCGTCGGGCCACGCTATTTCTACCCCTTTGTCGATAAGCAGTTGCTGAAAATGCTGGAGTAACGTACGGTCATTTCTGACGGCCCTCGGACGGAGGTCTTCTCCCAGACAAAACGCCAGCAGGTTACCGACCGATTCGCCAATGTTCCACTCGATCGGGTGGAGCCGGTAACAGCCGTTGGTGATATGCGTAGTGCCGATGTTTTTACAAACCGGCAACAGGTTGTCAACCCGCTTAGGAATCAGCGCGCCCAGCGGAATCTGAAACGGCAGGCTTTCTACGTCTACGTAATTATCCCCGCCAACGCTCGGGTGCAGGTCAATCCGGTAAAAGCCGATGCCTACTGAGTCCGGAAACGGCTCCGCCAGGATCTGCCCCGGCCGGTATTGGGCCGAGACATGCTGCTCTTTGATGGTAAATTCCGCCTTAATGCGACGCGACTCCCGGATGTATGGCCGTTTGGCGAGTCCGTCTTCCGTACCCACCACATCCGCTCGCAGCTTCAGCCCTTTGAAACCCAGTTCGGTTTGCAGGTAGTACAGAAACGATAGGCTCTGCTCTTTGGCTTTTGCAATCAGCCGCTCCTTTTCCTCGGCGGAGGCATTGCACAAATCGCCCAGCAGGTAGTCAATCTGCGGGTAATTCACCAGCGTAATGTCGGAATCGAACGCGCCATCCTTAAACAGGTCTTTATGGAGAATCCGGCGGTATGTCCACAGACCCGCAAAGGCTTTGTTGGGTTCGTTGTGGGGCTTAAAGGTATACTGCACGGGTTGCATGGTGCGTGGACTAATACCTGACATGCTCAACAGCCGCCCGACCCAGGCAGGGGAGAGACTGGGCGTAAATTCCCGCCAGAAGTCGTAATTTTTAGGCCGGTCAATGGTCCAGTCTTCGCCTTCGTGGTAGCTTATGGCGAAGCATACCGAAAATGCCTGCGAATTGGCCGGGTTGGCTATAGGTTTGGCGCTGGGTTCACCGGTATCGGCCTGGCTTTCGGAGCCGGTGACATATTCGGTTCCGGTCAGGGGCAGCAGATCGCCGAGTTCGGTGGCGTCTACGAAATACCGGGCGGTAATCGTGGTGGGTTCGCTGGTTCGGGTGTTTTGCAGGGTAATGGCATGTACCGTATTGCCGGTAGAATCAGCAGCAACCGGGATGTGTTTGGTGAGGATAGTCAGCTTATGGTTCTGGACGTGCGGCTGGAGCATATCTTTCAGCACGTGTAAAAATACCTTTGGTTCGGCGCACAACGGCGACACCCAGCCATTACCCGGATTCAGCACGGGGTTTGTCAGCGCTTCTGGTTTGAGCGGGTAATTGGTTCGGTAGTACTGCCGTACCCGCTCCCGAAAGGTTCGGTAGGTCTGGGTGCAGCCAAAGCGTTCAATCCAGCCGTGTTCGTCAGGCGGGGTGGCCTGTGTAGTAAACTGACCGCCAATCCAGTCGGATTCTTCCGTCATTATCACAGTCAAGCCAGCGTTGCAGGCCGCCAGCGCACAGGCGCAGCCACCCACGCCACCACCTACAATTAGTATATCAGTCATTGGTTGAATAGTTGCTAGCCCCACTCTTTCGCTCTCTCGCTCTTTCACTTTTTATCTTCCGCCAGAATCACAATGTGCTCGTCACCGGCTCTATTCTCCAGTTCGGTAGCCGCCAGGGCCAGTGCCTGTTCGAGGTCGGCCAGCCCCGACAGGTTGATAATGCGGGCACCGACCAGCAAATGAATATCGGGCAGACTCCGGCCGGCATCCCCAAAATCCGTTAAGTCGAGTATCACTCGTTCCAGTTGCGGCAACGCTTCGGCAATCCGGGTCGCGTACACATGCGCGTGGTTGCGCTGGAGTCGTACTACCCCCGTTCGGTCGGTGATCCGCACCGCCAGTTGTTTCGACTGAAAAAGTCCAAAGAACGTTTTGCTGATGCGTTCGGCACCGAAAACGTATAACGGACCTGTTTCGCCCAGCAGCCGGACGTTTTCAGCAGGTGTTTGCATAGAGCGGGCGGCCGAGGCTTTGCAGTCCTGAAAGGTGAAAATTTTTGCGTTGCTGTCGTCCTTCTTGAGTTCGGTGGTGCCAAAGGCCGTCGCCCGCACCAGATTCCGCCGGGTATCTACTTCCATCTGCACCTCGACCGTTTCGGGCAAAGCGCCAATTTTGATAACCGCTTCGGCTGCTTCCCGACGCACCGCCAGAATATCATCGGGTGTCGGGTCAACAATGTTACGCTCCACCGTATCACGCACCATCGCCAGGGCTACGCCGATGGTGGAGATGACCTCCGCCTTTCTGGCGAGCCGGGCGGGGAGTTTCATCAGTTCGCCGGTATACAGCACCAGCGAAGCCGCTCCGCCACCCCCGCCGATCAGTTCGACGGTGTCCCGGTCGAGGTGGTATTCGGCAATGAGTTCGTCGATTTGTTTTGCTACTTTTCGGCACGAGATGTCCAGCACCTCACGGGCGGCTTCTTCTACCGTCTTGCCAATCTTATCGGCCAGCGGTTTAAACGCCAGCCGGGCGGCATCGGCATTGCCTTTGGCAAAAGCGGTATCGGGAATAATGCCCAGCAGGTTGGCCGCGCAGGTGGGAGTCAGGGAAAAGCGTTTGCCGCTGGTGGTTTCGATGGCGGTGTAATCGTCGGCGTCTTTTTCAGTAGGGCGAAGATGCACCAGTCTGGCATTCTCAAAGATTTCAGCCGGTTGGAAGCAGGCATAATGCAGTCCGGCGATGTGGGCCGACCGGGAGCCTACGTCCACGATTTTGCCGTTAGCCTCGCGAATCATGCTGCCGCCGGCAATGGCCAGGGTGCGTACATCAAGCGTGTTCAGGTACGTCCGGTGACCACCCACGCGGGCGGCTTTGGTCTGGGGCTGCCCGTCGCGAATCACCGAAATATCCGCACTGGTGCCGCCAACTTCGATGAAGATCCCGTCGGATACCCGCTCGTGCATCAGCGCACCCGCAATACCCGCTGCGGGGCCGGAGAGCATGGTCATAATCGGTCGCCGGTGAACTTCTTCAACGCTCATCACGCCACCGTCGGAGCGCATAATCATCAGCGGGGCCGTAATGCCGGACTTCTTCACGCACGCATCCGTCATAGTAGCCGTGTGAATCATCTTGGGCAGAATCGCCCCGTTAATCACCGCCGTGCGGGTGCGGGTACGCAGGCCGTAGAGGGTCGATACCTCATGGCCGCTGGTGGCCAGAAAACCCAGTTGGCGGGCTTTATCGCTGATGTGCGTCTCATTGTCGGCATTATCCACCCCAAACGCTTCGGACGTTACCACAACTTCGACACCCTTCCGGCGGAAATCAGCCAGTTGAGTATCCAGAACTGTCTCGCTGAGGTTGCGGTTCGACAGAAAAACGTGTTCCGCGTTCAGGAAGCGGTTAGGAGCCAGTTCGATGGCCGGAATATGGGTGTCAATTTTGGCTTTCAGCCCTTCCACACCATTGCCGATGCCGATAATGCCGACTTTAGCCACATCCCCTTCGAGCAGCGCGTTGGTCGCCTGGGTGGTGGAGTGGGCGATGAACACCACGTCTTCGGGGTCGATGCTGAGTTCAGACAGCGCCCGGTTGATGGCGTTGATGATGCCCAGGGCCACGCCCTCGGTAGCGTCGTGGGTGGTAGGTACTTTGAGCTGCGAGATAACCTCCCGGCTGGCATGGTCGACCACTACCACATCGGTAAAGGTGCCGCCTACATCGATGCCCACTCTGACTTGCTTTTTCATGCTCACAGGAATAACAGGGCCGAGATTATCAGGCCAACTACACACACCAGCACCGTCGGCAGTAGCGTTTCCTTCGTCAGATCTTCCACCCGAACACCTACAAAGTTGGCAATCCACACATTATGTGTGTTGGTGGGGTCACACACATTCTGCACCTGCACCACGCACATGATAGCCGCCAGCAACGCAATGGCGGGCAGCACGCCCGTTCCGAACATAATGGTGAACAGGCCAACCCCAATACCGAAAATGTTGAGCGGTCCCCGGTAAAGCGCCAGCGGGGAAAGCAGTCCGAAGAAAGCGATATAGAACAGCGCTGAGCTGAACGGCAGCGATACGATGAGCGGCTCCAGCGCCGTTTTAATGGGTTGTAAATTCAGCGCGTTCAGAAGCATACCGATGCCCATCATCAGAATGGCGGCCGGGGCTCCATCTTCAATGCCTTTAATGGCCGAAGCCGTTACCGTTTTCACCGCATTGCGGTAGTTGGTGGTAATCACGCCGAACAGCGAACCGATGATAAACGCAGCAATAAAATCGAGCTTGATGCCAAATGCATTAAAGCCGAAAAACAGAATCAGCGGCACCACCGGCGTCAGCAGCGCAATGAGCGGCACCCGCTTTCCCCGCTCCGGCTTGACGGCTTCTTCGGCCGGTGTGGCTATCATCAGCAGCATTTCACCCGACCGGCGGGCGGCAATGAGCGCATATGTTACAACGGCGACCATCATCAGCCCCAGCAGAATAAAGGCAAATGTCATCACCTGACCCGGCATCGGCTGGCTTTCGGGGAGTTGCAGCAACTGCCGGTACAGCGTAAACAGAATGGGGTTGAAGATGAACCCCGTAGCAAACGCCAGCAGGAACAGCACCCCGGCCAGTTTACGGGGAATACCCAGGCTCATCATGATCGGCAGCACCAGCGACCCCACAGTAATGATAGCGCCTAACCCCTGCAGGGTCGTAAACAGCACCACCGTGACCAGCATCAGCCCGAACGCAACCACCAGCGGCCGTTCGCCCCCAAACTCAGCAGCCCGCTTGATAATCTCTTCGGCAATGCCGGTCTGAATCAGCACCCGGCCCATCATAGCTCCCGCAAACACCGCCACGTATACCGGTGCCAGTTTGATGGAACCCTGGGCGACAATCGTGTTCAGAATATCGGTACCCGGCAGTCGGGCCAGGGCCGCAATCAGCACCGCTATGGCGGGTAAGGCCAGCAGCGCCGGAACCTTCCGCATGAACATCAGCGTGGCAAAAACCAGGAAGATGAGGAGTAGACCGATGGCTATCATGAAAAAGATTAAGGTTTTACCTCAAAATCAATCTCTGCTTCAAAGGTACGGTTCCAGGGCAGGTCGAAGGTGAGGCTGGTGAGTTCGGCTCGTTGTTTGCTGCTTTTCGGGAAGAAACCGGCAGCTGTTTGCTGCGCAATGGGCTGGAGTTCCTTCAGGCAAAAGGCTTCGATGGCCTGGTTCTGCTCGTCGGTGAGCCGGTAGTTGTTCCATTGCCTTTCCCGGCACAGTTGTTGGGCTTTCGGGCGGACGATGGAGTGGTAGCTATAATCGTCCAGTAGGCGGTTCAGCATAAACCAGGTCTGGGCCCGGTTCATGCGGTCAACGACCGGCGGTTTGGCTTTTAAAACAGTTTTGGAAATACCGGCTATGATGCCGTGCGGGAGCGCTGTGCCGATGGTGTTACCGGCGGTGTTCCAGCAGGCATAGCCGTAGGTCCGGGCAAAAACGGATTGCTGTTTCAGCGCTTCCGTAAAGAGTATATCACCCCCCTGCACATCGCCTTTAGGGTCGATATCCGCGATAATCAGCCCTTTCGACGCGGGTACTTTCGCAATTTCTTCGGCAAAGCTTTGGGCACGGCCGGGCTCAAACCGGGAGGCATAGACGTAGTACAGCAGATCGGCCTGCTGCTCGCTGGTCACTTCTGTTGCACCCACGGCTCTGATGTGGAAGCTGACCGTCTGGCGCAGCGGCCGGTCTTCATAAGGCATGATTTTATTGGCCATTGCCTCCGACGAATATACGGCTTTGATTTTAGGCCGGTAGTTGTATTTGTCAGCCATAGCACGGGCCAGCAGCAGCATAGATACTTCGTCGGCACCGGGCTGCACGGCCACCTGCTCGGTCAGCTTGTTTGTCTTTACCAGATCAATAAGCGTTTCGCGGTCTTTGACGTGTACCCCTCTGGGTTTGGCGTCGTCCTGCGATACGATGAGGTAGTCGAACACCTTGTCCCGCACCAGGTCAACGGCGTACCGGTTGATCCGGAGATTACGCTCCCTGGCCTGTTTGTAGTCTGCCAGCGCTGCTGCCGGAATATCGCTCTCCAGTTTCTGCGTTAACGCGGCTTCACCGGCATCCGGTGACACCTCGGCCCACTTCGCCAGTTTCTCCCGATAGGCTTCATTTTTACCGTCGGAGGTGGGTGCCAGACGCATAATCACGCTGGAGCCGTACATTTTTAGGTTGGGCGCTTTCCGGCGTAGTTCGCGCGCAATCTGCACCCGCTGTAACGCTTCGGCTTCCGGGGTGGCGTGTACCCGTGAAGCGACCAGTCCGCCGTACGCCAGCATATCCAGCGACAGAATGGCCGCATCGAACCGGCTGAGGTTTTGCCCACGGAGCCACTGAATGATCTCGTCGGATTGACCATACTGCGTAAACCGCCCCAGCATCTCACGGGGTGGCGTCACCACGTCTACATCGCCGATCAGGCCCATCCGGACCGGAAACTGCAGGCAGGGCGGCCGGTCGTCCAGCGGGATCAGCAACACGCGGGAGGTGTAATTCACCTGTGCCTGAAGTGTCAGTGCGTGGATGAGCAGAGCAATAATCAATAGTTTGCGAGGCATATAGCAGGCTACTAGAAACAGTACAAGAAACGCCAACTTTTTTGATTGAACAAACTTAAATAAAATTTTTAGTAAAGTATTTTACATATTTTTGTAAAGTTGTTCGGATTACCTACTAACTTAGGAAAGAAAACGCATCTTGCTTATGAATTCGGCTGATCAGTATTTGGATCTATATAAAAAAGAGTTGCTCAACAACGTTCTTCCTTTCTGGCTGACTCATTCCAAAGATGCCGAATACGGCGGCTACCTAACCTGCCTCAACCGCGACGGCTCGGTGTTCGATACTGACAAGTTCATGTGGCTGCAGGGCCGGCAGGTATGGCTATTCTCGATGCTGTACAACCAGGTGGAGCAAAATACCGAATGGCTGGACTTCGCCTTGCACGGTGCCAGCTTCATGGAGAAACACGGGCGTGCTGAGGATGGTAGCTGGTACTTCTCGCTGACCCGCGACGGCCGGCCGCTGGTGCACCCGTACAACATCTTCTCCGACTGCTTCGCCACCATGGCATTCGGGCAGCTTTACAAAGCCACCAGCGAACCGCGCCACGCCGATATTGCCTACAACACGTTCAATAGTATTCTGGATCGGCAGACCAACCCCAAGCGTCAGTGGAGCAAAGCCGTGGCCGGCACGCGGCCGCTGAAGAACTTTGCCCTGCCCATGATCCTGTGCAACCTGTCGCTGGAGATTGAACACCTGCTGGACGCGGCAATGGTGGATGCCCTTATCAAGGACTGCATCCATGAGGTGATGGATGTTTTCTACGACGAAAAATCAGGTTTGATTCTGGAGAACGTAGCCCCGGACGGCTCGTTTGTCGACAGCTTTGAAGGGCGGCACCTCAATCCCGGTCACGTGATCGAAGCCATGTGGTTTATTATGGATCTGGGCGAGCGGCTGGGCGACCAAACCCTGATCGAACGCGCCAAGGATCTTACCTTAAAACACCTGGAGTATGGCTGGGACAGCACCTACGGCGGCATCTTTTACTTCATGGACATTAAAGGTCGTCCGTCGCAGCATCTGGAGTGGGATCAGAAACTCTGGTGGGTGCATGTCGAAACCCTGATTGCTCTCCTGAAAGGCTACCGCCTGACCAACGACGAAGCCTGTCTGCGCTGGTTCGAAAAAGTACATGACTATACCTGGCAGCACTTTAAAGACGCTGAGTACGGTGAATGGTACGGCTACCTCAATCGCCGGGGCGAAGTATTATTACCCCTGAAAGGAGGCAAATGGAAAGGCTGCTACCACGTTCCGCGGGCCCTGTATCAGTGCTGGAAAACGCTGGAGAAAATAGCGGTGAAGAATGATGGCGGGGCTGCCCGGCGGCTAAACGTGATGAGTTGATTGTTAAATTCCGTCTCATCACGCTCAACCAGGCATCGCACCCAGCCGGGAGACCGGCTGGGTGCGATGCGGTTTAGACCAGGCGTCTGCGACCTGTTTGCCACGTTATACCCCCCACCTGTAGCTGACGGTAAAACTGTCGAAGGGTTATCTGGTAAGTCTTACGCCGAAGCTCCCTGGGAATTTGCAGCAACAAACGGCACTTCGCCCGGTATTTGGCCGGAAGCTCAATCGAGGTGAGCCGGGTTACCTGGTATGGGTGCAGGTAAGCACGGACTACCTTCTCCCGTTGAATCAGGTCTGCTTTGGGCAGGTATCGCTTGACCTTCCGGTATAATGCCAGAGGCATTTCCCAAAGCAAGCGGGCTCCTTCCGGCAACCGTCCTTCAATTTCAATCGCAAACACCCGATTTTTATCCGGTGCACCGACCAGCAGGAAGGGTAATGGTACGAATCCCGCCGGATCGGCCGCTGGTGCAGGCTCTGCGTCGACAACGTTGAAGTTTCGCCAGGTAACATTGTTATTGTTACGAATGAAGTTGTTGAAGTTGTTCCAGTCAATGAAGTCTGCTGGACCGGGCGCCGGATCCTGTGCGTTCCCGACGAGCCCAACGAAGCAGTAGTGACCTGTGGCCGGTATGGCGGCTGCCGACCACGTAATGGCGTCTGAAACCGTCAGCTGGTTGCCGTTGGGTACCGAAGCCAGCGTCGTAGTGCCAACCAGGTTCCACAAGTCCGGGGTAACCAGTGAGGCTACCTCTGACCAGAATACCGTAGCCTGAACATTGTTGGCGTTTGAGCCGCCCCGGTTACGCATGCGTACATAGATGAAATTGTTCTGACCGGCTTCTACCGTGCTACCGAGCGTACTAGTGTTTTCGGTACCACTGCCTTCACCGAACGCAGCCTGAGGATTGGCTTCTGCGGCTAACCGAACGATGATGTCAGGGCTTGCCGAAATAGCGCCCGTATGGGGATTGCCGGTATCGCCAACGAAGTCACGCAGATAAATGTCAGGGGTGATATTAAGTTGATTGTCAATGATAAGCCGCAGATTCGGCATTACATTTATCTGTGTTGTTTCGGTAGTGGCCGGTGGCGTACCGGTTGCGGGGTTGCGCAAAACCGCCCGCATCTGTCTGGGACTATACCGGAAACCGAAACTCGCTTCTATGATCCCCTGAACGGCCAAAGCGGCTCCCGTAATGATGGGTGAGGCTCCTGAGGTACCGCCAAAGCTTGTTTGGTACAGATTGGTAGCTCCGCTACTGTTGGAACTACAGGTGTTAATGTTTTCTCCCCAGGCATAGCAGTCTATGCGCTGCCCATGGGGAGCCCAGGGCATCCGGGTATGCGGAGCGGCAGACGTAGAGGCTGAGACAATGATGGCTCCCGAGTCCCGAAATCCCACCCCGCCAGGATTCAGGATCGCGTTACCGCCGGGCGCAACATACGTATCCATAGCAAACGGGGGTGTAGAGCCGTTATTGGTACCGTTTCCCCCGGCCTCTACCACGATTATTCCTAAAGCCGTAGCCAAGCGGAGCACTTCATAAACGGCATCTGTTACTTCTATAGGCCCCAGCATACTGGGTAATCCGGGAACCCAGTTCTGAGCTTCCAGCAGCAAGACATCACCGAAATTCATAGTGGCTATGGCGGCCAGGATGGCATCCTGCTGGGTGCTGCCGTGAAATGATACGGCCCGTACACTGGCTACATTGGGGGTGATTCCCACGCAACCTAAGGTATTGTCAGACGCACAAATCTCCCCAAAAACAGCTGTACCATGGCTCCGGCTCGAATCCAGCAGCGTGCCGTGCAGGAGTGTAATGCCATGGGCTGTCAGGTCCTCATGACCGAATGTCCAGCCTCGCTCAAGATCGATGACCCGCTGCCCCTGTCCGTCGCCCCCCACAAATCCCCAGGCATAGCGGGCATCAATGCCGTTGGGAGCCGTATCCAGATAAACTTGGTCAACGGCCCTGGGATCATTCGTGGCATCAACAAACGGATCAGGAGCGGGCACATACATGGTTACATCTTCGGCTTCCCGCCAGCGCTTCAATCGTTTTACAATGTCGGTCAGCCGTTGGGCATCGTCGTAGTCAACTTTGAAGTACGAAGAAAAAGGACCGGGTTTGTAGGTGGGGTCTGTCGCTCTGGCTTTTCTGATGAGTGCATTCAACTGGTCCTGGGGTAAAGCCGCATACAGCGGTGATAGCTTAATACCGGGAAACTCTCTTTGCAGGTCAACCCAGGGCCTGAACTGCCGGGCTTCCAGTTGCTGCGCAGCTTTTTCGTTGTAGTCAAGCTTCAACTCAGGACTAAACCGGATCATGATATAAGGCGGTTCTTTTTCCAGAATCTCCGGATGGTTCTGGCGCATAAATTCCAACTCTTTTTCCATGGCAGTAACAGGGTTAGTGTCTTACGAACCTATTGATTTATAAGGGATTATTTTAGCGTAAAAACCCCTGTTTACCTGTAAGGCAGAACAACAAACGCCCGGGGTTTAATCCACCGGGCGTTTGAAGCAAAAATAGAGAAGTTGACATTCAACTAGCAGCTCCCGTCACATCCTCATAATTTGGGTTACCAGCCGCATTGTCGGCATCACCGCTGGCTACCGTTTTGGCATTTTGTAAAGTAGTGTTGGTGCCGTCGGCGCTGGTTTCCTGTTTGTCAACTTCTAAATCCTGGGCGGTTGGCCGCAGCATTTCGTTGGGGCTCATGCGGGGCACCTGGGCTTCGCCAATTTCGGGATCTACCTGTTCGGTGCGGGCCAGGGCCGAGAGTGGGCCCTGATTTTCGTCTTCACCCGGTTCGTACCGTTCGTCTCTTGATTCCATAGTTGATTTTGTTTGGTCGAACGCGGTCTATTCTCCACTCGTCCGCGCCGTTGAACTGCCTAGCTGATAATTATCATCCCGGTCGTGGCTGGTGTCGCCCCCTACGCGGTAGCTGTCGTTAAAATCATCGTTGATGGCTTCTTCGTCAAGGCGTTCGTCTGAATTCATATCGTCCTCAGCCGTTGGGCCTTCATTGCTAAAGTTATCCGGATTGATGCGTCCTACCCGTGAGCCCACCAGTTCGGTATTGTCTTTACCGAGGCCAAACTGCGCCCTGGCACCGGCGATGCCCTGTTGCGGATCTACCTCGGTCTGCGGGGTTTTGCGTTCTGTTTTCATAGCCGTTGGTCTTTGGTGATAGTAAAGAAACTGGTGGGGGGCCTAAAGGTTTGACGGGTGGCCCTGGGCAGGATGTAATGGGCGCTTCGTTAAGTATGGACTCAAATAAGGCAGTTATAAACTGGTTCCCGCCAGTTATAGATTGGCGATAGGTTGAGGTGGGAAGAGATGATAGCTTTGACTAAATCACCAAATGGTCAAACGCCATGAAAACGTCATCCAACCCTTCTGCTCTGTTTCCGGCAACAGGCACGCTGCTCTTTACGTACATAAAACGTTTCCTGTTTTTCGCGGTCGTGACAGCATTACCTCTGTTGGTGGGCTGTAGCAAAGAGGATGATACCATGCCGGTTAAACGTACCGCCCAGGAGAAACTGATTGCTCGTAAGTGGACCCTCAACACGGTAACTATTCGGGTTGATAATGGTAGTACGTATAGCCTCACCAGGACGCAATGGCAGGCGGTGGGGATTCTTCTCGATAATATTACCTTCCGGGCAGATGGCCGATACTCGTCCAGCGGTCCGTCCGGCAATTACACCCTGAAGCAGAACGATACGGCTCTGGAGTTAACCAATGAGCCTTTTTTTACGATGGAGTTTTTGAGCCTTAGCCTATCGGATTATGAATTTAGTGGAAGAACGCCAGAAGTAGCGGTGAACCCGGAGAAAGCGGCACCCACCGCTGCGGAGCATGGCGTTGCCGCAGCGGGCCTGGCTGGCTTAGCCTACTTCAAAGAGGTAGATACAGCGAAGGTTAAAACTGTACAACTCCTTTTTACCTACAACGGCGTATAGATCCTGATTATAGCTGCTCTTTGCCAGAATCTGTTTCGATTTCATTATATTGTATTGACTATCAGTATAAAAGATGTTCGGTCTGAAGCATATAAACCGGGTTAAGCGGAGGACGAACCTTTTAAGGACTGTTCTCCTGCTGGTCTTGCTAAGCTGTCCGGCTGTACTATGGGGGCAGAACACTGAAGCCCGATTGTATGTAACTGATGAAGCCCGTTTTGAATGCCTGTCGGTACGAGATGGCCTTTCCAATAACTTTGTTACTGCGATTCACCAGGACGCTCAGGGTTTTCTATGGGTAGGAACCCGGGATGGTCTGAATAAATTTGACGGTTATACCTTCACCGTGAGTCAACCCGGTTCTCCAGAACCGGACAATAAACCTGGTTACACGCATATAACGAATATTCATAAAGACCGTAATGGCCTGTTTTGGGTCAGCACCCTCAACAAAGGGTTGAGACGGTTTGACCCGCAGACTGCCAGGACCATCGACTATCATAATCGTGCTACCGGCAATAAACCCATTCAGACAGATTTTGGAATTTTCGCAGACCAGGAGGATGTATTCTGGATTCCTGCGTTAAATGGCCTGAACCGATTTAACCCGCAGACGGGTGACGTAACATTTTACCCGTTTCGGGGCAATTTTGAGTGGGTATCGTCGGTTTGCAAAGACAATTCCGGCCAGTTGTGGCTGGGCACGAGACATGGATTATATCGGTTCGATGAGCGTTCCGGGCAATTCACTCTTTTCCGGCTGAAGCCACCCCAGCCCAGCGTACATTCCTCTATCCCGCATCTTATCGAGTCAGTCTATAAAGATGCTGCCGGCACATTGTGGGTTGGCGTTTTCCAAATTGGTTTGTATCGACTTAATCCGATTACTCAACAGATCATCGCTTTTTACCCCTTTAAAACCAAGTCTCTGGCTGGAGGGCATTTCTATCAGAATGCTATGTTGGAGGAAGGGAATATGCTCTGGCTGGGTACCGATGCTGGTTTACAGTGCATTAATACCCAAACTGGTGAGGTTTTTACCTCACCTCAGCGTTTTTCCGGACCGAACCGCCCTGGCGGCAATGAAGTGTATGCTTTATATAAAGATAGGTCGGGCATCCTGTGGGTAGGCACTAATAAAGGAATTACTAAAGTAGAGCAGCATGGCCTGCAATTCCGTACCTACCAGTTTATGCCGGATGCTACCAATTCCCGGTTACCCGAAAATAACATTGAACCCGCTTATATAGACCGGTCGGGCGTAATCTGGCTGAGCAATTCACCCGGTCCCGGCGGTTTATACCGGTTCGATGCTGTTCAGGATAAACTAACGCGCTATGAAGCCAGACCAACTGACCCACACGGCCTGATCCATAATTTTATCACTGGTGATGCAATTCTCGAAGATCATACCGGAATCCTTTGGGTAGGTGCCGGCGAAACGCTGCACGCCCTGGACCGGCAGACGGGGCGGTTTACCCGCTATCCGGTTGGTACTTTTTTCTGGCTGATCCGGGAAGATATCTTCGGAAAGATCTGGATTGACGGGAATGGCATTTCGTCATTGGATCGAAAGACGGGAAAATTTACGCACTATCGTCATAATCCTAAAGATAGTACCAGCCTGGGAGACAATGGGGTCGGGGCCTTACTGACCAGCCGGACGGGTGATATTTGGGTGGGGGGGATGGGGATCAGCCGGCTGAATCAGGTTACCGGCAAGTTTACCCGTTACCTCCCAAATCTGACCCACCCGGCCGGCCACCTCAACGACCTCTTGATTTCGGCTTTTTACGAGGATTCTCACGGTATCATCTGGATTGGTACGCAGCATGGCGGGCTCAATCGCTTTGATCCTAAAACTCAACTTTTTACCGCCTTTACTACCCACGATGGCCTGCCTAGTAATCAAATCAGGGGAATGACAGGTGACTCCGCCGGTCACCTCTGGCTCACTACCGATAGAGGGCTATGCCGGTTCAACACAACAACTAAGGTTTGCCGTAATTTCGATGAAAGCGACGGCTTACGGGAGGATGATTTTCATTTCGGTAGTGTGCAGTACAGACACGGGAAACTTATACTACATGGCCACAATGGCTTTAGTGTATTTTACCCGGACAGCCTTCGGGATAACATTCCGGCTCCCCCTGTTTACATCACCGGTTTTAGCGTGTTTGATAAGCCTCATCCCGTTGATACCAGACCCATTGAACTAGGCTACCAGGAGAACTTCTTTTCGTTTGAGTTTGCGGCCCTGAGCTACCGAAGCGTACAAAAGAACCAATATGCTTACCAATTGGAGGGAGTTGACCCCCAGTGGGTATACTCCGGTACCCGACGCAGTGCCTCCTACACCGATATTGCGCCTGGCACCTACACCTTCCGGGTCAAAGGCTCCAATAGCGATGGCGTCTGGAGTGAAAAAGGAACATCGGTAACGCTCATTATTCATCCGCCCTGGTGGCGCACCTGGTGGTTTACGGCGCTGATTGTTGCACTTGTCGTGAGCCTGATTGCTACGGGTTTTCACTACCGCGTCGAGCAGATTCGCCGGGAGGAAGTTCGCAAAACCAAAGACGTAGAACAGAAAGCCCAGTTCAGCAAAAAACTGTCGGAGATGGAGATGCAGGCGCTCAGGGCGCAGATGAATCCCCACTTTATCTTCAACAGTCTCAATTCCATCAACCGCTTCATCATGAAAAATGAAGCCGAAGCAGCCTCTGACTATCTCTCCAAGTTCTCGAAACTGATCCGGCTCATTCTGCAAAACTCCAATGCTCCGGGGGTAACCCTGGAAAATGAATTAAACGCCTTACAGCTATACCTGGAGCTGGAGTCGCTGCGCTTTGAGAAGAAGTTCAGCTTTCAGATTCACTGCGCGTCTGGCGTAGAACTGGCGTATCTGGAGATTCCGCCGTTGTTGATCCAGCCGTATGTGGAGAATGCCATCTGGCACGGTCTGATGCATAAACAAGGTAGCGGCCATATCGACATCAGCGTCGCGTGTGAAAGGGATTGGCTGCTGTGTACAGTGCAGGATGACGGCATTGGCCGGCAGCGGGCAGCCGAGCTGAAAAGCCAATCGGTCACCCGCAACAAGTCGCTGGGCATGACCATTACGGCCCACCGGCTGGCATTGCTCAACCAGGGAGCAGAGCGTCAGACTGCCGTGGAGGTAGTCGATTTAGTAGATTCACTGGGGGAGCCCTGCGGCACGCGGGTACAACTGAAAATACCGGTATAAATAAGGATTCGTACTTCTTCATACGATGATAAAGGCAATATTAGTTGATGACGAAAAGCACTGTCGGGAAACGCTGTCTATGCAACTGGAGCGCTACTGCCCCGACGTTACCCTGCTGACCGAATGTAGTTCGGCCGCAGAAGGACTTCAGGCTATCAATCAGTATAATCCGGATGTGGTTTTTCTGGATGTGGAGATGCCGGGGATGAATGGTTTTGACATGCTGAAGTGCCTGCCGGCTATACCGTTTGCCCTGATTTTTACGACCGGCTACGATACCTACGCCATCAACGCCATTCGCTTCAGTGCGCTGGACTACCTGCTCAAGCCCATCGACCGGAACGACCTGATTAACGCCGTGGCCAAAGTACAGGCCCGGCCGGCTCCTGCCACGAACCAGCAGTTAGATATCCTGATGCAAAAGCTGGAAGGCCGGCTGACCGGCTTGCAGAAGATAGCCTTACCGACGCTGGAAGGCTTTGAACTGGTCCCGCTGGATACCATTATCCGGTGCGAGTCGGACGGTAGCTACACCTACTTTTTCGTGAAAGGTGGTCGGAAAATAACCGTGTCGCGTACACTGAAGGAGGTTGAAGAACTGCTGGAAGGCCATTCGTTCCTGCGGGTCCATCACTCGCACATTATTAACCTGAACGAGGTGCAGCGCTACGTCCGGGGTGAGGGTGGCTACGTGATACTGAGTGATACGTCGTCTGTCAACGTATCGCGCAGCCGCAAGGATGCGCTCCTGAAGGTCTTTGGCTGACCGAGAGGGAGCAGGAATAAGGTATTCAAGGCACTCGGTGTAAGGTTTACGATTTCATAATAGTCTGTTTTGGGACTAAACCTGTACATTTAACACCGATACCTACCCTTCACATCATGATACGTTGTTTTCTGCTTCTATGTCTGCTTCCCTTTTCGGTGCTGGCCCAAAAGACCGTTACCCGTGAACGAAACGTGCTACAGGCGCTGGAGGCCAAACGGCTTACCCTGCCCAACGGCTGGAGCCTGACACCCTACGGCCGGTCGCTGCCGCTGGGGGATTTACCGCTCAATATGGCAGTCTCGCCGTCGAAGAAGCTCATGGCCGTGACCAACAACGGCTACTCGAAACATTCCATTCAACTCATCGATATTGCTACCGAAAAAGTACTCGATGAAGCCGAAATCCAGAAAGCCTGGCTGGGGCTGCGGTTTAGCCCGGATGGCAGAAAACTCTACGCGTCGGGCGGTAACGACAATCAGGTGATTATCTTTAATGTGGCCGGTAATAAGCTCAACAAAGCCGACTCTATTGCCTTGGGCCGGCCGTGGCCCAACCGCATCTGGCCAACGGGACTGGAACTGGATGCCAAAGGCACAACGGTATACGTAACCACTAAAGATGACAGTTCACTGTACGTCTGTGATGTCGCCACCAAAAAGGTGCGTACCCGTATCAAACTACCCGCCGAGGGGTATACCTGCCTGCGGTCGCCGGTATCGGAAGAACTGTATATTTCGCTGTGGGGTGGCGAAAAGGTGCTGGTCTATAACCCGGCGCAGCAGCGCATAACGGGCGAAATTCCGGTCGGGAGCCACCCGAACGATATGCTGATTACCCGCAACGGGCAGTACCTGTTTACGGCTAATGCCAACGACAATAGCGTCTCCGTTATTGATCTGAAAACCCGGCGGGTTGTCGAAACCATGGTGACGTCCCTCTATCCGGATGCGCCGGCCGGCAGTACGCCCAATGCGTTGGCGCTCAGCGCCGACCGCAACGGCGGACCGGAAAATACCTTGTTAGTCGCCAATGCCGATAACAATTGCCTGGTTGTGTTTGATATAAGCCGAATCGGTCGCAGCCGCTCCGTTGGTTTTATTCCGACCGGCTGGTATCCGACAGCGGTAAAGGTGGTTGGTAAAAAGGTGCTTGTCGCCAACGGCAAGGGCTGCACCTCCAAGCCGAACCCCAACGGCCCGAATCCGGCGAAGCGGAGAGAACCCGACACGCAGCATATCGGCGGGCTATTTACCGGAACACTTTCGGTGTTCGAGATGCCGGATCAGGCTACGCTGTCGGCCACCTCGCAGATCGTTTATCGGAATACACCGTACAACAAAGACAAAGAAAAAATGGCCGCCGGGGAGGTTAACAATCCTATTCCCCGTCAGGTGGGTGGCCCCGCATCACCCATCAAATACGTGTTCTACATCGTCAAGGAGAACCGCACCTACGACCAGATTTTTGGCGATATGCCCGAAGGCAACGGTGATCCGAACCTATGTCTCTTTCCGGAAAAGGTAACGCCGAACCACCACGCGCTGGCCAGAGAGTTTGTGCTGCTCGATAACTTCTACGTCGATGCCGAAGTGAGTGCTGATGGACATAACTGGTCGACGGCTGCCTACGCAACGGATTACGTGGAAAAGATTTGGCCCATGAGTTACGGCGGCCGGGGCGGTACCTACGATTTTGAAGGCAGCCGCCGGACCGCTTTCCCCAAGAAAGGCTTCATCTGGGACTACTGCCAGCGGGCGGGGATTCCGTACCGGAGCTATGGTGAGTTTATGGCCTACTCCAAACAGAAAGGCTCGGCGCTGGCGGGACACATGGCAAACAAGTTTCCGGTATATGACCTCAGCGTTAAAGACATTACCCGCTTTGAAGCCTGGAAAAACGACTTCGACAGCCTGCTGGCCCTGAATGCTGTTCCGCGGTTCAACTCCCTGCGCTTCAGCAACGACCATACCAGCGGAGCCCGCATTGGCGCACCAACACCGTTTGCTCACGTAGCCGACAATGATCTGGCGCTGGGGCTGTTTGTCGAATACCTGTCCAAGAGCCCAATCTGGAAAGAGTCAGCTGTGTTTGTGCTGGAAGACGACGCCCAGAACGGCCCCGACCATGTCGATGCGCACCGGTCGCCGGCCCTGGTCATCAGTCCCTACACCAAACGACGGCACGTCGAGCATAGCATGTACTCAACCTCCGGTATGCTGCGGACCATGGAACTGATCCTGGGCCTGCCGCCCATGAGCCAGTACGACGCGGCCGCTACACCTATGTTTGCCTGTTTTACCAACACCCCTGATCTGACGACCTACACCCACCGCCCGGCGCAGGTAGACCTCGAAGCCAAAAATACCGCCTGGAACGAACCCGCCCGGCGCTCGCAAAAGTTTGACCTGCGCCATGCGGATACGCTCGACGACTATGAGTTCAGCGAGGTGATCTGGAAAGCCGTCAAAGGCGAACATTCCGTGATGCCGGCCCCCCGCCGGGGAGCGTTTGTGCGCATTGCCAAAGCGGATGATGACGATGACTAAAAGGCTGACCTTTCGCTAAATACCTGTCAGGGCCGGTTCATAAAGCGTGTACCTTGTAGCGGTAAACCCGACTAGCCACGCTTATGAAAAAGACACATTTTAAAAAAGAACTGACCCTGTCCGAAAGCTGCCGCAAAGGAGACAAAGGGGCAGATGTAAAGCGGATTCAGGAGTGGTTATGCCTGAGTCCGCTGCGATTTCCGGAAGCCGTGACGGCCACAACCGTCGATGGTAAGTTTGGCAGTGCTACCGAGCGGGCTGTTCGTAATTTTCAGGAAGCGATTGGCGAACAGCCTACCGGTGTGGTAACCCCGGCATTGTTTGAGCGACTGGCCGAACCGCTAAGCACGGCCTTTCAAACACCCCCGGTTTCCAATCCGGAATCCATTCACCAGGTCGTTCTCCACTACGCCCGGACGCACCTGCGGCAGCGGGCCACTGAACTGCAGACCGCCCAGGACCAGAATCTTGGCCCGTGGGTACGCAGCTACTGCGACGGCTACGAGGGTTCGCCCTTTAAATGGTGTATGGGATTTGTGCAATCGGTGCTGGACCAGGCTGCTGCCGGTATGGGACGCGACTACACCCGAATCATGCCCGCTTCGTTAAGCTGCGACGTAGTGGCCATGGCGGGCCGGCAGAATGGGCGTCTGATTGCCAGTAAGGCCATTCGGAACAATCCGGCTCAGGTTCGGCCCGGCGACGTATTCCTGCTGAAATATGCCAACCTCAACGATTGGTATCATACCGGTGTTATTACCCGCGTGGTTGGCGACTGTTTTGAGACGATCGAGGGCAATACCGATAGCAAAGGGTCAAGCAACGGCACGGCCGTATTTACCCGCACCCGTAATTTCCGGACGACAACCATTGATGTCTTTGCCGTAGAAGGACTCTAAGTTGCCGGCTAACGAACCATGCTACACGCGCTCGTACCGGGCCTCTACCAACCCAGGAGGGTAAATCTTTGTACTAGTCAGTTTTAATTCTGTCTGGCGCGTGTGAGGTTTAAACAGGGGAATGCCACAGCCCAGAATGGTGGGGTGGATAAACAGGATGTATTCGTCGATCAGGCCGGCTTTCTGAAGGGGGTGAATGACATTGGCCCCACCTACCAGCCAGATGTTGCCGCCGGGTTGTTCTTTCAGCATACGGGTAAAGTCAATTATGTCTTCCGACACAAAGGCTACCCACTCCTGCTGGGCGCGGCTGGTATTCCGGGTAAAAACGTAACTGGTTTTGTCCTGGTATGGGTACTCTCCGAAGGTCAGCACCTGTTCGTACGTCCGGTTGCCCAGCAGCACCGTATCAACGGACTGGTAAAACTCCTCATACCCAAAATCCTCGTCGGCCAGCAGCCAGTCTACCTCGCCGTTTGTCCGGGCAATGTAGCCATCCAGGCTGGTTGCAATAAAGAGTATCAGTTTTCGCATAGGTTGGTTACAACGGTTTGTAAGCAGGGCGCTTTGCCAGAAAGAAGTAAATTTCTACATTTATTACCCTACTTTCCAACCTTCTCTATGTGTTTTAATCCGTTCCGGCTGATAATCCTGCTTTTTTTATTGACGAACCAGATTTCCTGTACGAAACGTAGTAAGCTATTACAAACCAAAGGGTTACGGCAGCCGGTCGAGATCCTGCGTGACCGCTGGGGTATCGCGCATATTTACGCCCAAAACGAACACGATCTGTTTTTTGCCCAGGGCTATTCGGCCGCTTCCGACCGCTTGTTTCAACTCGAAATCTGGCGACGGCAGGCCACCGGCACCGTGGCTGAACTGCTGGGACCGCAGGAACTCAAGCGCGACATCGGCTCGCGGCTGTTCCGCTTCCGGGGTAAGCTGGATGAGGAACTGAAACATTACCACCCCCGCGGTCCGCAGATCATTCAGGCGTTTGTCGATGGCATTAATGCCTATATCCGCGAAATCCGGCAGACACCAGACAAATTACCGTTTGAATTTACCCTGCTGAAAGCCCAGCCCGGCTACTGGACCCCGGAGGTAGTCATCAGCCGTCACCAAGGGCTGCTCAGCAACGTCCGCGACGAACTGAACAACGGCCGGCTGGTGCATCTGCTGGGGGCCGACCACGTGCGCCAGGTGCAGTGGTTCCATCCCGCCCGTACGCCCGCCGAGCCGGATCTGACGCTGCACGTTTCCGGAGAAGAACTGTTTCAGCCCATTCTGGACCTATACGAAGCCTTCAAATTACCGGTAGCGTTTCCGGCACCGGGGCAGAAAGTAGGGCAGCAGTGGAGTGATGAGGAAGTGATGAATTGGTTTGAGGCCGAAAAGCAGTACGTAGGGTCGAATAACTGGGTAATCAGCGGAGCACGGTCGGCCAGTGGTTTTCCGATGCTGGCCAATGATCCGCACCGGGCGCAGCAGGTGCCATCGCTGCGGTACTGGGTCCACCTGAACGCGCCCGGCTGGAACGTGATCGGTGCCGGGGAGCCGGCGCTGCCGGGGGTGTCTATCGGGCACAACGACGATGGAGCGTGGGGGCTGACCATTTTTGAAACCGACAACGAAGATTTGTACGTCTACGAAGCCAATCCGGCCGACCCCAATCAGTACCGTTATAAGGGTCAATGGGAGTTGCTGACCACCCTGACAGAATCCATACCCGTTAAAGACCGCCAGCCAGAGACAGTTACGCTGAAGTATACACGACACGGTCCGGTGGTATTTGAGGATGCCAAAAACCGGAAGATTTATGCCGTACGGGCCGGCTGGCGCGAAGCCGGCTGTGCGCCTTACCTGGCCAGCCTGCGAATGAACCAGGCGAAAAACTGGGCGGAGTTCCGGCAGGCCTGCACCTACAGCCGCATCCCCGGCGAAAACATGATCTGGGCGGGACGGCCATCCGTGGGGCGGCCATCCGCGGGTCAGCAAGGAGAAATTGGCTGGCAGGCGGTGGGCATTTCGCCCATCCGCCGGAACTGGACCGGGCTGGTGCCCGTACCGGGCGACGGGCGCTTTGAGTGGGATGGCTACCTGCCCATTCAGCAGCTACCGCATAAACTAAACCCAACGGAAGGCTACATCGTAACCGCCAACGATAACCAGACACCGGCCGACTTTCCGCACCGCAACGCCGTTGGCTGGGTGTGGTCCAATCCGGTGCGGTCCGACCGGATCAAAGAGCTGCTGACCAGTAAACCCAAACAAACGCTTACCGATTTCAAAGCTATTCAGGCCGACTACCTGTCGATGGCCGCCCGCCGGCTGGTACCCTTGCTGAAGTCGCTGAAAGGCGGCAGTGAATCGGTAGCGTGGGCGCGGCAGCAGTTACTGGCGTGGGATTGCCGGCTGGACCCCGGCTCCGTTCCGGCATCGGTGTATGTGCTGTGGGAGGGCTACCTTCGGGGTGTGCTGTACCAGGCGGCCCTGCCCGATAAGGCCCGCCGGTACCTGAAAAATATTCCCACTAAACGTATGGTCGACTGGCTGACCGAACCTGAGGCTACGCTGGCTAAACTGCCAACCATCGCCAGCGCCACAACGGCTGACCGCGACAGCCTGCTGCTGACCTGCCTCGACTACGCCATGCGGGACCTGGCTCAGCGCCTGGGACCCGACCGGAGCCGCTGGCAATACGGGCAATCCGACAATAAGCATATCTATCTGGAACACCCGCTGAGCGACTGGCTGGAGGAGAGCGAGCAGGCCCGCATCAACGTGGGGCCGGCACCCCGCGGAGGCTACGGCGAAACGGTCAACAACACCGGCAGCAGCCTGAACCAGGAGCATGGCGCTTCTTTCCGCATCCTGGTCGATACCCAGGACTGGGATAAAACTCTGGGCATCAACAGCCCCGGCCAGTCGGGCGACCCGGCCAGTCCGCACTACCGCGATCTGTTTCCCCTCTGGTCCCGCAATGAGTATTTCCCGGTCTACTTTTCCACCCAAAAAATAAAAGCCGCGACAGAGTCGCGGCTGATACTTACGCCTTAACTTCTCACGCTTAACTGCCCGATTCGCTGCCGTTGCGGGTGCTGGCGTGGCCGGAGCGGCCGTGGCCTCCGCGCTCGAACTGCAGTTCAGATTTGGTCTTGGCGTTCGGGTCGTGGTTTTCTTCTTCGCCCTGCTTGCTTTTATCCTGATCGGAGCGTATCTGCTCCATATGGGGCTTCTGCTGGCTGGTATCGTAGGCTTCGTGCTGCTGACTACGCTCCGAGTGCGGCTGTCTGTCGTTGGCCCCCGGCTGATGCGTTGTTTTATTATTTCCCATGACGTTAAGCAATTTTAGTTATGCTGGTTTAACCTACCGGTTGAGTGGATTGTTTAACAAATAAGGCTTCTTTACCGGACACCGAGTCTTTTCCGCTTAGTTTTGTGCCATGCACACCAACTATTACTTTCTTCGTCAACTGGGGCCGGCCCTGGAGTCGCAATTGGCTGGCCTGAAACTGATGGAGTGTTTCAGTCAGGACCGCGATGAACTGGTGCTGGTATTTGCGCAGGCACGGGGAAAAATAAACTACTACCGACCGTTTTACATCAAGGCTACCCTGCGGCCGGATTTCTCCGGGCTGCTGTTTCCAGAGGTGGTGCAACGGGCACGTACCAACAGTGCCGATCTCTTTGAGTCGCTGTACGACCGGGCGGTGCTGGGTGTACGCTCATTCCTGAACGAACGCTGCCTGGCTATTCTGCTGGAAGACAACTACGCCCTGCTGTTCAAGTTTTTCGGCAACCGTCCCAATCTGCTGACCTTTGAAGGCAACACCGTCATGGACTTGTTCAACCAGAAACTGGTGGCGGACAGCCACCTTGTGCTGGATGCGCTCGACCGGCCCATCGACCAGTCGTGGGAGGCTTTCGTGCGGGCCGGTTATGATCATCGCAAGCTGTTTCCGACATTCGGGAAGGTAGTGAATGGGTACCTGGCGGAGCGGTTTGGACGGGGAGAGGAGCCAGACGGGGCGGAGAAGTGGGCGATTGTGCAGGAGGTACTGGCGCAGTTGGAGCGGCCGCGGTATTACCTGACGCGTATTGAGCACCGGCCGGCCCTGTCGCTGCTGCCGGTAGGGGAGATTCGGCGGGAGTTTGACGAGCCGCTCGACGCGTCAAACCGGTTTTATATTGCCTACAACGGCCAGAACACCTTTGAACGGGAAAAGGGGGAGGTGTTGCGGCTGTTTGACAAACGGCTGAAGCGGGCGCAGGCGTATATCGACACTAACCTGGAACGGATCATTGAGCGCGACGAAAACAGCCGGAATGAACAGATCGCAAACATTCTGATGGCCAACCTGCACCAGATACCAGAGCCGCCCGGCGCACGTTCGCCGGAGTCGGTGACACTGCACGACTTTTACCACGACCGGCCTATCACCGTTAAGTTAAAGCCCGACCTGACTCCTCAGAAAAACGCCGAAGGGTATTACCGGAAAGCCAAGAACGAAAAGATTGAAGAAGAACACCGGCAGCGGCAACTTACCGCCCGTGAGGAAGAAATCAGGCGTATGCAAGAGTACCGGTTGGCTCTGGATCAGATTGAAACCCTGAAAGAACTACGCAAATACATCAAACAGCACAACCTGCTGTCGGACGCTATAACCGAGGGGCCTGTTCAGCTATTCAAAGAAGTGGAGCACGAAGGGTTCCGAATCCTGATTGGCCGGAATGCCAAAAACAATGATCTGCTCACCCAGCGATACACCTACAAAGATGACCTGTGGCTGCACGCCCGCGATGTGTCCGGGTCGCACGTGGTCATCAAACACCAGGCGGGCAAGACTTTTCCGAAGACGGTGATCGAGCGGGCGGCCGAACTGGCGGCCTGGTACTCCAAACGCCGGACGGATAGTTTATGCCCGGTGATTGTGACACCGAAAAAGTTTGTTCGCAAACCCAAAGGCCTGGCCGAGGGACAAGTGGTTATTGATAAGGAAGATGTGGTGATGGTAGTGCCGAAGGGCGAGTAGACGGCACTACCATCATCCGCCATTTATTGTTCGGTAACGAGCTGGAGGTGGCCCTGCATAATGCGCGCCATGTCGCTCCAGGTTTTATCCCATGAGTTCTCGGCCAGAAAGCCGTCAATGGCTTCCCAGTTGGCGGGGTGCCGCCCGAGCAGAGCTGCTTCAATCGCCTGCTCAAACGCTTTGGCGTCATCAGCAATCTGCACATGCCCGGCACTGCCGTAGGTGCGCACCACATCGCGGATGGGTGTTGAGACGACCGGTAAGCCGGCCGAGAGGTATTCCGGCGTTTTGGTCGGACTGATAAATCGGGTCGATTCATTCAGCGCAAACGGCATCATAGCCACATCCCAGTTGCTGAAGTACGCCGGCAACTCCTGGTACGTTTTCATGCCCAGGTAATGAATGTTGCTGGCCTTTGGCAGGCAGGCCGGATCTACTTTTACCGTCGGACCCAGCAGGACAAACTGCCAGTCGGAGCGACGCTGGGCCAGTTCGGCGAACAGACCACAGTCGAACCGTTCGTCGATGACTCCGCAGAAACCCACACGCGGGTTGGGCAGGCTGCGCTGGTCGGTCGGGTCGGGCAGTGGGCGCCGGGCCTGGCAGAAATGATTGTAGTCGATACTGCTTGGGAAGGCAAACACCCTGGGATGTCGCGTCTGCTTGGCTTCGTACAGGCTGTACCCCCCGGTAAAGACGATATCGGCCTGTTGCATGAGCCGCTTCTCCTGCTCGATTAGTTGCGGAGGAGCACCCAGGAACGCCGACAGTTCGTCCATGCAATCGTATATGGTCAGCTGAGGCTTCAGATGATCGGTAAACTCCAGGGCCATGGGTGTATAGTACCAGGCCATAAAATCGGTGATGCGTTCGCTTTCGAGCAACTGATCGACTACCCGGCGCTGGTAGGCAAGAACATCCTGGCCCGGGGTGCCATGCTTCACATGAGGCACCACTACATTAAGATGGTCGTTGATCGCCCGCACCTCTACCTTCAGCTCATTTCCCCAGATAGGCTCTTCAATAAACCAGATGCGCCATTGTTTACTGGCCCGGCTCAGCAGGTGCTGCGGGCGCTGATACACAAAATTCCACCGAAGGTGAGAGAAGCAAAACAGGTTCTGGGCACTTTTTTCAAAAGATCTGGACAGTAAAGGGTTGGACGTTGCAGGAGTAGTCTGACTGGTAATACCGGTTGCGACGGGAGATTCTGACGTTGAGGTTTCTGTAATTTTCATGTGAATTAATATGGCTAAAAATTAATAAAAAAGCCTGGCAAGAGACCAGGCTGGTGACAATATGCTCTTCGTAGCTTGATAAAGCTTCAAGCGATACGTCTATACCCCATCGAATCCTATGTGGCTTGCTCGTATCAAAGACAAAAGCAGATTGTTGTGTTCCAACCTGTTCCTTTAACCATAACTGTGCCGGATTGTTAAAGGGTGGGTTAGTATTTGAGGGAATGGTCCGAATTTACCGGAACGGTCTATACGTTGGCGGTTGCTGCTTTTCCCGGCCTTTTTCAATACAATCCTGCTAATGTCTTGTTTTACTGTTGCTTATAAGTTCGGGTCCGGCAGAATACGCGCCTGTTGCTTATCTGGTACATTTTTTGTCCTGAAATCAGGGCAGCAGTGCGCTGGATTTGCTACGATTTTATCTGTTGCTTCCGTCGGCCTATGCGAATACTTATACTCTGTTGGCTGCTACCAGCCGTTGTATGTGGCCAGGTTGCTTCCGGGTCGCTTAAACCGACACATGTATTTGGCGAGGCCGGGGGCTTTTACGCGCCCAACCAGCGAACGCCCTTCTGGCTACAGGCTAACCAATCGGGTATTATACCCGCTTTAATGCCCTTTGGCACGTTTCGTGTGGGGTTGCGGCACGACGACCGTCACCACCGTATGGTGATGGATACCAGTGGGGTACCCTCCCGGAAACGCAGTTTTTTTTGCCTGGCCTACGGCCTGGAGGCTGCGCTGAATGTGGGGAAAACCCAGCAGGTACTCATCCCCGAGGCTTACCTGAAAGCTAAGGTGGGGCCGTTCGAAGTCTGGGGCGGTCGCCGGCGCGAGGTGATCGGCCTGGCCGATTCAACCATGGGCCTGGGTCCTTACGCCTGGTCCGGTAATGCGTTGCCTATCCCTAAAATCCAGATTGGGCTGCCCGATTTCACGCCCCTGCCCATGACGGGCGGCCTGCTGGCGGTGCAGGGCTTTTTTGCGCACGGCTGGTTTGACAACGGCTTCGTCAAAAACTCGTATCTCCACCAGAAAGCATTGTATGGCCGGTTCGGAAAGCCACACTGGCCGGTACAACTGTACGCGGGCCTTAACCACCAGGTGCAATGGGGGGGAGCGGTTCGCGAAAGTCTGCCGACCGGTTATGTCCGGGGGGGACGTTTCCCGTCTGGCCTGAACGACTATGTCGATGTCATTACGGGAAAGAGCCTGGGGACCCGTTTGGAGGTTGATACGTCAAAATACAGTCCGTTTGACCGGGAGAACCGGTTAGGTAATCACCTGGGCACGGTTGATCTGGGGCTGGAAATCCGGGGGCGGGAGTATTCGCTGCTGCTGTACCGGCAGTCAATTTATGAAGATGGCTCCCTGTATTACCTCACCAACATCGCCGACGGCCTGAACGGCATCCGGTTTACCAACCGCAGGCGGCTCCGGAGCGTAATTTCACTCCAGCGGCTTCTGGTCGAGTTTCTTTATACCCGCAGTCAGGGCGGATCGGTCTTTGCCGACTCGCCGGCCCGGCTCCGGGGGCGCGACAACTATTTTAACCATGGCCAGTACCGCGACGGCTGGTCGTATCAGGGAAGAACCATCGGAACCCCGTTTATTACGCCCTGGTATACAACGCGCTCTGACCTGCCGACGCACTGGTTTACCAACAACAACCGGGTGATGGTGTTTCATACCGCCCTGCAGTTGCTGGTCCAGTCCCGGTACAGCCTGTTTCTCAAATGCTCCGTCAGCGAAAACCAGGGGATTTACGACATCCCGTTTACCCCGCCGGCCTGGCAGTTTTCGTCGTTGCTGGCGCTTCAGTTGCCTGTCACCCGAACCGGCTGGCAGGTCAACCTTTCGGCCGCCATCGACCGGGGCAGGCTCTACACCGATCAGTTTGGCGTGTATGCCGGTTTGCGCAAAAGCTGGGTACAGCCAAAGAAAAACACCTCACCATCGGCGTACCGCAACATACACGGATTTCCGGTTCGGCAGCAGTAATGCTGAAGCGTTTGTAAGCGGATTCAGGGTTTTGGTTAAGGCTTGTGTTCTTCTTTGCTCTCCGGCGGGGTCATGATCAGCAACAGTACCAGACTAACACCGGCAACGGCCGAAAAACTGATGGCTGCGCCTGAGCCCAGGGAAGCCCCAATATTGAAGTGACTGGCGAAAAGCCCGGTATCCTGGAAGAGCAGGCGGTGGACCATAAACAGACTAATGGCAAATAGACTGATTAGGATGAAGCGTAACGTACTTATTTTGATCATCATAACGTTGTTTACAAACTTAAGGTAGAACGACCCGTTATCGTAATTGTTCATATAATTGGTTAACTTCTCTGAAACAGTTACCAACCGGCAGGCAGTCTGCTCACCCGCCTGTTCTGTCTGTATATAGGCTACGCTTACCATTGGTTATCAGTCCCTCATTAAGTTTTTTTCGCCAGCCCGCAGGTTTTTTGCTAACTACGCACCTAAGTAAACAATCCACATGACCCTTAATTAAGTAACCTGGTTGCAGGATTCAGAACTAATAGCTGCATTACGGTCGGGCAGCGAGCCGGCCTTCCGAACCCTTGTCGAATCCTACCAGAATAGGGTGTACAACATGGCATTGGTGATTGTACAGCAGGAAGAAGAAGCCGAAGATGTAGCGCAGGAGGTATTTATTGAAGTTTATCAGACAATAGACCGGTTTCGGGAAGAGTCCCGGCTGTCGACCTGGATCTACCGGATTACCACCTCCAAGGCGCTGGAACACCACCGGCGCCGGAAAGCCAAAAAGCGGTTTGCGTTTATCACCAGCCTGTTCGGGAGCGAAAACGAGGTATTGCATGAGCCGGCGGACTTTCACCATCCGGGCGTAGCGCTGGAAAATAAAGAACAGATGAAACTGCTTTTTGGGGCCATTGCCGCTCTGCCTGAGAGTCAGAAAGTGGCCTTTACGCTGCATTATCTCAACCAGGCAAGTTACCAGGAGGTGGCCGAGATTATGCAGAACACCGTGTCGGCGGTAGAGTCGCTGCTGCACCGGGCCAAACAGAATTTGCGTAAACAACTGAATACATACTATACGGAGTTTAATAAGCCATGAATCCATCAAACAATCCATCTGACCAACATGAATCCTGGGAAAACTGGTTTGACCAACTGAAAAAGATCGAACCAGCAAAGCCACGCCCATTTTTTTACACCCGCCTGCAAGCGCGGCTAAGCGCCCGGACAGAACCCTCGGCGGTGCTGCCCTGGTGGCTCCGCAATCCCGGCTACGCCCTGGGTGCCCTTTGCCTGCTGGTAGGCCTCAACGTGGCTGCAGCCGTGGCCAGCGACTGGGCGGCCGAGCGGGTGCCGGAAACAGACCAGTACACCTACGAGGAGTTTGCCTCCGAATATCAGTTAAACCGACAGGGACTGTATGCCGATGAATGAGACGAAGCGGGACCGGCTGATGGTCGGTATTATTGTGGGGCTGGCACTGCTGAACCTGGCGCTGCTGGCCTGGATGTACCTGGCTCCCCAGCAGCAGAAGCGCCGGACCGACCGGAGGCTGTTTTTGTCGCAGGAGCTTAACTTCTCCGAAGAGCAGCGGAAACAGTACCGGACGCTCCGGGAGGAACATTTCAACGCTATCCGGCCCATGCTGGAAGAAATACACGAAAGCCGGAAGGCCTTTTTTCAGCAGATAAATGATACTACCCTGACGGATGCCCAACTGCTGCAACAGGCCGAGCAACTGGAAATTAAACTGGCCCGTGTCGACGTAATGACGTTCCGGCATTTTCAGGAGGTGCGGCAACTCTGTACACCTGACCAACGCGAAAAGCTGACGGAGGTGCTAGCCCGATTCCCGGCCCGCTGGTTTAGCGGACGCGCCGGTCAGGGGGGGCGCGGACACCGGCCCGGCGCTGATTCTGCCCGAACCGGACAAAAACAATAAATTTTTAACCGTTTCCGAAGGTTTCGCCCCGGGTTGACACCTAAGGAAGCATATCTAAACAAAATACCGATGAAATCAGTCCTTTTTTTTAGCCTTTTGCTGGCCGGAACCGTTTCGTATGAAGGCTATGCCCAACAGACTCAGGCTCCGCAGACGGAGCAGCGTGGTGGTGGACAGCAGGGGCGCTTCCGTGATATGACCCCTGTGGAAGCCTCGGCCTTACCGGCTACCGTAACCAATTATGTTAAAGAAAAGTATCCAAAAGCCGAAATCCGGCGGGCGATGCAGGATACCGAGCAGAACTATCACGTGATGATAGCGGCAGATACCACCCGCAGACGGCTGGTTTTTGACGCCAAAGGCACGTTCAAAGAAGAAATGGCCATGCGCCCGATGGGCCAGGGTCGTGGCCAGCGTGGCAATCAGAAGTAAGCTCAGACCGGTATCTGACTGATCAATGAAACAGTGTCCGGATGTCTCCTCCACCCAATCAGGGTGGAGGAGATACCAGGCCGACCGCCCCCCCATTCATTACACTTCATCAACTCAACGTTTCCGTATTTTATTTTACCTTCTTAGCTGATGTCCTTCCATATCCTGATCCAACTATCCCGAACCCGCCCCAGCCGCTTAACCCGGCTTACCGGCTGGCTGCTTGTCCTGGGCTTCTGCTGGGCGGCTTTGCCCGCCCAGGCGCAGAATCTTCAGTTGACCGGTAAGATCACCGACGCCAAACAGGAGCCCCTGATTGGTGTACCGGTCATTCTGTCAGCGCGGCAGGATACGACCCAGAAAAAATACGCCGTTACCGATACCAACGGGGTATTTGTATTTACCAGTCTGGCCCCCGGTGGGTACCGGCTGCGGGCCACATATCTGGGTTTTCAGGAGTTCAGCCGGTTTGTGCGGCTCACGCAGGATGGACAGAATATAGGTACCCTGGTACTTCAGGAAGATGCCAAAACGCTACAGGAAGTAAAGGTGGTTGGCCGGCAGGCAACCGCGCAGCAGAAAGGGGATACGCTCCAGTTCAACGCCAACGCTTTTAAAGTAAATCAGGATGCTACCACCGAAGACCTGGTGAAAAAGATGCCGGGCGTTACCGTAGAGAACGGTACCGTAAAGGCGCAGGGGGAAGATGTGCAGCAGGTGCTGATCGACGGGAAACCGTTCTTCGGCGACGACCCGACCGCGGCCCTGCGCAACCTGCCGGCCGAGGTAGTAGACAAAATAGAGGTATTCGACCGGCTCAGCGATCAGTCGCAGTTTACCGGCTTCAACGACGGCAATACTCAGAAGACCATCAATATCGTGACCAGGGGTGACCGGCAGCAGGGTACCTTCGGCCGGGTATACGGCGGGTACGGCACCGATGATGTGTATTCCGGTGGTGGTAACGTCAACTTCTTCAAAGGAGCCCGGCGGTTATCCATCGTGGGCTTGTCCAATAACGTCAACCAGCAGAACTTCGCCAGCCAGGATCTCCTTGGCGTCAACAGTGGCGGAGGGGGTGGTGGCTTTGGTGGTCGGGGCGGTGGTGGCCGGGGTGGTGCCGGTGGCGGCCGCGGAGGTGGCGGTGGTGGTCCCCGGGGCGGGGGCGGTGGTGGCGGAGGTAACTTCGGGGGCGGTGGTGGCGGGGGAGATAACTTCCTGGTCGGCCAGCAGAACGGTATCAACGGCACCAATTCTTTCGGGGTCAACTACGCCGACGACTGGGGCAAGAAGGTTACCTTCCGGGGTAGCTACTTTTTCAACAACAGCAACAACCGCAATACGCAGTCGGTGCTGCGGCAGTATTTCCTGGGCGAAAATACTACCCAGTTCTACAACGAAAATTCGGATAACAGCAGTACCAATCTCAACCACCGGATCGACGCCCGGATTGAATACAACATCAACCAGAACAATTCGCTGCTGATTACGCCCCGGCTGCGGTGGCAGAATTCCCGTTCCAACAGCGATGTGATGGGCCTGACCTACCTGTCGGATACGCTCCGGCTCAACCAGACCAGCAACGATTACTTTGCCCGGAATACCGGCTATAATTTCTCGAACAACATCCTGTTCCGGCACCGGTTTGCCAAGCGCGGCCGTACCATGTCGGTCAACGTCGGCACCGACCTGTCGAACCGGGATAGCTACAGCACGCTGCTGTCGCTGAACCAGTATTTTACGCAGAATAATCGCATTGACCGCATTCAGCAGCGGACCACGGGTACGGCCCCCAGCTATCAGCTATCGACCAACATTGCCTACACCGAGCCGCTGAGCAAGGTGAGCCAGTTGCAGCTGAACTATAATGTATCGTACCGCAACAGCGAATCGGAGCGCGAGACCTACCGCTACGACCCGGTCTTCCTGAAATATAACCAACTGGATACGCTGCTGTCGAACACCTTCCTGAACGATTACGTGACCAACCAGGTAGGTGCCGGCTACAACTACCGGACGCCTAAAGTCGGCTTTACGGTCAACGTAAACGTGCAGCGGGCCGATCTGATCAGCGAGCAGGTGTTTCCCAGGGTAAACAATGTGCAGGCTGCGTTTACCAACGTGCTACCGTTTATGACGCTGGACTACCGGCTCAGCAAAGACAGCCGGTTGCGGCTGTTTTACCGGACCAACACCCAGGCACCAGGGGTAACGCAGTTGCAGAACGTGATCGATAACTCCAACCCCCTGTTCCTGACCGCCGGTAACCCGGACCTGAAGCAGGCCTACAGCCATAACTTCACGGCCCGCTACTCGCTGACCAAGCCGGTGCAGTCGCGTACGCTGTTTGTGCTGGTTGGCTCCAGCATGACCAACAACTACATCGGTAACTCCACCCTGATCAGCGATGGCACCGCTCAGTTGCCGAACGGAACCCTGATAGGTCAGGGTGTGCAGCTGTCGCGGCCGGTGAACCTGGATGGGCTATGGAATATGCGGTCGTTTGTCACCTACGGCGCTCCGCTGGGCTTTATCAAGAGTAACCTAAGCATCAACTTCGGCGTCAACTACAGCCGGACACCAGGTCTGATCAACAACCGCATCAACTACGCCAACGGCTCGCTGTTCTCGCAGGGCGCGGTGCTGAGCAGCAACATCAGCCAGAAACTGGATTTTACGCTGACGTACACGTTCAACTACAACCAGATCAAGAACACGATCCAGCCGCAGTTAGACAATAACTACTACTTCAGCGTGGCCTCGGCCCGTGTGAACTGGTTATTCGGCAAAGGCTTCCTGTTCCAGACTGACCTGACCAACCAGCAGTACCGGGGGCTGACGGGTGGTTTCAACCAGAACTTTACGCTCTGGAACGCATCGGTCGGCAAGAAATTCCTGAAAGATCAGCGGGGCGAAATCAAGGTTACGGGTTTCGATTTGTTGAAGCAAAACACCAGCATCAGCCGGTCGCTGACGGACACGTACGTAGAAGATACCCGCTCGCTGGTGCTGCAGCGGTACTTCATGATGACCTTTACGTACACCCTGCGGCAGTTTAAAGTTGGATAAGGATATCTTTGTGCATCGTATGCTGATGTATGAAGCTGTCCATTATTCTGATCAATTACAACTCCAGTGACTTCACCCTCCGGTGCGTAGCCTCCATCCGGGAGCAGACCCGGGTGCCGGACTATGAACTGATCATCGTCGATAACAATTCGCAGCCGGACGATTTCGCCCGGCTGCAGCCGTTGGCCGGTGAGCCAGCGGTGACGCTGGTTCGCAGCCGTCTGAACCTGGGCTTTGCCGGCGGCAATATGCTGGGCGTACAGGCCGCCAGCCCGAATGCGGCCTATTATTTTTTCCTGAATAACGACTGTCAGTTGCTGACCGATGTCTGCGGCCGGCTATACGAGTACATGGAGCAGCACCCCGACGTGGGCGTTTGCGTGCCGCAGATGTACAATGAAGCGGGTGAACGACAGCATTCCTTCAGCTATTTTCCGACGCCGGGGGTAAAGCTGGTCGGCCACGGAGCTATGCGGCTGTTCCGGCCCGACGGGTATCCTTCGCTGAAAACGGCGTACGAAATGCCGGTACGGGTGCCGGTGGTGTCGGGGAGCGCCATGTTTGTGCGGGCGACGGCGTTTGCGGAAGTCGGCGGATTCGATACGGTGTATTTCCTGTACTGCGAGGAAGAAGATTTATGCAAGCGGCTGGCTCAGCGGGGGCACCCGGCGGTGCTGGTGCCCGATGCCCGATTCGTGCATTACAGTGGAGGCAGCACCCGGCGTAACCTGAATATTGAGAAGGAGTTTTACATTTCGCTGTTTCACTATTACCGCAAGTTCCACAGCTGGCCGGCGCGGCTGCTGTTGCGGCTGTTCTTCTTTCTGAAAACGATCCGTAAAGTAAACCGGGACCGGATGTATGCCCCCCTGGCTTTTTTTATTCTGCGCGGCAGCCCCGTTCGTGACAGCCTGCGCTATAAACAAAACATAGCCCGACATTAACCAAACTTTCGGGTGAGAATGCCAGTTCATTACTAGACGGTCATTGGTTTGGTGCCACGGCCGAAAATAGATGAACGCATGAAATTACCTCAATTATATATTTTTCTGCTCGGGCTGCTTGCGGTTACAGCCTGCGACAAGGTTACGAAATCCGGCACGTTTTTAGGGGATGACAATGGCCCCGGCGAATATCTGGAAACCTGGGTAGACTCGACCCGCATAAAAAAAGATCTCCCCAAGATCAACGACGAGAAGGTCGCTCCGGACCTGTACGCCTTTTACCGAAACCGGGATTTTAGCCCGGCCTGGAACCGAAACACTGCTGAGGAATTGCTGGGCGTACTTCAGACGGTAGACCAGGAAGGGTTTAACCCCGAGGCTTATCCAATCCAGGAACTCCGCACCCTGCTGGACTCAGCCAGCAGCGACCGGGCGACGGACTCCACCGTAGCCAGTCTGGATATTTTGCTGTCGGCATCGTACCTCAAACTGGCCGAGATGATGGCTACCGGCAAAGTAAATCCGGGCAAGTTCTCGGATTCGTGGCACATCAAACCGGAGTCTCCCGACACCCTGTATACGCATCTGGAAGCGGCCGTGGGTGGACAGGGCCAGGTCAACGCGTCGCTGGATTCGTTTCGGCCGCGTTTTGCCCAGTACGAGAAACTGAAGCAGCACCTGAAAGCCTACCGCAAAATTATGGACCAGGGCGGCTGGCCCCAAACCGCAAAAGGTCCTGCTCTGCGGCCGGGTGCTACCGACCAGCGCCTGACGACGATCCGCCAGCGGCTTTACATGACGGGCGATTTGGAGACCCCGCCGGATCAGTGGCAGCAGCCAACGCGCTACGACTCGGCGCTGGTGCGGGCGGTCAACCGCTATCAGGCCCGAAATGGTCTGGTGGTGGAGCCGGCCATTACCGACTCTATGGTGGCCAGCATGAACGTGCCGGTGGAGACCCGTCTGAAGCAGATTCTGCTGAATCTGGACCGCACCCGCTGGTTTGCCTCCAGCGAGATGCCGCCAACCTACGTATTTGTGAACGTGCCGGAGTATAAGCTCCGGGTGATGGAAGGTGGAAACGAGGTCCGGGAGATGAAAGTGGTGGTCGGTAAAGACCTGAACGCTACCCCTATCTTCAGCGACATGATTGAATACGTGGAGTTTTCGCCGTACTGGAATGTGCCCGAGAGCATTGCCGAGGAGGAACTCTGGCCGAAGATAAAGGCTGATCCGGGCTACCTGAGCCGGCAGCATATGGAAATCCTGAACGGTTGGGATAAGAACGCGAAGGTAGTCAACCCGAGTCAGGTGAACTGGAGCAATCTGAAGACTTACCGCATTCGTCAGAAGCCGGGACCCTGGAACGCCCTGGGCCGGGTGAAGTTTATGTTCCCCAACGAACACGCCATCTACCTGCACGACACGCCGGACAAACACATTTTTGACGAGACCCAGCGGGCCTTCAGCCACGGCTGTATCCGCGTAGAGGACCCTGTCTGGCTGGGTGACTGGCTTCTTCCCCAACTCAACGAGCAACAGGTAACGCAGAAGATGAACGGCAGCCGGAATGAATCTGTGCGGCTGGCAAAAAAAGTACCCGTCTTCATCTTTTACCTGACCGCCTTTGAGGACGACGAAGGCCGACTCAACTTCCGCGAAGACCTCTACGAACTGGATAAGCAGCTTACCTCGGAGTTCGACAGCGTGATTTAAGGCCCAGCGGCCTTGCAATCCGCTTCCGCCTGGTAACGTCAAACACAAAAAAGCCGGAGCAACAACTCCGGCTTTTTTAGTCATACAATCCAACTAAAACAATCCTCAATAAATTTATGGCTTAGAAAGCCCGTTGTCGCCTATCAAGACAGCAGGATAACGCCGGCGGCTACCTAGCCTTTGGGAATCTCCGTCAATGGCGGGCGGTTCCGCTCGTAACCGGCATACCCTTTATTCTGATTTAGTATGCCTTTGGAGTTACTGTCGATGGCGTTCTGCGGAACAGGCCACAGCACGTGATAAGGGCTCATTTTGTACTCATCGCCGTGCCGGGTCTTCACCCCTTTGTTATAAAAGTTACTCTTCTCCATAATCCGGTCGTAGAAGAAATTATTATCGGAGAAGTTATCCAGACTATACGTTTTGCCGTTATAAGCTGGTTTACCGGTTTTGGCCAGGATGTAGGAAATCCGGGTCAGCTCGGTTTTGCGGGGCTCCTCGTAGTACAGTTCGCGGGCGCGCTCGTCCAGAATGGTACCGATGTTGATGGCCGAAGGGGGCAGCGGATCGCAGCCGGCGCGGGTCCGGACGGCGTTCAGGTCGGCAGCGGCACCGGCCAGGTTCCCTTTCCAGAAGTGAGCTTCGGCGCGGAGCAGGTAGGTCTCGGCCAGCCGGAATACGTACCAGTCGGTGTGCCCACCGCTCGCCTGCACACGCTCCGGATCGGGAATATACAGCTTGTAGTGCGGCCAGTCGAACCAGCAGCGAATCGTATCGATGGTCAGCAGGGCCCCAGACTCGGTGCGCAGTTGCAGGTTTTTGCCGTAGTACGGATCTCTGCCCTTGATAGACGGGTTGTTGTACAACAGGTCCTCCATCCGCATCCAGTTGCCGGGAGCGTGGCGCAGGTCTTTTTTATCATCCCAAACGCTATGGGTCGAGTACCAGGTAGGCCGCAGACGGCCGATACCCCGCCCGTATTTGTTGACCTGGTCAATTTCGATGTTGGCCTGATCCAGCGTGCCCCGGTTACCGGTGGGGGTATTGATGTTGTTGAACCAGAACGGTACCCCCTGGCGCATGCTCTGGGTACCACCGTCGAAATTGCCTTCGATCAGCAGCCGGTCGATGACGAGCATCAGCGCTTCCCGGTTGACCGCCAGTGATTTGTTCTCCGGCCGGTGCAAATCCCAGATTACGTTTCGGGTAGCGTCGCTCTGATTTATCCCAAACCGGGTCTTCATCAGGTTGTGAGCGCCACCGTCAATGACGTTACTGGCCGACTTGATAGCGTCGTCAAATAAGCCCAGCGACAGGTTTATTTTCGTGAGCAGGTGACTCACCGCCCCCCGGGTGACCATGCCCTTGTCGGGACTGACCGGTACCCACTTCTCCGCAAACTCAAGATCCTCCTTCATTTTCTGAAGAATCACTTCCCGTTTCGTGGAGTAGAAGTCCAGCTTGGGCGTGATTACCTCATCCAGGATCAGCGGCACATCGCCAAACTGATGGACCAACCGGTAATAGCGGAAAGCCCGGTGGAAGTAAGCCGCCCCGAGAATCTCATTGCGCTCCTGTTCTGATTTATACTTGGGTTGATCGATCCGGGAGATGGCTACGTTGGCGTATTTAATGCCTTTGTATCCTTCGTACCAGTACCAGCCAATCCGGTTGTAATCGGTATGGTTAAGCTGGGCATCCGGAGTAATCTGCAGGTTCATGTTCTGGGCCGGCCCCGATTTGTCGGTGGTGCCTTCCACGGCAATGTCGGAAAAGATGCTCTCCGTCAGAATCGGGGGGCTGTCGCCGTACCATTCGTAGCGCATATTCCGCTCGCAGGCGACCAGCGTAGCGCGTAAACCGCTGGGGTCGTTAAAGGTATTTTCGGGCGCAAAAAACGAGAGCGGTTTGGGCTCCAGCCAGGATTTATCACAACTGCTCAGCGTAGTGGCCAGGATCAGGGCTCCCAGTCGCAGACCTCGCTTGGTTTGGTTATATTGCTTAGTCATTTTTCTAAAAGGATTTAACGGAACAGCATTACAGGGTAAGATCGACGCCCAGCGTCAGGATTCGTGGCGTAGGAACGTTATTCCCGCTATCGTCCGGCTCAGCATCCCAGAAGTTCCAGTTGGGGGCATAATAGCCCAGGTTCCGGGCCGAGAAAAAGACCTTCAGGTTCTGAATGCTGGCCCTCTGAACCAGTGCCTTTGGTATGGTATACCCCATGGAGATGTTGTCTAACCGGATAAACGACCGGTCGCGGTATACGCTGAAGCCGCTGGCTCCGCCTTCGCTGGAATACAGCCGGGCCCACTCATTCGACGGGTTGGCCTCGGTCCAGTACGGGAACACATACGAACTGGTCCGATCCAGGAAACCGTCCCGGTTTTTCATCTGGTTAAACGAGGCCTTGTGGCCCCAGTACGAATACATGGTTACCGACACATCCAGGTTCTTGAACAGCTTGAACTCGTTGCGCAGCGTCCACCGGAACCGGGGGTTGGTCCAGCCCTGGAAATCTTTGTCGGCGTTGGTGTACTTGCCGTCACCGTCTACATCCCTGATCTTGAAATCGCCCGGCTTCACGCCGTATTTGGCGGCCTGCTCTTTCTCGCTGGTCTGCCAGATACCATCTACCTGGTAGTTCCAGATTTCATCGATGGAGTGGCCGATAAACCAGCGGTTCGCTACATCGTCTATTTCCTTGCCGTTGGCATCAACATCCCCGTAGAGGTGAACAATCTTGTTACGGTTCAACTGGAAGTTGGCCGTGGTGCGCCACGAGAAGTTGGGCAGGTTCATGTTGATGGAGTTCAGGCTGAACTCGAAGCCCTTGTTCTGCACTTCGCCGAGGTTGTCCATCACCCAGCTGAAGCCGAGAATATCGGGCAGCGACCGCTGAACCAGCAGGTCGGTGGTGCGGGATTTATAGACTTCAATCGAACCGTCGATCCGGTTGTTGAACAGGCCAAAATCAAACCCCAGGTTAAAGGAAGAGGTACGCTCCCACCTCAGTCCTTTGTTCTGCATCCGGTTGACGTACAGCTGGTTTACCTGGTAGACGGTGCCGTCCGGTTTTACGTACAGGTATTTACCCGTGTTCAGATCAGAGAGTGCCAGGTACCGGCCTATGTCGCGGTTGCCGTTGCTGCCCCAGGAGAAACGGAGCTTTCCGTAGTTCAGGAAGCTGCTTTGGAAGAACTTCTCGTCGGTGAACACCCAGCCCAGCGCGGCTGAGGAAAAGATCGCCCGCGGATTTTCCTGCCCGAATGCCGAATAGCCATCCCGGCGGCTCGACAGGGTGACCATGTACCGGTCTTTGAAGGAGTAGAACAACCGGCCCATCAGACCGTCGCCGGTGCTGTATTCGTCGTTGCTGCTGACCGTCGGATTAATACCCGTGCTGATACCGTGGTAACCCAGGACATCACTGGGCAGCATACCCCGGTTGGTCATGGTATTATCCCAGCGCTGGAACTTCTCGGCATTGGCCAGGAACGTAGCGTCGAAGTTGTGATCGCCAAAGCTTTTGGTCCATTTCAGGATGTTATCGATCTGCCAGTAGAACGTTTTGGCCTGCTGCCGGCTTACGTTACCGCCCACGGTCGCCCATTCGGCATGTTTGGATGATTCGTGGTTGTAGCGCTCGTAGAACTCGTAGCGGGGGGTGTAGTTGAGCCGAAACGAAAAGCCGGCGGGCAGGTTGACAATCCCGTACAGGGTGGTGTTCAGCGTGGTGATCTTAACCCGCCGGTCAATGAAACTGCGGTCATAGTACGGGTGCTTGCCGCCACTGGCTTCGGTATTGGGCCGCCACATATAGTTGCCGCTGGCGTCGTACTCCGACCCCCAGGGGGAGAGCGTGCGGGCCATGTTGAGGTCTACCGGTACCTGGCTCTCGTCGCGGTCGGCAAACTGCGTGGTTACCCCCACGGACAGGAATTTGTTGACTTTACCTTCCAGGTTTAACCGGCCCCGGACCGTCTTGAACCGATCGCCGTACAGGATACCGTTGTTATCCAGATACCCCAGCGACATAAAGTACGAGGTTTCGTCTTTCTTGCCCGACAGGCTGACGGTATGATCCTGACGCATGCCGTTCTGGAAGATCTTATCATACCAGTTCACGCTTTTGCCGGCTTTGTAGTTTTCAATCTCGATCGGCTGCATGCCCAGACGCTGGAGCCAGATGGTAGTCGGGTCGCCTTTGGAGCCGTCATAGGCCATCCACTGCTCCTGGGTGAGGCCCGCCGGCAGATTGGCGGGATTGTCGAACTGACCCGGCTTATAGCTGGTGTTGATGTTCTTCATCACATCGCTACGCCAGGCAATAAATTCGTCGGCACCCAGCACCGGCTGATGGCGGGACACACTGCCGACACCCATGTTGGTGTTGATATTGATGATGGGCTTACCTTCCTTACCCTTTTTGGTGGTGATCAGAATAACCCCACTGGCTGCCTTGGAGCCGAAAACGGCCGCCGAACTGGCGTCTTTCAGGACGTCGATGGTCTCGATGTCGTTGGGGTTAATGTCCGATAATTCCCCGTAGTAGATAGCGCCGTCCAGTACCAGCAGCGGGCTGGTGGCGGCATTGAGCGAGTTACGGCCGCGAACCAGCAGGCTGCCTCCTCCTTTGGCCGAGGGCGACATCCCCACGTTCAGACCGGCTACGTTACCCCGGAGAATGTCCTGTACGGAGTTGGGATTTTCGTTGTCCAGCCGGCTGGTGTTGATCTGCGAAACGGCCCCGGTCAGGTCGCGTTTTTTCTGGGTGCCATACCCGACAACCACTACCTCATCCAGCGTTTTCTGGTCAATAGCCAGCGAGATGTCCAGCGTTGTCTGGTTGCCGACTACCCGTTCCAGCGTCTGGTAGCCCACCGCCGAGAAAACCAGAATGTCTTTATCTCCGCTCACGTTGATGCGAAAGTTACCCCCGGCATCGGTGGTGGTGCCGGTGGTGGTGCCTTTGATGACCACATTGACCCCCGGCAGCGGCATATTTTCTTCTTTCGACATGACCCGGCCGGTGATCACCTTGTCGGCGAACCACCCCTTTGTCGGTGGGGGTGTGGCGGACGGACCGGCCAGGGCCGGGTCCAGCGGCAGCAGAAAAGCGGCCAGCGCACCACTAATCAGAAGTTTCTTAATAGGAATAGTAGATTTTGTCATGGGGTGATAAAGGAATAAGAATAGAACATGGGTTTAAGAATTAAAAGGTTAATTAACTTGACGGAAGGTGGTCAGTACCAAGGATAATGGAGCTTTGTAGTTAAGAGCTGTATCGTTTAAGCAATTCAATTGGTAAAGAAAAGTGCTTGACCAGACTACTTAAAAAATTGGACTAAAATTAAAAATAGATTAAAAATAAGTTGATTTACAAGCGGGTAGTGGTGGCGTCATCAGCGCTAAACGCTCGTCTGTAACGGGGGTCTATTGGCAGTTATCAGGTTTTCAGATACTGTTGTGTGTCCGAATGCAGGTAAAGATTGGTCCTGACCCTCTTTTATGAACAAGAAGACTTGAGAACCCTTATTTTCTGTATACCATGGAAAATTCCAGAAGAGATTTTATGAAGAAAGCCGCGCTGGGTACCGCCGGCCTTACCATTGGTGGTATCGTCCCCGGCATGTCGGCAAAAAGCTACGCTAAGATCATTGGAGCCAATGAGCGACTGAACGTGGCTATTGCCGGACTCGGCCGCCGACTGGGCGCTTATTATGAGCCGATTGGTAAAAAGGACAGCAATGTAGAGCTGGTCTATTTGTGCGATGTCATGAAGAAACAGCGCGAATCGGGAGCCCAGCGGTTTTCCAAGCACATCAGCTATCAGCCGAAACTGGAGAATGATATCCGGAAGGTGATAGCCGACAAAAACGTGGATGTGCTCATCAACGCAACGCCCGACCACTGGCACGCGCCGGGTACCTGGCTGGCGGTGCAGGCTGGTAAGCATGTGTACGTGGAGAAGCCCTGCAGCCATAATCCCCGTGAAGGCGAAATTCTGGTCGAGTGCCAGAAGAAATACGGCAAGGTGATCCAGATGGGTAATCAGCAGCGCTCGGCCCTGGAGTCCATCGACATTATCAATCAGATTCACAAGGGCGCGATCGGGACCGTTTTTAAGGCCGTTGCCTTTTACGCCAGCGGCCGGGGCGAAGTACCAATTCAGAAAAAAGCACCCGTGCCCGACGGCCTGGACTGGGAACTGTTTCAGGGACCGGCTCCGCGCCGGGAGTACACCCACGACACCTGGGATTACAACTGGCACTGGTATGGCTGGGACTACGGCACCGCCGAAGCCGGCAACAACGCTACCCACGAACTGGACGTAGCCCGCTGGGCGTTGCAGGTCGATTTTCCGGAGCGCGTGGAGGTCGAGGCCGCCAAACGGCACTTCCTGGACGACGGCTGGACGATGTACGATACCATGGATGCGACCTTCCGTTTCCCCGGCAACAAGGTTATCAAGTGGGACGGCAAGAGCCGCAACGCCCATAGGACCTACGGCAGCGACCGGGGCACCATCATCTACGGCAGCAATGGCTCTGTATACGTTGACCGTGACGGATATACGCTGTTTAACCGCGATGGCAAAGCCATTAAAAACAGCAAGTCGGGTGGTTCCGAAGCCGGAACGGCTCTGGGCGGTGGGGGCGACATGACCACCCGCCACGTCGTCAATTTCTTCGAAGCCGTTCGGGGCAAAGAGAAGCAGGCATCACCTATCGACGAAGGAGCCAAGAGTACCCTGATGTGTCACCTGGCCAACATCGCCTACCGCACCAACAAGCCGCTGGACATTGACCCGCAGAACGGTCACATTCGCGACAAGGAAGCCATGAAGCTTTGGAGCCGCGAGTACGCCAAAGGCTGGGCACCCGTGATTTAACGTGAATAACACCTGTATTTGAACGCCGGGGCTATAACATGGCCCCGGCGTTTTGTTTTCCGCTGTTTAATCTCTTTTCGGCATCGTTCAACGGGATTAGCTGACTAGTCAGGGTGAAATTTTTGTAAAAGGGCCGGGTGCCTCCGTAAGTTTACGGCATCACTTTTTAAACCACACTATGTCATGACAACGGAACAAGTACACCTGGTCAAAACCACCTACCAACTACTCGCCCATGTACCGGCAGAAACGATTGGCCATCTCTTCTACAATCAATTATTCATAACTGCCCCGGAAGTACGACCTCTTTTCAGACGAACACCCCTTGGTGAGCAATCAAAAAAACTGGTGACAATGCTGACCTACGTGATTAACCGGCTCGATAAACTGGACAGCATCGTGCAGGAAGTATCCGCCCTGGCCCGTCGGCATCAGCACTACGGGGTAGCCGATCACCATTACGCCTACGTAGGGCAGTCGCTGCTCTGGACCCTGGAACAAGCCCTGGGTACGGCCTGGACTCCCGAGGTAAAAGCCGCCTGGACCGCCTGCTACACCCTCCTGGCCGACACCATGATTGCCGCCACCCGTCCGGCCGCAGCCGCGTGATGGCCAGCAGCGATTAAGCTCCGTTTCGCCCCGCTTGTCCGCGTTTGTAACGCGAGACGGGCGAGACTTGCGTCTGTGACGCGAATAGCAAATCGAAGAGCTCTTAGCGCAGATTAACCTGTCCGCGTTGCAAACTCGGACGAGCGGGAGCAACAAACAAAAACGCCGGGGCCGTTTTGGAGCAGCCCCGGCGCGTAAAAGAAAAGGGGAATTACATATTGGTCATTTTGGCCAAAGCCCGGTCGGCGGTAATCAGGCCGGCTCCGGTGGCGTCGGCTCCCCACGTAATGGTAGCGGTAGTGCCGTCCGGATTGGTGATGATGCGGCTGCCGGCGGGTAATGCAATGGCGGCTCTTTCCAGGATGCTCTCGGCCCGGTCGGCGGTGAGCTCCGGTTTACGCTGCTGCATCAGCGCGACAATACCCGCTACGTGCGGACTGGCCATGGAGGTGCCTCCCAGGAAATAATACGAGGTAGGGCCGCTGTTTACCTGATAAGGGCCAACCACCCAGCTACCCGGAGCCGCTACGTCCAGGTCCTGCCCGGCTTTGGCCCGGCTGGAGAAATCGGTGATATAGAAATCACCGGCTCTGGTCGGGTCGGGTACGTCCAGGTTGCGCCACCAACTGCCTGGGGCCGTCCATTCACCTACCCAGCCGCTGGCCGCTACGCTGATGACGGGTGCATACGCTCCCGGATACGACATGCCCAAATCGCCTTCGTTACCGGCGGCCGCCACAATAATGACGCCCTGGGCAATGGCATAATCAATGGCAGCCTGTTCAATCGCGTCGAGTTGACCGCCCCCCAGACTCATGTTAATGGCTACCGGGCTATTTTTAAGCGGACCGGCTTTCAGTTCAGCGATGTACACGATGCCACGGGCAATGACCGAAGACCAGCCCCAGCCTTGTTGGCCCAGCACTTTTACGGGGATAACAGTCGCTTTTGGCGCTACACCGTTGATGGCCGTTCCCCTCAGGTTGTACCCAATGATCGAGCTGGTTACGTGCGTGCCGTGAGAATCCTGGTCATGCTCCCACATGTTGGTGGGATCGGTTACCGTACCTGCATCGCTGCCGGCAAAGGACCTGGCATACTGGGTAGCAATGCGCTCTTCGGGAAAATACTGCCGCCAGGTATCCAGCAGGCCCGTATCAAGGACACCGATGTACACGCCACTGCCATCTTCGCGTACCTTCCGGCTGGTAGCGCCCAGGTCCGTCACGTTTACGGCATCCAGATCCCAGGTGTTCATGCCCTCGCTGAAATCAGAAACGGGCACGGCATCGACCGGTGAACCTTTACGTTCGGCGTCGGAGTTGGCGGCCCGGACGTACGATAGCCTTCTAACCGCTGACACATTCGCGGACGAGGTCCTGAGGGTGACCGCATTAATCCTGTTGAGGGTTCCGGTCACGGTACCGTACTTGCCTAAATCGGTCAGAATCGCATCAGTGACCGGGGCATTCAGGAGGACATTCAGGTTGACCGTACCGCTGGCCAGGCGGGCGCTGCCGGTTGCAGCGGGACTAACTCCGCTATCGGGAACGGGCTGACAGGCCAGGTTCCAAAAAATCAGAAGTGTTGTGAGCGGCCAGACAACCGATTTTCTGGCTAAGGTAATCCCGTCGGTTTTTTTCTGCCCGGCTGACAGGGGCAGATGCTGCCAATACATTTTCATATGAAACTAATTTAGATAGGGAATAACGCAATAAGTTAGGCAATATCGGCTGTTCACCCAAGCCGGATCTGTACTTTTTTTCGAACGGCGACGGCTGTCAGTGGTGAGGTTTCCATTTCTAATACAGTTCTAATTCAAGACTAATACGAGCCTAACCCAGGGGTCTCATCTTTGTGATGTCGGTCAGGCGACCAGATCATTCAAGCCAGACTGATTCATTTTAAGACAATTCAGCCATGAAAACATACCTATTTAGTATAGTCCTGAGTGTGCTTGCCATCACCACCGCTGTTGCCCAATCGGAAGACAAAGTGCGGAACGACGTCACCTATTCAACGCATAATTACAAACACCCGAATAAGGCGGCTGCCGCCCGCCAGTGGTCCAGCCAGGCGTATGTGCGGGCCAGACAGCCCCGCATGGCGGCTAACTACAAGCATCCCGTACAGAGTCCCGTTCTGACCAGCGGCCTGGTCATACCGCATACTTCGATAGAGGACGCTAAGCGGAATTATAAAATGCCGCACAATGAGGTGGCCAAACCGGCCCCGGCAGTAGCGGTGAAGTAAAACCATCGGGGCGTATCGGCACCGCTTACGCTTTGATAAGTACGATGTAACGATTACCTTCGGGCAGGTAACCCACTAACCCCGAAGGTTTCATCATTATGTCTGTTCAGTCAACGGCGACCATCCTGGTAGTTGAAGATGAGGCCAAAGTGGCAGCTGTGCTGCGCCGGGGCCTCGAAACGCAATCCTACCGGGCGCTGGTCGCGCCGGACGGTGCCACCGCCCGCCAGTTGCTGGGCGAAGAACATATTGACCTGGTTATTCTGGACCTGAACCTGCCCGACATCAGCGGCCTGGACGTCAGCCAGACCATCCGCCAGTTCAAGCCCCAACTGCCGATTCTGATGCTCACGGCCCTGGATACCACCGCCGATAAGCTGGCGGGTTTTGAAGCCGGAGCCGACGATTACCTGGTGAAGCCCTTCGATTTTCTGGAGTTGCTGGCGCGGGTGAAGGCCCTGTTGCGCCGGTCGGCCGAGCAGCCCGAAAAGCGGACCATCCTGCGGGTGGCCGATCTGGAACTCGACCTCGACGAGAAAGTAGCCCGCCGGGCCGGTCAGGAGATCGAACTGACGGCCCGTGAGTACCTGCTGCTGGAATACCTCATGCGCAACCGGGGGCGCGTGCTCTCCCGCCTGGATATTGCCGAAAATGTCTGGGATATCAACTTCGATACCGGTACCAATGTAATCGATGTGTACATCAACTACCTCCGCAAAAAGATTGATGTGCATATCCCCAAACTCATTCACACGGTGGTGGGCATGGGCTATACCCTCAAGGAAAAATAGCCAGCTGCCATGACCATCCGCACCCGGCTGACCCTGCTTTTTACGGCTATCGTCTCGGGACTGCTGCTGCTTTTCTGTCTCATCATTTTCTTTTCTGCCGAACGCTACCGGCAAAACGAATTTCGCGAGCGGTTACGGGAAGAAGCACTCACCTGCGCCAAATTGTTGTTCGGTAAAGAAACGATCGGCCCGGAACTGTTCCGGCTGCTGGATCTCAACAATATGACCGTGCTGTATGAGGAGGAGATTATCGTCTACAACTACCGCAACCAGATCGTTTATGAAAGCGGCACCGATTACCTGACCGTTACCCCCGAGACATTAAATCGTGTCCGGCTGGAGAAAGAGGTCTACTGGCGGGAAGGCGACCGCGAAATCACCGGGGTGCTGTATGCCGACCCGCTCAACCGCCTGGTGGTGTTTGCGTCGGCCATTGATAAATACGGATTTCTGAAGCAGGGGAATCTGGCCCTGATTCTGGCGGCCGGCTGGCTGCTGGCCACCGGGGTGGTATTTGGCGCGGGGCGGTACTTTGCCGGCCGTTCGCTGAAGCCCATGCAGCGGGTGATCGGGCGTGTCGACGAAATTACGGCGGCCCAGCTCAACCTGCGGGTGGAAGAAGGCGACGCGGCCGACGAAATTACGCAACTGGCCCGCCGGTTCAACCGGATGCTCGACCGGCTGGAAGACGCTTTCCGGACGCAGCGGGCGTTTGTGTCCCATGCCTCCCACGAACTGCGAACACCCCTGACGGCCATTACCGGTCAACTGGAAGTCGCTCTGCTGGCCGATGACGACCCTGAAGAGCTCCGGGCGATGATCCGGTCGGTGCTCGACGATGTGCGCGGCCTGAACCGGCTGGCAAACGGGCTGCTGAGTCTGGCCAACGTTAGCATGGACGAGTCGGCGGTGCGGCTGGGTCCGGTGCAAACCGACGATCTCATCTGGCAGGCCCGCACGGAAGTCAGGCGCGTGCATCCGGAATACACCATCCGGGTAGAGCTCCCCGAAGTTGGTGATACGGCACCCGATCTGACACTAACGGGCAACGCGCCCCTGCTGCATATTGCCTTTCTGAACCTGATGGAAAACGGCTGCAAGTTCTCGCCCGATCATCAGGTCATTGTCACCCTCGAATCCGAATTGTCGCTGCTCCGGTTACGTTTTCACAATGGAGGACCAGCCATTCCGGCTGACGAACTGCCCGAAATCTTCAAGCCCTTCCGGCGCGGGAGCAACGCCCGGCAAATAGCCGGTCACGGCGTCGGTCTGTCGCTGACCGAGCGCATCGTCCGCCTGCACCGGGGCCGTATCAGTGTCCAGTCCACTGAGGCTGCCGGCACAACGGTGGTTATTGAGTTACTCCGCCATTTCTAATTTGCTTCTAATTCCGACCTAACACGGGTCTAATGCCGTCGGTGCAGTTTTGTAGTGTGAAACTGCAGGGCATACGCTCTGCCTGATTACAGTTTGTTATGTCCCGGTTTACGCTCGACTTCTCGAATCCCCCGGTGCCCCGCTGGCCCCTGCGCCATGACCGGCCCCGGAGTCGCTGGCTGAAGCGTCGCTGGCTCCCCTGGACGGTACTTGGTCTGGCGCTTCTGGGCTGGTGGGCGTCGCTGCTGGGTTTTTTCTGGTATTCGTCGGAAAACCGGCAGTTACGGCAGCTCTACAACACGCAGCTTCTGCGGCATGATTCGCTGCTGGGCGCTCACCTGGATATGCAGCGGCAATTGCTTCTGTTGCAACAGGAACTTGATCGGAATCCCGGTAGAGTCAGGCCCGGAGAGGCCCACTCGGATGCCCGATCGAATCAACTAAGTGTATGGCAGTAGCGGATCTTTACATGGGATTGGGTAGTCTGGTGTATGCCATGGCGAAAGCCGACGGCCCGCATCGATGGTACCATTTGTGACGCGGAGCATGCCATGCTGGCCCGTTTCCAGGAGGACATGCAACTGGTTGGGCTGGCGTAATAAGGGACTACCCCTTTTTTAAGTATCAGATTCACTTTTCAACCGAAACACGTATGAAATTCACACTCCTTCTATACCTGCTGGGCGTAATGTCACCGCTGCTGCCTGTCAACTGGACTAAAAAGCCGGAACATAAAATGGCTTTTCGCTCAATGGTTTACCTCACCGACGATGACAGTAAACTGGCGGTGGTGGTAACCAAACCGCAGGGGCATCAGATTTCAATTGATCTGCGGAACGAGCAGGGCGAGCGGCTGATCGGCAAACAGGTGGGCCGCCCGTACCGCACCGTGCAGACTCGTCTGGATATGGAACAATTACCCACCGGTATGTACCGGGTCATCATCTCCGATGATCGCCATACGCTGGTTAGAAAATTCAGGGTCAGCACCACGTCGGTCTTTGGCGGCCGGCAGGTAGCACTCGAACGATAATGCCTGTAGAGTTAGTTTTGACGGTTTGGTTAGAGCAGCTGACACTGCTTGTTGAAAGGTAAAGCGGAGCCGGCATAAGCGGTTCCGCTTTCTTGTTTCTGGGCTTACCACGTATGATTTAAGAGACCCTGCTCTTTTTCTGCGACGATGCCCGGATGACCAGGTGGGTTTTCAGCACCTGGGTAGTTGGCTGGTAGCTCTCTCCACCGCGTACCTGGTCCAGAAACAGTTGGGCGGCAATCTGCCCGATTTCAAAGGTAGGCTGCGCTACGGTGGTCAGCGCCGGCTCGACAATGGCGGCTACGGGTTCGTCGGTGAAGCCGGCCAGCGCTATATCGTCGGGTATGCGCAGACCCCGGCTTTTGAGGGTTTGCATGGCCCCGAAGGCGGCTGAATCGCAGATGGCAAAGATGGCGTCGGGCGAAGTGTCCAGTTTTAGAAAATCCTCAGTAATCCGGGTGCCGCTGGCAATGGTCAGGTCACCGGTCCGGATGAAGTCTTCACAAACCGGTAATCCAGACTCCTGCAGCGCCTGCTGATAGCCCTGCAGGCGCTGCCGGCTCAGCAACAGGTTGGCCGGACCGGCAATGTGGGCAATCCGGCGGCAGCCCATCTCAATCAGATGCCGCACAACCTGATACGCACCTTCAAAATCATCGACTACCACCTTCGAGGCCGGTACGGCATCGCACACGCGGTTGAACAGCACCAGCGGCAGCGAGCGTTCCGCCAGACGGTTGAAGTGGTCGAAGTTGGTGGTCTCCCGCGCCAGCGAGACAATCAGGCCATCGACGCGGCTGTTCAGCAGCACCCGCGTGTAGTTGGTTTCTGTCTCATAGGACTCATTGGACTGGCAAACCATGATGTTGTATCCGGCTTCGGACGCGGTCTGCTGGATGCCGCTGATAGCCGATGCGTAGAACGGAATGGTGAAACTGGGGATGATGACGCCGATGGTATGGGTCTGGTTCCTGACCAGGCTCTGCGCAATGGGGTTTGGCTCGTACTCCATCTCGCGGGCCGTATCCAGAATAAGCTGCCGCGTTGGGGCGCTAATGTCGGGCATACCCCGCAGGGCTTTAGATATGGTGGTGACGGAAAGATTCAGCCGCCTGGCAATGTCTTTGATGGTAGTTTGCGACGACTTCATAAACGGATGCCGAGTAAGGCTGGGTGTGCCGGAAAAGTACAAATCAGGCCGATGCTGCTTCGGGGTGTCCCCAGCTATATGTAAAGAATTAATCTGGCTGGTCTGGGACGCCGATTCGTTCAGAAAGATACGTATTTGGCCAGACCTTCTCAAAAAAAGTAACAGACAGCCGCCCTTACTTTAACGTTTTCGGTAACGTTAAAGTAGAAAAAATCACATTTTTTCGGACACGAATGCTTGTTTTCCGGCATGCTGGCCTATAGCTTCAGTAATCGTACCCACCGCAACAAGTCCCGTTGCCGCTTCCGGCGAACGATGTATAAGGTGCCGTCAGTCTCACATTTACTAAAAATTGTACAATTACTCTAAACCAAATGCACATGAGAAAGGGATACTTTACCTGGCTTACATGGGTGCTCCCGCTTTGTTTCCTGCTGGCAGGAATCAGCCTGCTCCGGGCGCAGTCCGGCACGGTTACCGGCCGGGTCTCGGACGCCAATGACGAAGCGCTACCGGGCGTAACGGTGCTGCTAAAGGGCACATCGGTCGGTACTACGACCGATGCCAAGGGTACCTTCACCCTGCCGCTGCCGTCGGCCAGGGCAGCGACCCTGGTGTTCTCGTATATCGGATACCGCACCCTGGAGATGCCCCTCGGTAACCAGACCACGGTGAACGTGACGCTGGAGCCGGACGTGAAGTCGCTGAACGAAGTGGTTGTCGTCGGCTACGGGACCGTGAAAAAGAGTGACCTGACCGGTGCGGTATCGTCCATCAAAGCCGACGATATCCGGTCGATGCCCATTGTGTCGCTGGAACAGGGGTTGCAGGGCAGAGCGCCCGGTATCCAGGTGACGCAGGCCTCGTCGGCACCCGGTGGTGGTATGTCGGTGCGCATCCGGGGCGGTAACTCCATCAACGGCGGAAATGAGCCGCTCTACGTGGTGGATGGCTTCCCAATTTACAACAACAACGACGAGTCGAACCCGTCCGGTGGCCGGCTCGGCGGTTTCCGCACCACCCCCAATGCACTGGCCTCGCTGAACCCGAACGACATCGAAAGCATTGAGGTACTGAAAGATGCGTCGGCCACGGCCATCTATGGCTCGCGAGGGGCCAATGGCGTCGTGCTGATTACCACCCGGCGGGGTAAAGCCGGGCAGAACAAAGTGAGCTTCGATATGTACTACGGCAGTCAGCAGGTCGACAAAAAGCTTGCCGTGATGAACGGGCAGGAGTTCGCTCAGTTTGCCAACCAGGAAGCGAAAAACCTGAACCAGCCGCTCTACTTTACGCCCCAGACCCTGGCGCAGTTCAATAATCTGGCCGACTGGGGTAAGCTTATCAACGGCCCCGGCATGAACTGGCAGGATGAAATCTTCCGCACGGCTCCCATGTCGAACTATCAACTAACCTTCTCGGGGGGCAACGACCGGATGCAGTACGCCATTGCGGGCAACTACTACAACCAGGATGGAGTGGTGAAGAAATCGAACTTCAGCCGCTACTCACTTCGCACGAATATCGACGCCCAGGTGAGCAACCGCTTCAAGGCCGGCACCAGCCTGACCGTCAGCCGGACGCTGAACAACCAGACCATCGACGGCGGTATGGGCAACGCCAATGCCGGAGCCGTGCATGCGGCCCTGCAATACCTGCCGATTCTGCCGACCCGGCTAAACAACGGCCTGTATTCGCGCCGGGAAGATGAGCCAAGCCCACTGAATCCCTTCGGCCGCAATAACCCGGTGCAGATTATCGAATCGGCTACCGACCTGACCACCGCCAACCGGATTCTGGGTAATGTATACGGCGACCTGAAACTGGTCGAAGGGCTGAACCTCCGGGTGATGCTAGGCACTGACGTGGATAACCGGGAGCGGGATTACTACTTCGCCGGGGAAGGTGAGCGCGATGCTACCGCGCAGGGGAGTGCCTCCATCGGAACCACGGCGTCGTTCAGCTGGATAAACACCAACATGCTGACCTACAGCAAAACGTTCGGTGCGCACCAACTGACCGCCACGGGCGTGTATGAATTGCAGCAGCGGACCTTCCAGAGCCGGGGCATGAGCAACAGCATTTTTGTGACGGATGCGTTTCTGTTCGAAAATATTGGCGCGGGTACCCAGGTCGGTGGTCCCGGTGTATCTTCCAATAAGAATAAGTGGTCGCTGGCATCGTACCTGGGCCGGCTCAATTACGTGTTCAGGGGCAAATACCTGGCCACGATTTCGGCGCGGGCCGATGGCTCGTCGCGGTTCGGAGCGAATAACAAATGGGGTTTCTTTCCCTCGCTGGCGCTGGGCTGGCGGCTCGGCGACGAGGAGTTTATCCGGAAGGCCAACATCTTCAGCGACCTGAAACTCCGGGCCAGCATCGGCCAGATTGGCAACCAGGAAATCGGGCCGTACCGCTCCCTAACCCGCATCACCAATGCCGACTATACCTTCAACCGCCAGCGCGTGACGGGGCTGACCCCGACGGCTTTGGGTAACCCGGACCTGAAATGGGAAACAACCACCCAAACTGATATTGGTCTGGATGCCGCTTTCCTGAACGACCGCATTTCGCTGACGTTCGATTACTACTACAAAAAGACCAGCGACCTGCTGTTCGACATCAGCCTGCCGCTCAACTCCGGTTTTTCGTCAACTCAGGGCAATGTGGGTAATATTCAGAACCAGGGTATCGAACTGGCGCTGGGCGGTTACGTGGTAGACGGGGTGGTGCGGTGGCGGACCGATGCCAACTGGTCGGCGAACCGAAGCAAGGTACTGGCTTTGTCGGCCGTCGGGCAGGTGTTTGGTCCGCTGCTGACCTTCGACTACCGCTGGCGGGGGAATATGCTGCAGGTGGGCGAGCCGGTGGGGGTGTTCTACGGCTACAGGACCAACGGCATCTTCCGGACCGCCGAAGAAATTAAGAATTCTGCGCAGCCGGCCGCGCAGCCCGGCGACCTGCGGTATGCGGACGTGAACGGCGACGGCAAACTGGACGGTAACGACCGGACCATTCTGGGAAATCCGGCCCCTAAATTCATCTACGGCTGGACCAATACCGTCAGCTACAAAAACTTCGAGCTGTATGTATTCCTGCAGGGCGTTTACGGCAACTCCGTCCTGAACGCAACCCGTCGCGATTTGTACAACAACCTGGCGCGGCATAACGTGGCGAAAGAGGTGTTGTACAATTCCTGGAATACCGATAACCCGACGGGTACGCTGCCGCGAATCGGGGGTAACAGCTTCAACAATACCCCGACGGCCGATGAATACGTGGATTTCTTCGTCGAAGATGGCTCATTCCTTCGCCTGCGTAATATCCGGCTGGGCTACAACATCCCCTTCAAAAACAAGTCGGTGTTCCGGCAGGCCCGCGTGTACGTGGCCGGTCAGAACCTGCTGACCTTCACGAAGTACTCCGGCTATAATCCTGAAGTAAACGACCGGGGGCAGTCGGCCATCAACCAGGGTATCGACTTTGGGGCCTACCCGCTGGCCAAAACGTATATGTTTGGTGTAAACGTAGAATTCTAAGACCCATCAACCGGAAAGACATTCATGAAAAAGATAAAGATTTCGATACTGCTGGCTGCGCTGCTGTCGCTCAATAGCTGCCACGAGAAGTTTCTGGAAGAGGAAGCCTACAGCTTTCTGACCCCGTCTAATTTTTACCGGAACGCCAAAGATGCGCAGGCGGCCGTTAATGCCGTGTACAAAATGCTGTACAACAACGACAGCGGGTACTACGACTACAACCTGCTGGCCATAAATGAGCTGACCACCGAAGCCGTGACCAGCATTCTGTGGGACAGGTCAGTCGACCACGGCCGGCTCGATACCTGGACCACCCGCGTGGGCGATGAGGCCAGCGTGTACCGGCAGACGTTCCAGATTGTCAACCGCGCCAATGCCGTGCTCGACAACGTCCCGAAGATTGCCATGGATGAAAAGCTGAAAAACCGAATCCTGGGCGAAGCGCGTTTTCTGCGGGCCCTGGCCTATTTCAACGGCGTCAGGCTGTACGGCGACCTGCCCCTGCTGACCAACGCTACCACCAGCCTGGATAACCTGAAGGTACCGGCGGCCCCGGCCGCTCAGGTCTACAACCTGGTTATCGAAGACCTGATGTTTGCGAAGGACAACCTGCCGTCGGTGAAGTCGTACGGGGCCGCCGACCGGGGCCGTGCCGGGCGCAGTGCCGCCAAGACGCTGCTGGCCAAAGCCTACCTCACCCGCGCTACCGTGAAGGAGCTGGCGCAGAACGACGACAACCAGAAAGCCGCTGCCCTGCTGCGCGAAGTGATTGCCGACGGGGACCACGGGCTGGAAGCCAGCTATGCGACTCTCTGGGATTACGAGAAGAACGAAAACAACAAAGAGGTCATCTTCGACATTCAGCTCACCCGTATCGGGGGCATGGGGGGCCGGCTTACCCGGCAGATTTCGACTGCCAACACAGGGAATACCTACGCCAGTTCGTTTTCGACCATGAACGTAGAACTGGATTTCTACAAATCCTACGAACCGGGTGACCAGCGCCGGGATGTGACGTTCGACGATTCGTTTGTGAGTGGCGGTAAGACCATCAAATTTAACCCCGAGGACCCAAGGGCCAATAACTTTCCGCAGGATACCCCCGGCTTCCGCAAGAATGTCGATTTCGACAAAACCGCCAATCTCGACAAGGAAGAGCCGAATTTTGTAGTCTTGCGCTACGCCGATGTGCTGCTGATGCTGGCCGAAGCCCTGACCGAAATCAACAAAGGCCCCAACGCCGAAGCGTACCAACTGGTGAATATGGTCAGACGGCGGGCCTTCGGCAAAGACATCAATACCCCCGACCCGACGATTGACCTGGCAGGCCTGTCGTACCCGGAGTTTCGGAAGGCCCTGCTGACCGAGCGCCGGAAGGAACTGGTGCTGGAAGGTCACGGCTGGTTCGACGGCATGCGCTTCTACGACATTTTCCTCAACAACGTGGACAAAGCGTCCGTCGGTGCCAATCCGCTGAAGTCGGAGCGGCCCAAAGAGGTTATCGACCGCGCCCGCATTGCCGACCCCAAATACCGCCTGTTCCCGATTCCGACGGATGTGATGGAGCGCAACCCGAATATCAAGCAAAATCCGGGCTGGTAGTAGTACGCAACGAGAGATTCCGTAAACTTAGTCCATGAAAAAAGCGGTAACCATTCTTGGGTTGATTCTGCTGTTTACCGGGCCGGCCAACATGCTGGCCCAGGTGAACGGTTTTACGGCTGTGCAGGCCGAAGTTGATTTCGCCAAAAAACTGCGTCCCTGGGACGGGTTCGGGTTTAATTACGTTGAAACCGCCCAGACCATCAATTACGCCAGTGACCGGCAGGAGTACGGCGGTTTCAGCCTGTTGAAAGAGCCGGACCGCCAGAAAATTCTGGACATGGTCTTTGGCGAAGACGGCCTGAAAGTGGGGCTGCTGAAGATGTTCTACGACCCGCACCACCAGTCGGCGGCCGGCAGCGATTTAGACCATGAGGCTTCAACCCAGTGGATTCGCTATTTCGCCCGCGAAGGGCTGAAACGCACCCGCAGCCGGGGTGCCGATTTGCAGATTATTACCACGCTGTACGGTCCACCGCCCTTTGTGACGCAGCAGAATACCATGCGCGGCCGCGACCTGAACCCGGCCATGAAAGGGGCGCTGACCAACTACCTGGCCGATTGGGTAAAGTACCTGCGCGATAAGGAGAAACTGCCGGTACGGTACGTATCGCTGCACAACGAAGGCGAAGACTGGTCGCGCTGGGATGCCGAGGATAAAACCGGCAATATCGGCACCGGCCACGATTACAATATGTATTGGTCGCCGGCCCAGACCGCCGAGTTTGTCAAGCTCACCCGCGCTGCGCTGGACAAAGCCGGATTGAAAGAGGTAGGCGTAACCCCCGGCGAAAATACCAACTGGTACCGGTTCAGCAACTGGGGCTATGCCTACGCGCTGGCCGACGACCCGGAAGCGCTCCGCAACCTCGGTCTGATTACCTCGCACGGCTTCTACGTGGGTTCCTACGGCCGCTGGTTCGGGGAGCATACCAGCGCGGGCACCGACTACCTGCGGGAGCGTCGGCCGGAGTTGCACGCCTGGGTCACCTCGACCAGTTGGAGCCAGATGGACACGAAAAATGTGAAGGAGATGCACGGCAACATCTACACCGCCAAGGTAAACGGCATTATCCCCTGGGCCGGTATTCAGCGGCCGTCGCAGTGGGTGGGTGGCGACCCCAATCCGGGTTCGGCTTTTACGGTGCGCGAAGACGGCAGTTACGAGGTACGGCGGGGGTACTATTTTTATAAGCAACTGACCCGCGCCGGCCAGGCCGGCATGGCCGTGGCCCGGACCAGTTCCATGGATTCCGAGATGCCCATCATTGCTTTTGCCGCCAACGGTACCCGCCACCCCGATGCTTTTGTGGTGACCAATATGTCGGCGTACAATCGGAAGGTGGTGGTGTCCGTCAAAGGCACCAATGCCCGCCGGTTTGCCGCGTTCCGGACTACGGAGAAAGCAGACCGCTACCAGAACGTGGCCTACGAACAGTATCAGGGTATTGGGGACTACAACCTGACCAATGAGGGTACGCTGCTGTACGACGCGCCGGCGGGGTCCGTTACCACGTTTTTCGCTAAATAGCTACCGGGCATGAACGCCTTACTGATTGTTGTTGCGGGCATTTTTCTGTTGCTGGGCCTGATGATCTGGCTGCGGCTGAACGCATTCATTGCCTTAATCATCACCTCGCTGCTGGTGGGGATTGCCGAGGGAATGACGCCGGAAGCGGCTTTAAAGTCGGTACAGAACGGGGTGGGTAGTACGCTGGGCAGCATTGCGCTGATTCTGGCCTTCGGAGCCATGCTGGGCAAACTGGTCGAAGAAAGCGGAGCCGCTCAGCGCATCACCTACTGGCTCATCAAGCTATTCGGGCCGGGGCGGCTGCAGGGAGCCTTGCTGCTGACGGGTTTTGTGGTGGGCTTGCCCATGATTTACAATGCCGGGTTCCTGGTGCTGATTCCGCTGGTGTATAGCCTGACGGCCGCTACCGGTCTGCCGCTGCTGTATATAGGTATTCCCATGTCGGCGTCCCTGTCGGTGGCGCACGGGTTGCTGCCGCCCCATCCGGCACCGACTTCCGTAGCCGCGCTGTACAAGGCGGATGTGAACCTGACGCTGCTGTACGGCCTTGCCGTCGCCATACCCGCTATTGCGCTGGCCGGGCTGTGGTTTGCCCGCTGGTTTAAGGGCTCCAACGCGCAGATACCGGCGCATCTGTTTACCTATCGGCCGAAGCCGGAGCATGAACTGCCCGGCATCGGCGTCAGCCTGATTACTACTCTGCTGCCGGTGGTGCTGATGATAGTGTCGGCCTTGCTGAGCGTGTTTTTTGCGCCGGAGTCTCCGTTCGTCAAAGCCGCCCATTTTTTAGGCGACCCCACCATTGCGCTGGGACTGGCGGTGCTGCTGAGTTGCTGGCTGTTGGGCGTCCGGCGGGGGAAAACCATGGGGCAACTGATGGAACTGGCCGGAACGGGCGTGAGCAGCATAGCCATGGTGCTGATGATTATCGGCGGGGGCGGGGCCTTTAAGCAAGTGCTGCTCGACAGTGGCGTAGGTGAGACCATCGCCCAACTGAGCGGCAGGCTGGCACTTTCTCCGCTGGTGCTGGCCTGGACGGTAGCGGCTCTGCTGCGGCTGGCGCTGGGCTCGGCTACGGTAGCCGCCATTACGTCGGCGGGTATCGTGCTGCCCATCGTCGGGATGCACGCCGGCGGAGCCGTGCCGCCCGAACTGCTCGTGCTGGCCTCCGGGGCGGGCAGCCTGATGTTCTCGCACGTCAACGACATCGGTTTCTGGATGTTCAAGGAGTATTTCAACCTCAGCCTGCGCCAGACCTTTTTGTCCTGGACCGTGATGGAAACCATTGTGGCCGTGGTCGGGCTGGCGGGGTGCTGGGGCTTAACGTATGTGGTGTGATATGAGACAATTCTTCATGGTCCTGTTGCTTTGGGCACTGGGCTGTCCGTTGGTCCAGGGGCAGAAGCGGGTGCTGTACATCAACTCCTACCACGAAGGCTACGGTGCCAGCGATTCGGTGATGGCCGGCATCCGGCAGACGCTGGCCCAGGCCGGCGGCATCGACCTGGAGGTGGTGTTTATGGATACCAAGCGCCATCCCGAACAGATGCAAACCAACGCCCGGCATATAGCGGAACTATTGAAACGCTGGCAGCCGGACCTGGTGCTGGCTTCCGACGACGATGCCGTGCGGGAAGTAGTGGTGCCGTATCTGAAAAACACGGCTATACCAGTGGTCTTCTGTGGCGTCAACTGGTCGGCGGACGCGTACGGCCTGCCGGTGGCCAACGTAACCGGGATGCTGGAAGTGGTGCCGATTCGCGAGACGCTGGAAACCATGAAACGCTACTATCCCACCGCCAAACGGCTGGTTATCTTATCGGAGAACAGCCCCGCCGAACAGAAAAACAAACAGGGGCTGGACACGATGTACCGTGCGCTGGGCTTTGAGCCGGTGTACGCATTCGTAGATGACTTCGCTACCTGGAAAATAGGCTTTCGGGAAGCGAACCAGACCGCCGACCTGATATACCTGCCCACCAACGGCGGCATCCGGGGCTGGCAAAACGAGGAAGCCAAAGCGTTTGTTGCCCGAAACCTGCGTCGGCCGGTGGTGGCCTGCGATGACTTTATGATGCCTTTTGCGGTGTACGGGCAGACCAAAGTAGCCCGCGAGCAGGGCGACTGGGCCGCTCAGACCGCTTTGCAACTACTACGGGGAGGCAGACCGGCCGATTCTCCGGTGACCCGCAACCGCCGGTCGGTCTGCTGGTTTAACCCGGCGCTGGCGCACCTGATTCAGTTTAAACCCGATACCGAACTCTTACACGCTTGCCGATTTGTACCATGATTATCGACGCAGATACCCATATTTCGCCCCGGCCGACGGGCGGCAACAGCATCACCATCGACGAACTGCTCCGGCGCATGGACCGGGCCGGTGTCGACAAAGCCCTGACCTGGATTCAGCCGCCCTACTGGCGACTAACCGAGGAGTCGAACCGCTACGTGTACCAGGCCACCCGAGACCATCCCGACCGCATTCTGGGTTTCGGCTGGGCCGACCCCAACTGCGGACTACAGTACGCCCTGGATGAGGCCAAGCGGTGTGTCGAGGAGTACGGCTTCTACGGAGTCAAGATGAACGGAGCGCAGAACGAGTTCTGCATCGACGACCCGAAGCTGGCCATACCCGTGATTGAATACATGGCGACTACCGGCAAAATGATGGCGTTCCACATCGGGGGCGATTCGCCGGAAAATACCCATCCGTTCCGGCTGGCCAGGATTGCGCGGCTGTTTCCGGAGATGCCCATCTTTAACGTTCACATGGGCGGGGCTCACTTTCATGATTTTGGGAATGCCGCCATTGAGTTTGCGCTGGAGTGCCCCAACATCACCATCATCGGCAGCGTCATCCGGTGCCAGCCGTTGCTTAAAGCCATCAAAACGCTGGGAGCCGGCCGGGTATGCTTCGGCAGCGACACTCCGTTTGAACTGATGCACGTGGAAGTAGCCAAATACCATGCCCTGCTGGACGGTGAGGTGACGCCGGCAGAAAAAGCCCTGATTATGGGTGGCAATGTACAGCGCCTGTTTGGCCTGGCTACCGCACCGGTCCCGGCAAACGGCCGGCTGGTAGCCGAGAACGAAAATCTCTTATAACCGCTCCCCAAGCAACCGGCAAAACAGGGCTGCTCCCTGACAGCAAGGACACAAACCAGCTTATTCGTATTCCGTAGGTACTATCTATCCGTACGCTGCCTTGCCGGAGGTAAACGCCCGGCAAGGCGGTTGTATTACAAGTGGTTTTGTGCAAAATAAACCAATAATTGGCTAACTTTAAAGGCAGTCCATTCCTAATCCCTGCTTTATGGTTTCTTTGAAGGTATGCTCCATCCCCCTGTTGCTGACTGGTCTGGTAAGCACCCTGCTGGTAACGTCCTCTTCCCGCTCGGTTCATACAGCCCAGCCGACCCTGCCCATAAAAGTGCCGGATGGCTACACGGTCGAAGTAGCCGCCGGCCCGGGTCTGGTCGATTACCCGATGTTCGCGACGGTGGATGAGACCGGACGTATGTTCGTCTATGAATCGACGGGCCATGTGTACAAGAAGACGCAGGATGCGTTTGATAATCCGCAGTTCCGCATCAAACTGCTGACCGATACCAACGGCGATGGCGTGTACGACAAAAGCACCATCTACGCCGACAACGTACGCTTCCCGCAGGGCGGTGTTTTCTATAAGGGTAGCCTGTATGCTTCGTCGGCCCCCGACCTGCTCAAGTTTACCGACACCGATAACGACGGCGTAGCCGACAAACAGGAGGTGCTGCTGACCGGCTGGGCGCTGAACGTCAACGCTAACAGCCTGATCGGGCCGTTTATGGGGCCAGATGGCTGGCTGTACATGACCGGGGCCCTGGTTGGTTTTGATGTTACCACCAAAGAAGGTACCCGGCTGAAGGGAGAGACGGCCCGCATCTGGCGGGTACGTCCGGACGGCTCGGGGCTGGAGTGGATTTCGGCCGGGGGGATGAACAATCCGGTAGAGCTAACCTTTACGGAATCCGGCGAACCCATCGGCACCGAAACGTACTTCACTGACCCGGTAGCCGGGCAGCGCGATGCGCTGGTGTACTGGACAGAAGGGGGCGTGTACCCCAAACCCAATAAGAAAACCGACCGCGACAGCCTGATACGCACCGGCGACCTGATGCCGGTGGTTACTAAATTCTCGCGGGTGGCTCCGTCGGGTATCGGGCGGTATCGGCACACGGCCCTGGGGGGCGATTTTAAGGATAACCTGTTCAGCGCCCAGTTTAACACGCACCGGATTCTGCGGCATAAGCTAATTCGGGAGGGGGCTTCATTCCGGACGGAAGACCAGGTGTTTTTTTCAGTGGACAGCGAAGATTCTCACCCGACTGATGTGCTGGAGGATGCCGACGGCAGTCTGCTGGTGGTGGAAACCGGCGGTTGGTTTATCCAGGGCTGTCCGCTCTCGCAGGTGTCAAAGCCGGAGCTGAAGGGGAGTATTTACCGGGTACGTCGGAAAGACGCTCCAAAGGTTGCCGACCCGTATGGGAATCAGGTTAACTGGGCTATACTGGAACCGGCTAAAGCCGGTGGCTACCTGGCGGATGCCCGGCCGTTTGTGACGGACCGGGCGGTGCAGCGGCTGGTGGATCTGGGACCGGCTGCGGTGGCAACGCTTACCGATTTGCTGCGCCGGTCACCCTCGGCCGATGCCCGTACACGGGCGGTGTTTGCGCTGTACCGGATTGGTACGGCTCCCGCGCTGGCTGCGGTGCGTTCGGCGCTGAATGATGCAAACGTGGAGGTCCGGGTGGCGGCTGCGCGGGCGGTGGGACTGGCCCACGATGCGCAGGCAGTGGGAAGGCTCCGCACAATGATTGGCAGTGACCAGCCGGCGGCTCGTCGGCAGGCCGCTACGGCGCTGGGGCAGATTGGCGATACGCAATCCATTCCGGCCCTGCTGGCCGCTGCCGGGAAGACGGACGACCGATTCGTGCGCCATGCCCTTATATACTCAATGATTACGATGAATCAGCCCCAGCCGGTAGCGCAGGCGCTGACGAATGCATCCCCGAAGGTACGCGTAGCGGCCCTGATTGCGCTGGACCAGATGCCGGCGTCTACGCTGCAGGCGTCCCAACTGACTCCCTTTCTGACGGGGATCGACAAAAATCTGCAACGGACGGCCCTTTGGGTAGCGTCGCGGCATCCGGGCTGGGCCGGAGATATGGCGGCTTTTCTGCGTAGCCGCTTCAAAGGCGCTCCGCTGACGGCCGACGAAGAACAGCTTTTCGGTGAGGTACTGGTATCGTTCAGCGGGAATGCCGATATGCATCGGTTTATGGTGGAGCAGACGCAGGGGGCTTCCAAAGAGCGCAAACTGTTCCTGCTGTCCGCCATGGCCCGCTATAGCGGTGAGAAACTACCCCCGGCCTGGGTGGAGCAGCTTGGCCGTGAACTCGTCTCAGCCGGTGACCCACCCGTGCAGGCCCGCGCCCTCGAACTGGTTGGCCTGCGCAATATTACGTCATTGAGTGAGCCGCTCCGGCAGGTAGCGAATGATAACCAGAATGCGGCCCCGCTGCGGATTGGGGCCATTGGCGCCCTGCTGAAGACGCAACCAGCGTTCTCTGAACCAGACTTTGCCTACCTGTATCAACAGTTATCGACTGGCCATGATGCGCCAACACGACAGCAGGCGGCTACGGTACTGGCGCAGGGAAAATTGTCAGAACCGCAGTTGCTCAAACTGGCCGAAGAATACCTGCCTAAGGCCGATGCGTTTATCCTGCCCCGGCTGGTGCCGCTATTCCGGGGCGGCCACTCGGCACCCATCGGGAATGCGTTAGCCGCTACACTCGCTAAATCGGCCAGTCTGGATAGCTTTTCGGAGGAAAACCTGAAAGCCGTGTTCGCGCAGTACCCGGCTGAGGTTCGTCCGGCCGTCGACCAGTTGATGACCAAACTGCATCAGGTGCAGGGCGAGCGGCTGACCCGGCTCCAGGCGATGGAACGCCAGATTGCCAAAGGCAACCTCGACCGGGGCCGTTCGCTATTCTTCGGAAAAGCCACGTGCTATACCTGCCACAAACTGGGTAGTGAAGGCGGGAAGCTCGGCCCCGACCTGACATCCATCCAGCGCGACCGCTCGGCCCACGACCTGCTGGAGGCCATTGTCTACCCCAGCGTCACCTTTGTGCGGGAGTACGAAACGTACCGCGTCAAAACCAAAACCGGGGAGTACGTCGGTATCATTCAGGAGCAGTCGCCGGCCATGGTGGTGCTGGGTACGTCGCCCCAAACGGCGGTCCGGCTGCCCCGTGCGGAGATTGTGTCGATGGAACTCCAGAATACCTCGTTGATGCCGCAGGGCCTGGATCAATTGCTCACGGCCCAGGAAATGGCCGACCTGATGGCGTTTCTGCTCGCCCAGGACCAGGACCCCAAAACCGATCAGGTTCTGTTGCGATAAGCGTCTCTCAAAACCTAAACCCCCATCGCGTATGGAACGCCGTCTCTTTTTGAAACACAGCCTGTTTTCCGGAGCTGCCGTGCTGCCAGTCCTGGCCGTTACCGCTTCCGCCAGGGCTGAAGATCATACCCCATTTAAAACCAAATTTTCGCCCGAGTTTGGCATTTTCAGCGCGTTGGCCGGTACCGATCCGGTGGAGCAGATCAAGTGGGGCCACGACCAGGGATTCCGGGCGTGGGAAAATACCATGCTCAAAAACCGGCCGGTCGCCGAGCAGGAGCGCATCAGCAAAGCCGTTCAGCAACTCGGCATGGAGTTTGGGCAGTTTGTCGGTACGCTGACCTTCAAGGATGTGACCTTCGCCGGCCGCGACGCCGGTCAGCGCGACAAAGTGCTGGCCGATGTGCGGGCCTCGGTAGAGATTGCCAAACGGATGAACACAAAGTTCGTTCACAACGTGCTGGGCATGGCCGACCCGAAACTTCCCTGGGATTTCCAGATGGCCAACGCCATCGACCTGCTGAAGCGCATCGCCGATATCTACGAACCCCACGGGCTGGTGATGGTCATGGAATCCATGAATCACAAGATTGACCATCCCGGTATGTTCCTGCATACCATCCCGCAGGCCTACGCCTTAGCCAAAGCCGTGGGGCGGCCCAGCGTAAAGGTCCTGTTTGATTTCTACCACGTCCAGATTCAGGAAGGTAACGTGCTGCCGACGCTGGACTATGCCTGGGACGAAATCGCCTATATCCAGGTGGGTGATACCCCCGGCCGGAAAGAACCAACCTCCGGCGAAATCAACTACCCAAACGTACTACAACACCTCTACAACAAAGGCTATCGGGGCTTTGTCGGCCTGGAACACGGTATCAGCAAACCCGGCAAGGAGGGTACGCTGGCCGCCCTGCAGGCCTACCGGGCTATCGATATCAGATGAATCGAATCTATTTGAGCCGGTAGGTGGGGTATTCGTCAAACCGGTTGTCCGTTGGGACAAGGCGTGGGTCGCCGGTCTGCTTCATCCAGGTATTGAGTTGCTGCCGCAGTTGGGTCAGTTGGCGGGCATAGGCTTTGTTGCCGGCCAGGTTGTTCAGCTGATGCGGGTCTTTGCGGACATCGTACAATTCTTCGGCCGGGCGCTGCCCATAGGCCAGCGTAAACAACTGCTTCTCCTGCGCTGAGGCTGGTTGTCGCTCCTGCATACCGGTGCGGTAAAAGACTTCGCCGGCAAAATAGCGGTCGGGCCGGCAGTTGCGGATGTACAGAAAATCGTTCGTCCGGACGGCCCGCATGGGGTAGCTCAGGCGGCCGTCGGGCGGGAGCGAATCGCCCATGGGAATGTAATGCACTTCACGTTCGAGATAGACGGCTTTGGGGGCGGGCGTATTTCCTTTGAACAGGGGCATCAGACTGGTAAATGACAGGTCCTGTGGTTGTAACCCGGCGGCTTCCAGAAACGTGGGGGCCAGTTGACCCAGATTCACCAGGGCATCCGTCCGGCCGGCGTTAACCTTTCCCTTCCAGTACACCAGCATGGGCACCCGCGTACCGGCATCGTACAGATTGGTCTTGGCGCGGTCAAACGGGTGGCCGTTGTCGCTGGTGACGACAATGAGCGTGTTGTCCAGCCGACCACTCTTCGCCAGAGCATCCAGCGCTTCGCCCAGCTTCTTGTCCATCAGTTCAATGCGGTGGTAATAATCCAGTAGATCGCTACGGGTAGCGGGCGTGTCGGGCAGGTAAGGTGGCAGGTCAACGGCTTCCGGGCGGTAGCCGGCCTGAATGCCTTCGCCGGGGGTAAAGGGGCGGTGGGGTTCGCCGGTACCGTACCAGAAACAGAACGGCTGGTCGGCGGGGAGCTGCTGCAAGAAGTCGGTAAACGATTTATAGCGCTCACCAGCCGGGTTACTGGCGTAGCCGTCCGGGTGGCTTTTCCAGCCGGGCAGCCAGCCGCCACCGGGGCCCCAGCCTTTCTCGCAGTAGCCGGTGCGGTAGCCGGTTGCCTGCAGCCGATCGGGATACACCGAAAACTTTTTCGGCAGGTAGCTCCACAGGTTGGCACCCGCTTCGAGCTGGTGCGGGTAGCGGCCCGTTAGCACGGCTGCCCGGGAGGGGGTGCAGGAGGGCGATGCACAAAAGGCCTGCGTGAACAACAGACCCTGCTGCGCCAGCCGGTCAAAATGGGGTGTTTTGGCTACCCTGTCGCCGTAGATGCCGGCATGGGGAAAGCCCCAGTCGTCGGCGAAAAAAAACAGGATGTCAGGCCGTTGCGGAGGAGCTTTTCCTGCATGGCTGGTCAGCAGCAGCCAACCGGCCAGCAGACAGGTCCCCAGCAGCAGGTAAGTAATGGTACGGTGGAACAGGAATAGCATAAGTAACGGATACGTGGCGGTATGGGCAGGCTAAGAATTGGGGCGCTGATGCAGCGCCCCATTACCTGTATCCCTAACCATTGTTTAACCCTATTTGCAAGATCAATAACCCGGATTCTGGGCCAGCGCCGGGTTGAGGTCGCGCTCGCGTTGGGGCACTGGAAACAGCAGCTGGTACGGCTGAATCCGGTAGTTCTTGGCCGTCAGCACCGGCTGCGCTACGCCAAACCGCAGCAAATCGAACCAGCGGTGGTTCTCAAAGGCCAACTCCACCCGGCGCTCCTGCAGCAGGGCGGTGCGGAAGGCGGCCTGACTGGGTACGTCGGCCTGCGTCAGGTCGGCTAAGCCGGCCCGCTTCCGGACCCGGTTCAGGGCGGTGAACGCTTCGGCATTGCCGTATCCCTGCTCGTTGAGTGCCTCGGCCAGCATCAGCAGGACATCGGCGTAACGCAGCACAATGAAGTTGTCGTCGTGGTCGAGCGTGGCGGTGGGCGGGCTGCTAAACTTTTTCTGGTAAAAGGACAGGGGCGGATTGCCGCGCTCGCCCGCCTTTAACTGCCCAATGGACAGGTCTTTCCGCAGGTCGCCTTTTTCGTACGCATTCACCAGGTCTTCGGTCGGCACATTATTGCCCTGCCCACCGCCGGAGTTGCCGCCCCAGATGCGGGCATCCTGCGGAGACATGGCGTCGGCGAAGGGGCTCCCCTCGCGGTCGGTGCCCAGCCCGGCCTTGAACTGAATCTCAAACAGCGATTCCTTGTGGTTGGCGTTGTTGGGCCGGAACACGTCGGCGTAACCGGGTAGCAGATCGAACTTGCCGGAGCTGACGATCTCCCGCAGCCGGGTGGTCGCTTCGGTATAGTTTTTCCGGGTCAGGTAGACCTTGGCCAGTAGCCCTTTGGCCGCCCAGCGGGTAGCCCGGCCAATGTCGTTGCCCGTATAGGCGTCCGGCAGCTTCTGCTCCGCCGATTGCAGGTCCGCAATGATCTGGGCGTACACTTTATCGACCGGCTCCCGCAACTGATTAAAGGCTTCGAAGGGGTTGACCGTCGGGGTAATTACCAGCGGTACCTCGCCAAACAGCCGCACCAGGTTGAAGTAGGTATAGGCTCTCAGGAACTGCGCTTCGCCCTGGAACTGATCTTTCGCTTTTGAGTCAATAGCGGTAGCCTCCAGCTTGCTGAGTACCAGATTGGCCCGGTTGATCAGCTGGTAGGAGGTCTGCCACTGGGCCTGCATCAGGCGGTTGTCGGTGAGTACCCGGAACTCATCAACCTGGTACCAGGTCTCGCCAAACGAACCCGGCGTGGTGACGGTGAGGGTATTGTCCGATACCAGCTCCATCATGCCCCAGCTGGACTCCTGGTAGCTGCGGTTTTGCAGCGCATCGTAAACGCCCCGCGTAGCCAGGTTGAAATCCCCGGCGGTCTTGAAAAAGTTTACATCACTTACCTGCGAACGGGGACCCAGTTCGAGGTACTGCTCGCCACAGCCGGTTAGCAGTACGGCAGTCAATACGGATGCGTATATGATTCTTGATGTCATGGTCTGTCAGGTTCTTAGGTTAGAAAGTTACCGCTACGCCAGCCGTGTAGGTACGGGCAATGGGGTAGCCGCCGGCGTCGATACCCTGCTCCAGCGCACTGTCACCGCGCTCGTTGGTTTCGGGGTCAAAGCCACGGTACTTCGTGAAGGTGTACAGGTTGGCTCCGTTAACAAACAGGCGGGCACTGGCCAGGCTGATTTTTCGGGTCCACTCGCCCGGTAGGGTGTACGACAGCGCGACGTTGCGTACGCGCAGGAAAGAGCCGTCTTCTACGTAGAAGGTCGAGAACGCATCAGGCGGATTGTTCCGGGGGTTCAGAATAGCGCGGGGCACATCACCGTTGCCGGGCTGCTCGGGTGAGCGCCAGCGGTCGCGGGTGATGGCGTGCTGCCGCAGGTTGCCATTCATATTGCTCATCCACCGCAGCGGCAGGTTGGCGACCTTGTTGCCCACCGAGCCGTTGAGCAGCACACTCAGGTCGAAGCCCTTGTAGCTGAAGTTGTTGGTCATGCCAAAAATGAAGCGCGGGAACGGGTTGCCGATAAAGGTACGGTCGTCGTTGTTGATGACGCCATCGTTGTTGACATCCACAAACCGGCGGTCGCCCGGCTGCGCAAGGGGCTGAACCTTCTTGCCGTCTTTGGTGTAGCTGTCCACCTCCTGCTGGTTCCTGAAAACTCCGCCGTTGAGCAGGCCGAAGAACTGCGCCATGGGCTGGCCGACCTGCGTAACCGACAACTGCGCCACGGGCGATGCATCGCCGAACAGCCGGGTACCGGCGGCTCCCAGATCCAGTACTTTGTTCTGGTTCGTAGACAGGTTCAGGTTAGTGCTCCAGCGGACGTTGCCCGTCAGATTCTGCGTGTTCACGGTAAACTCCCAGCCTTTGTTCTCAATGGAACCAATATTCTGGAGCGCACCCGTAAAGCCGCTGCTCGACGGGATGGCTACGCTCAGGAGCAGGTCGCGGGTTTTATTGTAGTAGTAATCGACCGTTAGCATAATGCGGTTGTTCAGCAGGCCGATGTCGACCCCGGCATCCCATTTGGTGGCCGTTTCCCAGGTGAGCTGGTTGTTGCCGATGTTGGCGGGTATAATGGCGTCGATGACACTGCCCAGGCCGGCTCCACCCACGTACTGGCCGGGATTCAGCAGGGTCTGCGCCGAATAGTTACCGATCTCGTTGTTACCGGTGACGCCGTAGCTGAGCCGCCATTTCCAGTCGGAGATGGCTCTGACCGGCTTCAGGAACGACTCTTCCGACATCCGCCAGCCGACGGCGAACGACGGGAACGAGCCGAACTTCTTCGCGCTGCCGAAGCGTGATGAGCCGTCCGTCCGGTAGGTGGCCGTTAGCAGGTAGCGGTCGTTGAAGCTGTAGTTGATCCGCGCCAGGTACGACAGCAGCCGCCACTGTTCGCTGTTGGCCGAACCCTGATCGGCCGGGCCGATGGGGTACGGAATGAGGTCGTTGGGCAGCGCAGCCCGACCCACCGACATAAACTCGGTGGTGGCCTGCTGCACTGTATACCCGGCCAGGGCGTTCAGATTATGCGCTCCCCGGTTCCAGTTGTACGAGAGCGTGTTTTCGTTCAGCCAGTTCAGGATTTCTGCCGAGTTGGTATTGGCCGAGGGAACGGTCGGTGGCAGGGCAGTGGTGCCGTACTGCGAGCTGAAGAAGTTGCGGTTGCGCGTGTTCGACACATCGGCTCCCAGCGTACTGCGCAGGCGCAGGTTCCGCAGGACTTCAATATCCAGGTAGGCGTTGGACAATACCCGTCCGATGCTCCGGATACGGGTGGCTTCGCTGGCCAGCGCTACCGGGTTGAACATGGCGGTTACGTTCAGCCGGGAGTCGGCAATCTGCTGGCCGTACGAGCCGTCGGGGTTATAGACCGGCACCCCCGGAAACATCAGCAGGGCCGTGTTGATGATACTCTGGTTGTTGAAGTGCCCCGTGGCCTGTACAATGTTGGCCGTGGAATAGGAAGGAGCCAGGCTCACGCCCATTTTCACGCGGGGGCTGAGGTCGGCGTCCAGGTTGGCCCGGAAGGAATAGCGCTTGAAATCGGAGTTGATGATAATACCCTGCTGGTTGAACAGCCCTCCGCTGACGGCGAACCGCAGCTTGTCGGTGCCGCCCGACACGTTCAACTGGTACGTCTGAATGGGCGCTTTCCGGAAAACGGCTCCCTGCCAGTCGGTGGTGGCGGTATAGCTGTTGGGGTCGATCATACCATCGGGTATGCGGAAGGCCCCCCGGTTGGCATTGGGCGTTGCCAGGTACGCGTCGAGCGACTGGCTGGCGGGGCGCAGGTCGGCGCGGGCGTTCCAGCCGTTAATGCGGGCTTCGCTGTATACCTCGGCCTGCTCGCGGGCCGTAAGCTGCGGAATGGTGCGGGCCACTTCCTGCCAGCCGGTGGAGGCATTGAATTCCACCTGTGTTTTGCCGGACTTCCCGCGTTTGGTGGTAATCAGCACCACGCCGTTGGCACCCCGTGAGCCGTAGATGGCCGTAGCCGACGCATCTTTCAGGATCTCCATGCTTTCGATGTCGTTCGGGTCAATGGAGTTCAGGGTATTTAAGTCGTTGCCGCTGGGAGCCGTAATGGGGAAGCCATCGACCACGTACAGCGGCTGGTTGTTGCCGACGGTGCCCATACCACGAATCCGGACGGCTACGCCACCACCCGGACCGCCCGACGTCTGCACGACCTGCACCCCGGCTACCTGGCCCTGCAACTTCTGGTCCAGGCCGGCTACCGGAATGTTTTTGATGGCTTTTTGGTCGACCGACGCAATGGAGCCGGTAATATCCCGGCGGTTCTGCGTGCCGTATCCCACTACCACCACCTCGTTCAGCGACTTGACATCGGCCGCCAGCGTGATGTTAACGGTGGTGCGGTTGCCTACCGGTACTTCCTGCGGCAGGTACCCGATAAAGGAGAAGACCAGGACGGCATTCTCGTCGGGTACGCTGATGGAGTAGCGGCCGCTGCCGTCGGTCACGGCTCCGGTCTGGGTGCCTTTGAGGGTGACGTTAACCCCCGGCAGGCCTTCGCCGGTATCGCCCGCCCGGACTTGTCCGGTTACCGTTACGCGCATCTCCGGCACCGATGCCGTCATGGATTGCATCGGATTTAAGGTGGGTAGGGTGGTCCGGTTGGCCGAAGGGTCCAGATCGGTAGTGGCCGAGGTTTTGGGCTGTACCTCCCGGATAGTGCGGCTTTTGGCTGGTTCATCGGGCAGGATCACGTACACGTTCCTGTCGACTTTCTCGTAGCGCAGATTGACCGACCGCAGCAGCTGCTGGATCTGGTCATCTACCGGGGCGTTGGTGGCCGGTCCGGCTTCCACGACCTTGTTCTCAACCGTTTTGCGGTCGTAGGAGAAGGATACGCCGTGTTTGCGGCTCAGTTCATTCAGGACCTGTTTCAGGGGCCGGGTGGCCGGCGTCCGCTGTTCAGTACGCTGCTGCGGCTGTTGAATGGAGGCTAGGGTCTGGCTGTGCGACGCGTTCAGATTGAACAAAAGGATCGCTAACAGACCAGCACTGGTCGTACATAGTGGTTTTTTCATACAGGTAATCGGTCTGCTCGGGGGTAAGGCTTACAGGTTTGTCTTCGTGCGTTGCGAACGGATCAGGATCTGGTTATCCTGCCGCGTGATTTGTAGCTGGTACGTTCGTTCAAGGGCTTTCAACAGGACATCGACGTTGCCTGACGGAAACGTTCCGTTAAATTCCTGCTGCGCTAAGGTTTCATCTTCAATGGTCACCGTCAGGCCGTAGTTGTCTTCCAGTAACCGGGCAATGTCGGTCAGTGACGTATTTTCAAAAATCAACTGGTTCTCGGTCCAAGAGGTGTAAACCTCCGGATTTACCTGTTTCTTCAGGAGCCGGTCTGCTTTGGGTTGTATGTCCACCAGTTCGCCCGGTTGCATCACCATCTGCTGCCCGGCCATCTGCAGCCGGACTTTGCCGGAGGCCAGCATTACCTGGGCGTGGTCGTTGCGCCGGGTCACGGTAAACTCGGTACCCAGCACCTCGACATTAAACTCTGAATTGGCATCTACAACAAAGCGCTGGTCGGTGGCCGTATGCACGACCGAGAAAAAGGCTTCGCCGTTCAGCTTCACCTGCCGGACCGCCTGTTCCTTCAGGTTACGGGGATATGCCAACGAGGAGTTGGCGTTGAGCACCACCGTAGAGCCGTCGGGCAACTGCACCGTCCAGGTTTCGCCGTAGCCGGTCGCTACCTGCACCATACCGCCCGCTGATTGCCGCCACAGGTAGAAACCCGCCACCGACAGCAGCACCGCCAGGAATACAGCCGCATACCGGCCATATTGCCGCCAGAAACCACCCAGCGGCACCGGTTCAGCCGCTACGGCAGGTTGGGTCCGTGGCTGGTCGAGCATCGGTTGCAGCTTCTGCCATTCGGCCGACACGTCGGCGTCGGTCAGGTCGTCGGGAAAGTCGATGGCCTGAATCAACCGGCGGGCCTCCGTCACCCGTTGGGCCTTGTCGGGGTGCTCCGCCAGCCATTGCTGCCAGAAGCGGTCCGATTCGACATCGGGGGCTTTGGCCCACTGCTGAAAGTCAGGGTCGAGCACAAAATCTTCTACGGTAAAGTCGTCGTAGCGCACGATGGTACTGATTTAGGGTAATGAGGAGAATCCGGATTCAACTATAAAGAGAAGGTTGCCGGCTGTTTGTCGTGTCGGAATAGAAACTTTTTTTGAAACTATTGGAGTGGCGGGTGCTTTTTCGTGACCGGGTACCCCTGACGGGCGGACAATTTCGGGTAAAGCTTTTTTTGTAAATAGGTAAGTTTATGCGGAAACTATTAATTTGAATCGGCATCACGGCCGGCAGTGCCGTTTTTAAAGCTTTATGAACATAATTTCGTTTCTCATTGCTTTCTTTCTCCTCCGGTTTCTCCGGCAGTCACTTCAGGATTCGCCCCTGTTGCCTTATTGGGAAAACAGGCTGTTTATTGCCCGTAATTTAGTCATCGCTATTCTGGTAGTGGATGTCCTCACCTTCACTAACTTCGATACCGTTACGAACTGGCTGTGGCACCTGCTGATTCTGGCCATTGTCGGGGTCGCTTATCTGCTGGAGGAGTTTCGCTCGGCCCGGCTTATGTTGTATGCGGTGGCGCTGTATGCCGTATTGGCACTGATGGCCAGTATCGTTGGGCTTTGGGATGAAGCATTGTACGAAACGCTGGAAAACTACATTGAGTCGGCCGGGGTGTTTGCGGTGATCTGGGTAATTGTGATGTGGCGAACGACACAGAAGCAGCAGAAAGCCCTGGAAGAAGAGCGGCAGAAGCGGTTGCAGGAAGAAGAGCACAGCCGGATTATTGCGGCTAAAAAAGACGAACTCGAAGCCATGGTGCAGGAGCGTACCGCCGAGATTACCCGCCAGAAAGAAGAACTGGAACACGCGCTGGCCGATTTGCAGGCTACCCAGGTTAAACTGATCCAGCAGGAGAAAATGGCCTCCCTGGGTGAACTGACGGCCGGTATTGCGCACGAGATTCAAAACCCGCTCAATTTTGTCAACAACCTGGCCGAGGTGAGTGCGGAGCTGGTGGCGGAACTGAAGGAAGAAAGGAACAGGGAGACGCGGGATAAGGAGCTGGAGGAAGAAATTCTGACGGACCTGAAAGATAGTCTGGAAAAAATTACGCACCACGGCAAGCGGGCCGACAGCATTGTGAAAGGGATGCTGCAGCATTCCCGCTCCAGCAGTGGTGAAAAACAGCCCACTGACCTGAACGCCCTGGTCGATGAGTACCTGCGGCTGGCCTACCACGGTCTGCGGGCGAAAGACAAGAGCTTCAACGCCGATCTGCGGGTGAACCTGGACCCGAATCTGGGTAAAATAAAATTAGACCCTCAGGAAATCGGCCGGGTGCTGCTCAATCTCTACAATAATGCCTTTTATGCCACTCAGGAAAAGGCCAGGGTGTTGGCCAACGGCCGGGGCACGCCAGCCCGGGGCACGCCAGCCTACCAGCCGCAGGTATCGGTCAGTACCCAGATCAGGCCCGCTGCGTCGGAAGAAGATGTCGACACCGTGGAGATCCGGGTGAAAGACAATGGGATGGGTATTCCGCAGGAGATCATCAACAAGATCTACCAGCCTTTCTTTACCACCAAGCCCACCGGGCAGGGGACCGGGCTGGGCCTGTCGCTGAGTTACGATATTGTCACCAAAGGACACGGGGGCGACCTGAGCGTTGAAACAGAGCCGGGACAGTATTCGGAATTCATCATTCACCTGCCCTGCCGAAGCGCATAACGTATGAAGCTACGACTTAACGGACGGATCTGGCTGGAAGGCGACGAGCGGTTTATGGGGATCGGCCGGATGGAGCTGCTGGAGCATATCCAGCGCACCGGCTCGATCAACCAGGCTGCCAAAGCGATGAAGATGTCGTACAAGCGGGCCTGGGAACTGGTGCATTCCATGAACGAGCAGTCGCCGGCCCCCCTGGTGGTGACCCAGACCGGCGGAGAGCGGGGTGGGGGCGCCCTGGTCACAGCGGAAGGCGAGCGGTACCTGGCTTATTACCGGGAGCTTCAGGCGCGTTTTCAGGACTTTTTACGGGCCGAGTCAGCCGCCATTCCGTTTTAACGGCTGGTAACTCGGGCTGTTCTCCTCCACGACAACCACAATGCGGTCACCCACCTGCACCGGACTCTCCGGCACCAGCACCTCCGTTAGCGCACCCTCAGTCGATACCGTTAGCTGAAGCTGAGCGCCCTGCCGCTGAATGGCGATAACCGTACCCAACCGGCCCGATGGCCGGGCCGCGCCGGATGAACCAAACAGCGCAGCGGGTGCCCCCTGCCGGTCTATCTTACCCGCCTGCAGGCTGATAACCCGGTCGGCCAGCCGGATGATTTCGGCATTGTCGTGGCTTACCAGTACGGTGGTCAGCTTAAATTGTTTATGTACCTGGCTGATTTCTTCCTGTAAGCGCAGCCGGGTTTCGGTGTCCAGGGCCGACAGGGGTTCATCTAGCAGCAGCAGCCGGGGTTGCCGGGCCACTGCCCTGGCCAGCGCTACCCGCTGCTGCTGACCGCCCGATAACACGGTTGGCCGGCGGTTGGCCAGCTCCGTCAGGCTCATCATCTCCAGCAGGGTATCCACCAGCGCCCGGTTTCGCTGATCGGGTAGGGCGAACCGCAGTTGCTCCCGGATGGTCATGTTCGGAAACAGCGCGTAGTCCTGAAACACCACGCCCACAGCCCGGTGCCGGGGGCCAACCCAAAGGTGTTGCCGGTGATCAAACCAGGTCTGGCCGTTGGACCGGATGTACCCCGACTCGGGTTGCTCCAGGCCGGCCAGCATGCGCAGCACCGTGGTTTTGCCCGCGCCGGACGGACCGTACAATGCCAGGAACTCGCCTTCGGCAATGGTGAAGGAGACATCCAGCCTAATGGGCCCCTGAGCGGAATGCAGGGACCTGGTCACATGCAGTTCCGTCATATGAACGTTCGGGTGCGCAGTTTCTTGTTGAACCAGAATAGAACCAGTAAGATGGAAAACGTAAGCCCCAGCAGCACCAGGGCGTAGGCGTTGGCCCGGTCGTAGTTCAGGCTTTCCACTTCATCGTAGATGGCAATCGAAGCCACCCGGGTTTTGCCCGGAATGTTACCTCCGATCATCAGCACCAGCCCAAACTCGCCAATCGTATGGGCAAATGCCAGCACCATGCCACTGAGCAGGGCCGGTTTGATATTGGGCAGCAACACCCGCCCGAGCGTGGTGAGTTCCGACTTACCCAGCGTAAACGACGCTTCTCGTAAGGATGCGGGCAGATTCTGAAAGCCGGATTGGATCGGGTGAACCATAAACGGCAGGCTGTAGAACAGCGAACCGACCAGAATACCCGTAAACGTAAAATTTAACCGCAGCCCCAGCGTATTGATCAGCCAGTAACCCAGCATGCTGTCTTCGCTGAAGGCAATGAGCAGGTAAAAACCCGTTACCGTCGGCGGCAGCACCAGCGGTAAACTAACGACCGCTTCAACAAACGGTTTCAGGCGGAACGTGCCGTAGGCCAGCCAGTACGCCAGCGGAATGCCAATGACCAGCAGGACGGCGGTAGTCAGTCCGGCCAGGCTCAGGGTCAACAGCAGGGTTTGGCTAAAATCGTCGGTCATGGCTAATTGGGCATCGCAAAGCCGTACTGTTTCAGGATGGCCTTCGCCGGGGGCGTAGTCAGGAAGCTGGCAAAGGTAAAGGCTGCTTTGTTGTTCCGGGCACGTTTGAGCACTACGTAACCCTGCTCCAGGGATGTATGGGTATTGGCCGGTATCAGAAAATAACGTCCCTGCGCTTTCAGCGGGGGGCTCATGGCCAGCGCCAGCGCAATAATGCCAATATCGGCAGCCCCGGAGGAAACAAACTGGGCGGTCTGGGCGATATTCTCCCCCTTGACAAACCGGGCTTTTACCTGGTCGTAAAGGCCGTAGTGCCGCAGTGACTCTTCGGCCCGCTTACCGTAGGGCGCATGCAGCGGATTGGCAATGGCGATGGTCCGGATGGACGGATCAAGCAGGGTTTTCAGGCCCAGGGTATTCGGGTCGATGGTGGGGCTCCATAGCACCAGCCGGCCGATGGCGTAAGTCTGAATGGGGGAGGCCGTCAGCGCCTTTTGCTGTAACTGCCGGGGGTAATCGATATCCGCCGAAAAGAACAGGTCGAAGGGCGCATTGCGACTGATCTGCTGAAAAAACTTACCCGAAGAACCATACACCACGTTTACCTTGATGGCCGGTTGCCGGCGTCGGAATGTGGCTGTCAGCGCATCCATCGCGTACCGCAGATCCGACGCTGCGGCAATGGTAACCTCCCGCGATCGCGCACCGGGTTGAGCCGGGGCGGGCAGCCTGAAAACCAGCACCAATAGCAGGATGAGCAGAGGCCGAACCGCCGGTAGACGCTGATGGATGCGGTAAGGCATCAGGCCAATACGGCAATAAAGTACATCGTCGGGAGTGGTCATCAGGGGCCGGATTCGTTATGGTTCTTCAAACATAACGAATAAAAGTGGAATGCCTGACAGCGCCGGGCGGTTAAGTTTGGTTACGGCAGAGGTAAAGCCAGTACCCCAGCCATTGCGGTAACCCCAATCGATTTAATTTGCGTTGTGTTTGCGCGGAAATAACGAGTCGTTATATTTGAACGAATATAGAGCACCCGCTGCATGCTGTTACCGCTACTCACTGTTGGTCTGACGCTTACGGCTCCGGCCGATACCATTCGTCCCAAAGCGGATTCAGTGCGGCAGTTATCCCTGCAGGAGGTTGTTGTTTCGGCCTCGCGGGTGGCCGAAAGCGTACTCCGCTCGCCGGTGAGTATAGAAGTGCTCGACTTCCAAAAGATTGGGCAGTCGGCGCAGCCTTCGTTTTTCGACGCCATCGAAAACCTGAAGGGGGTGCAGTTGCTGACGCCCAGCATGGGGTTTAAGGTGTATAACGCCCGTGGCTTTGCCAATACCACCAACGTGCGGTTTGTGCAGCTGGTCGACGGCATGGACAACCAGGCACCCCATATCGGGGCACCCATTGCGGGGGCGCTGGCTCCGTCGGACCTCGATATCCAGCGGGTAGAGATCATGCCCGGTACGGCTTCGGCGCTATATGGTCTCAACGCGCTGAATGGGTTAGCCAATATTCTGACGCGCAGTCCGTTTGAGTCGGCGGGGTTCAGTGCCAGCCAGCGAACGGGGCTGAACCATATCGGGGAAGCAGGTATCCGGCCGCAGGTGGCCAGCGAAACGGCCTTGCGGTACGCGCAGGTGTTTAACCCTCGGCTGGCGTTTAAGGTCAATCTGGTCTACCAGACCGGGTACGACTGGCTGGCCCGCAACCTGGGCGACCTGAACCCCAACGCCAATACTTCCCTCGGTTTGTTGGGTATCACAAACCCAGGCCGGGATGCCATCAACGTCTACGGCGACGAATCGCCCAACCGCCGGGCGCTTACCCTGAACGGGCAGCGCTATGTAGTGTCGCGCACCGGCTACGCCGAAGAACAGGTAACCGATTACCGGTTGCGCAACCTGCGTGGTGACCTGGCGCTGCATTACCGGTTCACGCCCAACCTGGAGCTGGCTTATCTGTACCGGGCGGCCACGCTCGACAACGTCTACCAGCGCACCAACCGCTTCCGGCTGGATAATTACCGGCTCGACCAGCACGGCCTGACGCTCACCACACCGTCCATCGCCGTAAAAGCCTACCGCACCAGCGAAAACACCGGCGACTCCTACAACCTGCGGTCCATGGCTGAGAACATCGACCGCTCCTTCAAATCCGACAACGCCTGGTTTGCCGATTTCTCGACGCAGTTCCGTAACTCCGTAGCCGGCGGTGCCCCTATACCGGCCGCATTGACAGCCGCCCAGCAGTTTGCCGATCGGGGTCGTCCGCAGCCGGGTACACCGGCATTCAAGGATCTGGTTACGAAACTGCGGGACATCAACAACTGGGATGTGGGCGCGGCCCTGCGGGTGCGTTCGTGGCTGTATCACGTGGATGGGCAGGTGGAGCCGACGCGGGTGCTGTGGCGCTCATTGCGGGAGAAAACTGGCCTGAACCTGCTGCTGGGCGTCAATTACCGGCAGTACCAGGTCTATCCCGACGGCAATTACTTTATCAATCCCGTCGAGGCCGACCGCTACCTGACCTACCGGCAATTCGGCAGCTTTGTGCAGGCGACCCGCACGTTCTGGCAGGACAAGCTAAAGCTGAGCGCTACCCTGCGCGTGGACAAGAACCAGTACTTTGCCGCCCGGCTGAATCCCAGGGTATCGGTGGTGTTCTCGCCGACGGAGACGCACCACTGGCGGCTGTCGTACCAGAACGGTTACAGGTTCCCGTCGTTGTTCGAAGCCTTCTCCAACGTCAACTCCGGCGGGGTAAAGCGGGTAGGGGGGCTGCCGGTGATGTCACAGGGAATTTTCGAGAACTCCTATTTCCGCACGGCCGTCGACGCCTTTCAAAATGCCATTAATACCGATGTCAATGTTAACCGCCTGACGACTGAACAGGCGATTCAGAAAAACAAAGGCCTGCTAAAGAAAAACACCTACACCTACCTGAAACCTGAGCAGGTGAACAGCCTTGAGCTGGGCTATAAGGGACTATGGCTGCGAAAGAAACTGTACATTGACGCCGATTTTTACTACAACAGCTACCGCAACTTCATGGCGCAGGTAGAGGCCAACATCCCCAAACGCAACACCCCGGATTCCATCGCCTACTACCTCGCCGACCGTAGTCAGCAGGACCGCTACCGGCTGTGGACCAACTCCAAAACCACGGTGTATAACTACGGTACCAGCATTGGCCTGCGGTATTCCGTGGCGGGCAACTGGGTGGTGATGGGCAATGCCTCCTACGCCCGGCTCGACCGTACCGAGAGCGGAGATGGGCTGGAAGAAGCCTTCAATACCCCCCGCTGGATTACCAACGTGGGTGTGTCCAACGCCAGCCTGGGCAATGGCATCGGCTTTAGTGTTAACTACAAATACCAGAGCGCTTTCCTGTGGCAATCGTCGCTGGCCACGGGTATGGTGCCCGCCATTCATAACCTGGATGCCCAGGTCAACTACCGCGTTACCCCACTGCGGCTCACGGTTAAACTGGGCGGCACCAACCTGCTGAACCGGCCGTACTACACCTTCGTAGCCGGCCCGACAGTTGGCGGGTTCTATTACCTCTCCCTTGCGTTTGAGTAAACAACAACACCGGGTTCTGTCGTTTAAGCAGAAGGGTGTAAAGATGTTTATCAAAGCGGTTATGCGTATTGCGAGTGTATTGGTGTTTTTCTGCCTGATGGGCGCAGCCTTTGGGCAATCGGTGGAGGGTTGGAAACTGGAGAAGGACAAGAACGGTATCAAAGTATATTCACGATTACAGGAAGGTGATGAGCCCAAAGAAATACGGGTAATCTGCAACGTACCCGGAACGATCCCCCAACTGGTTGCCTATTTGTTCGATGTTGATTATTACCCAAGGGTGATTTACCGAACCAAACTGGCTCACCTGGTCCGTCGGGTGCGGGATAATGAATTTATCTACTACACCGAGATCGAATCGCCCTGGCCGGTGAGCAACCGGGATCTGGTGGCCCGGATGACGTTCCAGCAGAACCCCGCCACCAAAACGTTGCGGGTGGAGGCCAGACAAGTACCTGGCCTAATTCCGCCAAAGCCTAACGTAGTCCGGATGCCTTACTGGCACGCGGTCTGGAACGTGCGCCCGCTGAACGATAAGCAGTTGCACATTGAATACACCTTCAAAGCCGGGTTGGGTGGAGAGATTCCGGCCGGAGTTATTGATTTGGTCGCCAAAACAGGGCCGTATCAGTCATTTCTCACCCTGAAGGAGTCGTTGAGTCTGTCCCGCTACCAGGGCAAAACGTTTAGCTTTTTGCAGCCGTAATAGGGCCGTTCGTATCTACTAACACCTCTACCCGGAGCTATTCATTACGCCAACTGCTTTATGACACTGCGGAAATTGTCCAGCGCGGCTTCCAGATTCTCGACTATTTCCGTAGCCAGCACATCAGGATTGGGGAGGTTGTCGAGGTCGCCGAGGCTGTCGTCTTTCAGCCAGAAAATATCCAGACTGGTTTTGTCACGGGCGATGATCTCGTCGTAGGTAAAGCGCCGGAACCGCTCCGTTTCCTGCCGGTCGGAGCGGTTTTCCGGTCGGTAGCAGGTGATAAAGTCCCGCAGATGGTCCAGCCGCAGCGGATTGGTCTTCAGCGTATGCTTGATGTTGGTGCGGTAATCGTATACCCACACGTGCCGGGTCCATGGGTCTTTGCTGGCGGGCTTATTGTCGAAGAACAGCACGTTAGCCTTTACGCCCTGGGCGTAGAAGATACCCGTCGGCAGGCGCAGGATCGTGTGCAGGTCGGTACTTTCGAGCAGCCGCTTCCGCACGGTCTCGCCGGCTCCGCCTTCAAACAGCACGTTGTCGGGCAGCACCACGGCGGCTTTGCCGTCAATCTTCAGCAGCGAGCGGATGTGCTGGAGGAAATTTAATTGTTTGTTGGAGGTGGTGGCCCAGAAATCCTGCCGCTGGTAGGTGAGTGTTTCCCGTTCCTGTTCGCCTTCCTCGTTGGTAAAGGTGGTGCTGCTTTTCTTGCCGAAGGGCGGATTGGCCAGCACGTAATCGACGCGTTGCGACGGCAGGCTAATGAGGCTGTCGTTACGCTGTACCGGCGGTTCTGAGTTGAGGTCACCGATGTTGTGCAGAAACAGGTTCATCAGGCACAGCCGCGTGGTGTTGGGTACGATTTCCCAGCCGTGGAAGGTCTCATACTTCAGAAAACGGAGCTGCTCCTTATCCAGCTTCTGTTTCACCAGAAAGTCGTAGGCCGACAGAAAGAAGCCGCCCGTGCCGCAACTGGGGTCGGCAATGGTTTTCATCGGCTCAGGACGAATACATTCGACCATGGCTTTGATCAGCGGACGGGGCGTAAAATATTGCCCGGCCCCCGATTTGGTGTCTTCGGCGTTTTTCTCCAGCAGCCCTTCGTAGATGTCGCCTTTTACGTCGGCGTCAATGCCTGTCCAGGTCTCGGCGTTGATGAGCTGGATGAGCCGGTACAGCTTGGCGGGGTCCTGAATTTTGTTCTGGGCCTTGAAGAAGATCTGGCCGATCATGCCCGGCTGCTTGCCCAGTTCGTTCAGGATGTGCACGTAGTGGACTTCCAGTTCGGCTCCGTTCTTGTCGGTGAGGCTTTCCCAGTTGTACGCGGCCGGGATATGGGTGTCGCGGAAGTAGGGCGGCTTGCTGTATTCGTCGGCCATCTTCAGAAACAGCAGATACGTAAGCTGCTCCAGGTAATCGCCGTAGCCGACACCATCGTCGCGGAGGGTATTGCAGAAGTTCCAGACTTTCTGGACCAGGGCACTTGAACTCATAAATAGAGATTAATTGGGTGGGTTGACGATTACATTGCGCTTAAGGCCCAAAAGATACATTAAATCCAAAAATAAATAGCGGCTTGGCCGTCAGCCCCTACGGGGCAACGGTGGCGCAGGGACGTGCCGGTGCTATTAACCGTAAACCCATACGGGGCAAATCTTCTGGAACAGCTGCCCCGTAGGGGCTTACGGCCGAGGCCGGTTAATAGATCTGATTTGCTTACTGGTCGGGCTGTTGCGGGTAGTTATCGTAAAAATCAAAAACATACCGTGCGTCGTACGGCACCTCAAACCTTTCTAAAAACGCGATGTACTCGTCCCGAAATGTCCGTTTTCGGTGATGCTCTTCCTGATTAAGTACGTACTGTACCACATCTGTTACCTGCGACTGGGCATAAGTGAATGCGCCGTAACCTTCCTGCCAGCTAAAGGTCGAGCGGGTAATTCCTTTCTCTTTTACCCAAACGGAAGTGGCCTGTTTTACATCGCGTACCAGATCTGCAATTGGGAGGGTTGGGCTAAACCCGACGAAAAGGTGGGTATGGTCAGGCATACAATGGACGGCCAATAATTTCTGCCCCCGATTTTGTACAATGCCCGTGATGTATTGGTGTAGTTCTTCTTTGCGGTGCCGGGGGATGAGGTGCTGTCGGCCTTTCACCGCAAATACAATCTGGACATATAATTGGGTATAGGTATTGGCCATGGGGCATAAAAAGCAATTAGGTTTTATCAATAATCACAATATAGGTAAGCGACGCATGGGTAAGCCCCTACGGGGCATTGGTGGCGCAGGCATGTGGCGGTGCTATTAACCGGTAGCCCCTACGGGGCAATGGTGTTTCCAAAAGGCTCGGTCTTTCTATTAACCGTCAGCTCCTCCGGAGCTAAATGGATCGGCTAACTACCCCGGAGGGTCAGGCGGCCGATGCCGCTTCCGGTTAAGAAGCTGTCGACTTCAATGCCACACCACTGCCCCGTAGGGGTTTACGGTTACTAGCACTGCCACGTTCCCGTCCAGCATTGCCCCGGAGGGATTTACGGTTAATAGCACTGCCACATGCCTGCGCCACCAATACCCCGTAGGGGTTCACGGTTAATAGCACTGCCACGTTCCCGTACCACCATTGCCCCGTAGGGGCTGACGGCAATGCCGGTTAATAGCTCAATAGCCTGCATCATTCCCTGTTATGCTGAAGATACAAACCTGGAAGGGCGACTCTTTTACAAAATAATGCTGCTAAAACAACGACAACTGCTCACTCTTGCCTCCACGGACACGGGGCTGGCTGCTGGTTGGGGAATCGGATATGGCTTCTTCAACGGCCCAATCGTCCGGCACTTCGCTGACCAACTTGCCGTCAAACGCCCGCTTCAGGATGCTTTGCCGCAGGGCTTCGGCCTGGGTTAGGCTTTGACGAATGGCGGCTTCCATAGCGTCGGCTTCGGATAGACGGGCTTCGATTTCGGTGACGATGCGGGTTTGGGTTTCCAGACCGGGGAGAGGGATTGATACAGATTTTATATCAGCACCTGAGATACCTGATTGTCCCGCCGTAGTCCTGATCCGACTTCGGATAAATGTTCGTGATTCCCCTGAATTTGCGGTATAACAAACAAAATCTGGATTACAGAATTGTCCATTTAGTGTTACTCGAATTAATTTATCCGGATGAACAATAGGGTCATTACTTCTCTGTCGGAAAACAGCACAAACTCCGGTGTAATCGATGCTACCATTATATCTTGTAAACAGAAGATCACCGTCGGATAAAATATAAGAGCTGTATTCTTCTTTTTCTTCAAGAAATCGTACGTCATCGTAATAAACGTGATTAGGTCGTACTGCGCTTATACGAAATATTTTAAGACCAGCTTCCCGATCAGGCTTGGCTGATATGCCGTTGCGGATTTTTAGAGAGATTTCTCCCAACCTCACCCGTTCCCATCCCGGATTGCTGAGGTAATGATGCAGTACCGCCTGCCTGTATGTCTTCAGCCGCTTCAGGGCGGTTTGCAACTCCTGCGTTCCGGCTTCCAGTTCAGAAAACAGTTCCTCAATTCGCTCAACGATCCGGCGCTGGATGGGGAGGGGTGGGAGGGGAATTGGTTGATCGAGTACATCGCTATTCCTTACTGCAGGATAGCTAGTACCTCGTTGAATCTCGTTCAGAGGCCGGAGAAACTGCTCTGTTAAAACATAGTAAAACAAATAACTACTGTGCAGCTGGGTGCCTCCTCTAAGCACGCAAAATCCTGTTGAGGCAATTTGATTATTGAGGATACCTGGAACTAAGGCTATATTTTTAAGGTAAGTCCGGACGGTTGAAAAAACTATGTCTCCTGCCTGAACAATTTGCTGGGCTCGTGAAGGCGCATTCTGCCAGCTATATCTTTTCGGATTTACGATAGTGTATGTCTTGTTGTCAATCGCATCAATATCAATATAGGAGAACTCATCCGCCGGATTATTTAACTTACTTCCAGTTTTGTCTATTTTCAGACAAACTTCACTCAATTTTACCCACTTCCACCCTTCGGGCAACTGCACATCGTTCATAGGTCAAAAAATTACGCGGCAAGATACGGATTCTGTTGTCTACTCCCTGACGAGGTCGTGGGCCTTGAGCTGAGCAGTGATCTGACTGTGGCTATCCTCGGAGACTTTTGTGCTAAACCATGATACCAGAAGACGCTTGAAAAAGCCCAGCTTGAAATTGGCGAGTGTGAGCTTTTTAAGCCGGGATTCAATCTCGTTGGAGTTCTTGATTAACAGGTCTTCTATTTCGGGGTAGGTTAATGCGGGCCAGCTCGGTTCCGGCTCCTGATCCTGGTTTAAGCGGCCCTGTGGGTCCACATCCGGGATAATAGGCACAAATGTTCTTGGGCTGCTATCGCCGGAAGCCTGTTTACTGTATGTACCCGGCCCGGTATGTTGCAGGTGTTGGTATCCATGGGCGAATATAGGATTATCAGCGTCAAGGGGAATCAGAAAATGTTTCCGCAGAAAGCTCTGACAGTTGTGGCGCCCCAACTGAAAATCATGCTCCCGGAACTTACGGGTAAGGAAACCACCAAAGCCGCCTAACGAGCCGCAGGCAATGGCCGCAGCCCCAAAAATCTTTCGGGACGGGTTGCTGCGATCATCGCGTGATGGAGCAATCAGAAACTGACAATAGTTATTGGCCGATGCTGCTTTCTGGAGAACGTCGGCTTTGACAAGCAGCTCTGATCGCATCGTTTTGTACAATTCTTCGACAATTTCGCGCAGAGGGATATTTCGGTTGGGTACAGCGGGATCTTTACCCGGTACGCTCGGGAACGGATCAATCATGAGCACAGTACCCGGCGTCTGGCCGGCACCCGACCGCAGGTCGACCCCCCGCATTTGCAGCAGTTTGTCGGTAGTATCAAAAGGCTCATTATTGAGCATGCCCCCGTCTACGTTGAGGCTGCTGTAATTACCGTTCCGATCAACTCCGGCTGCGGGTGTAGCCGGGTCGTCGCTTAGCAGCTGCTTGACGATCCGGGGCTTTCCGTTGTTCCAATCCACATAAGGGTTAATGAGCGGATTGTCGTTGATGTACCTGACCGGCCGAACGACTTTACGCCAGCGCAGACCAATTGGAAATGCTCCGGTCGCTTTGGCACAATCCCGAAGGGTATCGATACCTGTCTGACCGGACTCTTCAAACCAGAGGGGAATACGGCCGTCGTTCTGGTATGTTTTTCCAATCCGGAAATGGCCAAAATCGCGGTGGGTGCGGGCCAGGTAGCGCGGAGCATTTTGATTGTCTGCCTGAGCGGCCAGGGATTTTTGACTATCGGCCAGGATGTTGCTGAATACAATTTCGGTGGTGAAACCGGTCAGATTGCTAAGCGAAAGGCAAAGCTCCAGATCATCGCTAATATAAGGTCGGACCACTTTTTCCCCGGCACCCAGGTTGAGAATCTCATCGGCTATTTTATCGACAAAGTTTGAGTTCAGCAGAGATGCACCCCCGTCGGTATCAATATCTGACGTTTTCAATAATTCGGGCAGCATTTCGTTGGCCGTAAGGTTGATCCAGGCTTCGTAAAGCTTGTTGTTGCCGGTAAAGTTTTTGTACTGGCCATTGGTGACGTGTTCAATTTTTCGTTGCAGTGCAGCCAGGGCTATAGCTGCGGCAATACCGCCGGCAGATGCGCCGGTAATGACGTTGATGACTACCTTATGTTGGGGAACGCTCTGCCGGATTGCCGGATCAGGGCTGTTCCGGGCCTGTTCCCAGCGGTCGAGCGCTTCGATCAGGTAATCCATAACACCGGCGGTATAGGCACCGGCCGAGATAGCTCCGGCCATACAGAGGCCGAGGTAAAAGGTAGGGGTTTGATCGGGGGCCTGGTCTGGCATGCTCGTTACGGTTTATGGAGGGGTTACGCGGCTAAGTGCTCGTTCAGTTCGTCGATCAGGGCAAAAGTCTGGTCGCCGAAGAGCTTCCAGAGCCGGCCCAGACCACCCCGCTCGGCAAAGGGCGACAGCTCAAAATCGTCGCGGTCGAGGTGAATGGATTGGGCGATAAAGTCTTTCATCATGCGCAGCCACTCCATCTGCTCTTCGGTAAACTTCAGGGTACCGGCCTGCTTGCGGAATACCCAGTTCTGGAAGTTACGGTTGACAGTGATGTCGTAGGCCGTCAGCGCCGGGTCTATCTCCAGCACCCGGCGGATGAGCGACACCAGCGCAATCAGTTCGTTTTTGGGGCGGCTGCCGTTCACCGTTTCCAGCGCTTCGTAGGCCTGCCAGACGGTAGCGGGTGCCAGCAGCGGCTTATCCGCTTTTAACTTTTCCAACAGGCTTTTTATCATCTGGTGGGTGAGCTCGCGCCGGCGGTGGGGCTGGTTGTAAACGATCTGGAGTGCCGTGATTTCGTCGCGGTGCGCGTTGAGGTACGCCCGGAAATCCAGCAGGACCTGGCCGGCTTTGTCGGTCTGGCTGGTCTGCCAGCCCGCATAGGTGACGGTGTCGGGGTTGACCACGTCGATCAGCTGCTCATGGCTGCGCCGGACGGTTTCGATGGCATCCATATACCCCGGCTGGTCGAAGACGGCTACGGCTTCGCGGATGAGCTGCTGCCGGACGGTCGAGAGGGTATCGTCGGTTATGGGTTCTCCATTCCCAGCCGTCTGATGTTTAGCGAGTGCTTCGGCTTTGTCGGGGTTGTAGGCATCCAGCAGGTCACTGACCACCCGGTTAATGGTTTTTCCCCCGGCGGCTTCGGTAAGCTGTTTGCGTTCGGCCGGGGAGAGCTGCTTTTCCAGCCGGGTCAGGCGGTTGGCCAGCGAGGTCAGCGTATCGTCACTGGTATCACCCATTACCACGTTCATCATCAGATCCCGCAGCGACACGCCGGGTTTGCGCTCCAGCGGCCGGCTGTCGGTCTTCAGGGTTTGCTCAACACCGACGGCATCCACCAGCACAAAATGCGTTTTGTTACCGTAGGCCGAGGGGGTTACCTTCCGCAGGTCGTCGGCGGGCATGGTGCGGGTACCCCGGCCTTTCATCTGTTCGTAATAGGAGCGCGACTTTACATCGCGCATAAACAGCAGGCACTCAAGGGCCTTTACATCGGTGCCGGTGGCAATCATGTCGACGGTTACGGCAATGCGCGGGTAATAGGCCGTGCGGAACTGCTGCAGCACTTCCGAGGGTTTTTCCCCGCCATTCTTGCCGACGCTGTAGGTGACTTTCTTGCAGAAGTCGTTGCGCTCGGCAAACTCTTCGCGCACGGTGCGGATGATGTCGTCGGCGTGAAAATCACTCTTGGCGAAGATCAGCGTTTTGGGCACTTCGGTGCGGCCGGGAAAGATCTCCGGCAGCTTTTCTTTGAACGTCCGGATTACGGTGCGTATCTGGTCGGGGTTCACCACGTCGCGGTCCAGGGCCGTCGCCGTATAGGTGGTATCTTCGTCGACCTGCTCCCAGCGTTTGCGCCGGGTGAGCCGGTCGCGTTTATCGACCCATTCGCCCGCTTTCACCACGGCCCCGTTGCGGGTAATTTCGGTTTCGATGGTATACACATCAAACGGCACGTTGACGCCATCGGCCACGGCCCGCTCGTAGGTGTATTCGCTGACGACGTTGCGGTTAAAGAAGGCGAAGGTGCGCTTATCGGGCGTAGCGGTCAGGCCGACCAGAAAGGCATCGAAGTAGTCGAGGACCTGCTTCCATTCGTTATAAATGCTGCGGTGGCACTCGTCGATGATAATAAAGTCGAATGTCTCAATAGGTACCCTGGGGTTATACGCAACTTCCCGTGCTTTGCCCGTCGGTTTGGTTTCGTTGAGCGATTGCTCCTCGGCGGCTTCCTCCAGTTCTTCGCCCCGCAGGATGGAGTACATCCGCTGAATGGTGGAGATACAGACCTGCGCCGACTCATCGATGTATGACGATTTGAGCCGCTGCACCCCGTAGAGTTCGGTAAACTTGCGCCGGTCGTCGTTCGGCATAAACGCCTGAAACTCCTGCTCTGCCTGTTCGCCCAGGTTTTTAGTGTCAACCAGAAACAGGATGCGTTTAGCCCTGCCGAACTTCAGCAGCCGGTACACGGTGGTAATCGCTGTGAAGGTCTTACCCGAACCGGTGGCCATCTGCACCAGGGCACGGGGGCGGTTCTCGGCAAAAGAGCGTTCCAGATTGGTGATGGCCGTAATCTGACAGTCGCGCAGGCCTTCGGGGTTCAGGGGTGGAAACTGCCGCAGGCGCTGGCGGAGGGGTTGCGGTTGTTTGAGCCAGTCGCGGAGGCTTTCTGGCCGGTGAAATGAGAAAAAGTCGCGGGCGCGGGGTGCCGGGTCGGCGGTGTCGGTAAAGTGCGTTTCCGCGCCCGTCGATTCGTACAGAAACCGCAGCGGCTCACGCGGCTGGTCTGGTTGTGTAATCCATTTGAGCCGGCTGGTCGCGTACCGCACCGACTGCTCCTCCACCGGCGTCAGAACGGTGCCTTCGGGCTTGGCTTCAATGATGCCAACGGGCCGGCGGTCAACAAACAGCACGTAATCGGCCGGGCCGGAGTCGGTTGGGTATTCGCGGACGGCCACGCCCGGCCCGGCGGCCAGGTTCAGTTGTTTCAGGCTTTGCACGGTCCAGCCGGCGTTAACCAGCATTCGGTCAATCTGCTGGCGGGCCAGGGCTTCGGGGGTCAGCATGGAAGGGGTTACGATTGAGCAGGTAATGTACAATCCCGCGCCCGAATATGAAAACATGTTGAGTAAAAGGTATACCGCCTGATGATACTATGGGCTATTTACCAGGTGGTTTTTGCGCTATGAGCCGGCTTTCTACAGCCGTGATGGGCAGGGCAGCAACAATGAGCCGTCTATGTTTGGCCGACCAGCTTTTAACTGGCTGACAGGCTCAACATAGACGGCAACGGGACAAACTGTCTTTACTGCTGGAGAATCAGAGGAAGTTGTGCTTCAAAGAGGGTAGCAAACTCCTGAGCCGTTAAAATATGTCCTTGCTTTTGGGCATCATTTGCCAGATTATAAGCCCATTCGGCAGCCGCCATTTGTTGGGTGGGTGTTCCGCGATGCTGGTAGTAATCCGGATAGCAGTCGCCGATATTGTAGAAAATCTGAAGAAACTGCTGAACCCGTTTCCATTGCATAGCGGCCCCTCTGGCATGTGATAAGTAGTAAGCCGCGTAGGCACTGGCCATCAATTCCTGCATGCGGACAAACTCAGGGCCATTGCCCTCATATTGACCTGACTGAATCTGGATCTGATGGCCAAACTCGTGAGCCAACAATACCTGGGGCGCTACATCCCCGTACCCTATGGCCGCAAAACCCTCCAATACGCCATCCCCTATTACCGTCCGCGAAGGAGTTCCGCCAAAAGACATGGTAAAAAAGGTCAGGAAGGGATGATCGCCATTCCGGAATTGTGGGTATGCAGTAAGCAACGCTAAGATATAATCGGCCGTACTCCCGGCTGTTGCCTCGTCAAACTGTAATACTGTCATGTACATATTGATCAAAGCCTCCCGATCACGTAAAACGCTTCCATGCGCACCAACCACCTCAATTTGATCAGATTCGATGCCCCAGAAGCGTTTCAGATCTTTGCTTGTTTTGGTAATTAGCTGCGTGTACTCACCATGACGTCCAAAATATTCATTTTCTGAATTAGTGCTGAAACCCGCACTCCAAAGGGGTAACCAATACAGCACGTTCCAATTCGCGTGAAGCCAAACCTCCTCCGTCCAGTTGGCAAGCTCACTGTCCAGCCATTGATTGATGGGTGGGTTGAAATCACAGGAAACAGATTCTGCTGTATTTAAAGTACCGGGCGTCCGCTTTCGATATGGTGGTTGATGTTTTGATAACTTGCTGACCTGCTGCTCAAGGCGCTTTTGAAAATCAGCCGGCAGGGCGGCTCTCATTTTGTCCAGTTTTGCTTTTAACTCGGGAGAAAGCCGGGCGGATTGCCTGGCCGATGGTTGGCTCCTGAGGGGGGAGGTGTCTGGCGCGATACGACTATCTTCTTTACAGCCGGTAACGGTAACAAAAGCGATGATGATAAGGGTCAGCAGAAGTTTGAGTGTTTTCATAATTACTGGTTCTTTAACTTTATAGAATAGACGTATGTAATTGATTGTAAGCTATTTTCACTGGCGTGTTTGGGCCGGGGTATATTCGTAGTTACTGCGTCTGATAAATGGCTGGTTTGTATCGGTATATTCTTTTACGATGCGTTCAGTTGGTAACCCCTGGGCGTTGACCTGGACGGTGGTGGTGCTCTCCATCAGCGTACGCAGACCTACATAGTTGCCTTTGAATACCTCGCCAATCTGGGTAATCACCTTGTTGTAGGCACGCCAGCCGTAGACGGGCGGTTCCTCAACGTAGGTCAGGAAGTGCCGCGTAATATCGAAGGGTACGCCTTTCCAGTTGCTGTACGGATTTCGGATGGAGGCATCCGGATTGTTCAGTTGAATTTGGTAGTCTACCCGGCCGTTGGAGATAAAGTCAGCAAGCATATAGGTGCCTGTTTTGTCCAGGCTGAATCGGACATGATAAGCCGACAGGCTGATGTCGTCCCAATGCCGGCTACCCACCATTTCGGTAACCTGCCCCTGGCTGTTGGTGGTGACGTCGTAGCGGTAAATGAGTGAACCCCGCTCATAAAACTCCACCTTAAAAAGCTTTCTGTTGCTGTACGAATATGTTTCGTAAGCGGGATTACCCCCAAACCGGTCTACTCTGGCGAGCAGTCCATCTGGAGTATAGCTTAGGGTTGCGCCCTGCGAAGTAGGGTTCTGTTCGTTGAATAATGTTGACTGACGGATGTATTTCACCAGGTATCCGTCGGCATTATACGTAAAGGTGGTGGTGCTGCTTAACCGAGGTACGCCCTCGTTGTATCCCTCGGTGTAAACAACCTTTGTCAGTTGATGGCTGGTAGTAACCGGAGTAGCCGGGTTCAGTTCAGAGTTGGCCGGTTTTGGTTCATTGCCCTGACAGCCGAACAGCAGGTTCAGCAACAGGACGATTGGGAGGAGGAAAGCCGTTTTCATTGTTTTAACGTTTTCGGGTTGACCGATTGAAAACCTGAGTCAAACCTCGCCAAACCGCTAAAAACGGCCGTTCAGTTTTGGGACAAAAGGCTTTGATTTTGGGACAAGCTTCGCTCGTAATGGTTTTACAGCTGCATATCAGGTAGCTGTTCGCCTATTGCGACAACAGATCGTCATTGGCAATACCCCGTCGTTTGCGTTTGATACCACCCTGTAACTTTCCGAACCGGTAATTCAAGGTCAGCGTGTAACGGCGCATGATGACAACATGGTCTCTGACCATATAAAACCTGGAAAGTTCGGTTACGGTATGATTCCGGCGGGCAAGTTGAAAGGGGCTGTTGAGTGATAGTGCCAGATTAGCTTTCCGGTTTTTCAGAAAGCTGTAGTTTAGTGTAGATGAATGAGTAAAGAAGCCAACGGTACGCCCCTGGAAAAATAAGGTAGATGAGTTATATGCCATGGACATACCCGCCCTCAGGGTTTTGCCAAGCGAATAACTGCCCGTAGTGGATAGTCTATAGGTAAAGCCTGCGGTGGTTTTAAATTGCCTGTCGATACTAGTGGTATACTTGCGGTAACTGAGGCTGCTATTCAGATTGAGGGAGAGCTTGCGGAAAAAGGTAAATCCGGTTCCGACGGTGATACCCGAATTCTGCTCCGTACCAATGTTGCCATAGGTCGTTCGGGCTACGGTATCGGCCCCGATGGTTGTAAAGCGTAAAATGGCATTATCCGTAAAACTATGGTTCAGGTTTACGGATAAGTTTGTGTGATTGACGAAGGTACTGAGCGTGACATCGGCAACATGATTTACCGTCGCCCCAAGGGTGGGGTTACCGTAAGAGATATTGTAGGGGTCGAGGTTATTTACGTAGGGATTGAGATAATAGAGCCCCGGCCGCTGCAAACGCTGGCTGTACGATACTGACAGGGTGGTGGCGTTGCCAAACCTTCTGGAAAGGGTACTGTTCGGAATAATGTTAAAATAGGACTGGCTGATCCGGGTGCCGGTAGTCTGGAAGTTGGCTGAAACGTGAGTCTGCTCGGCCCTGGCACCGACCCGGAGCAGCCACGGCCCTGCCTGTAATGAAAGCGACACGTAGCCGGCATAAATGTCCTGCCGGTTGGTATACTGGTTGGTCAGGCTGGGGTCACGCATGAACAGGCCCGTACCGGCGTCTTCACGGTCAAAAAAGTAGTCGCTGGCGTTGAATCGCCAGATCGCTTTAACCCCAGCCTCCAGCGAATGCTTTTTCAGCGGCTGCGTATAATCGAGCTGAGCCGTTTGCTCGGTAAAGCGATAGTCATTTTCGGAATGCCCGCCGGTAACGGACGAGTTGCTCCTTTCCGGTAACGTATTATCCGATCCCGACGAACTGCTATTACTCAGTTCTTTGTAGGAGACGGTGAGCAATTGGCTGGTACTTTTTTTAAAGCTCAATTGATAGTCTATGCCCCAGTCGTGGCCAGGGGAACGCGTCCGAAAGGTGTTCAGCGACCGGTATGATTGCAGGGAAACGCCATTCGCATCGGTCATGTTGGCTACTGTGGTGGCAAGGCTCTGATTATTGCTTTGGGAGGTATTGTAATACATAGTCAGCAGGTTCAGATCATTCGGTTGCCAGCTCAGTTCTCCACCCAGATTCAGGAAGTTACCCGTGCTCCGGTTTTCACCGGTCTGTTGAAGAGCGGTCTGATTTACTTTATCCAACCGGTAGGTGCTATGGGTAGTGGTTGGGCTGGTATTGCCGGTGTAGCCCCAAAGGCCCGATAGGCCCAGCTTGCCTGCTTTGGCCAGTACTGAACCGCCAACAGAGGGTCCGCCGGGAGTGCTAAAGCCTCCGCGTACCGAGCCGGAATAGCCGGTAACGTTTTTTCGATGGGTGATGATGTTGATGATACCCCCTACGCCTTCGGCCTCGTATCGGGCGGATGGATGGGTAATGATTTCGATGCTTTTGACCGAACCGGCCGGCAGGCTTTTGAACGCGTCGGATACATTATTGACAAACAGCGAAGACGGGCGGTTATTTAACAATACCTGGTAATGGCTTTTACCGTTAATGGCAATGTTGTCATCTCCATCGATCGTAAGCATCGGAATTTTCCGGAGTATCTCAAAGGTGGTGAGGTTGGTGCTTTCCGGATCGTCCGCTACCTGGTAAATGAGTTTATCCGCTTCGTAGTGAATTAGCTTTTTCCGGGCGGTTACCGTGACTTCCTGCAGGGTGGTGGATTGGGGTGAAAGTGTAATCGGGTTGAGTGTGGGTTGAGTGGAAGGCGAAGAGGGGAGGTGTAGTTTTTTTGGTGTATAGCCCATATAGGTAATCACTAACTCGTAAGACTGATTTGATAGTATGCTCAGCACAAAAGAGCCATCTTCACGAGTAGTAGCAACGCTACCGGTTGAGTGTGTACGTTCCGACCGAAGGGTAATGCTGACGCCTGCCAATGGCTGTCTGTTAACGGAATCAATGACAGATCCCGTTATAGGTAGCAAAGCAGGACCAGCAGGGGAATGCTGGGCAAAACCGGTAGATACACTATGTACCGCTAGAGCTAAACTCATTACATAGCCCTGGCATAAGGCTTTACGTAAATAGTAAGAGCATAGATACAGGTACAAATGCATAAAATGATTAATAAATTGGGTAGGAGAAAATGAATACGTCTGTATGCATTGATGCTACCAGTCAGGACTGGTAGCATCAATGGCTCTCTGCCAATGCTAGTACCTGAACATTAATTACAGTCAATGCTAAGGCTCTCGCGTTCAACCGTTAATTCACCATTTGCGTTGACCGTAACCTTAAATGTATAGCGAACTTTGAGATCAGGAGCAGAACCCTGGCTAACTAAGTGAAACATTTGTCTTAAATGTTGGCTAATTGGGCCGCTTTCCGGTAAGGGTATTTGGAAAGTATTAAGGGAGTGCTGGAACCCCTTATATGTATTACCGGCTTGATCTACACCGGTGACGGTTCCCCGCAATGAAGCACTTATAATTGTTTTGTTTTTGTTGGTAACAACATGCCAATCAACAACATTATGAATCTGAACATCTATGGGTCTGCCATCGCAGGCTATATTAACATCCGACCAATCATATTCAAAATGTCCATTTTCGACTTCAGCCTGGGCCAGTAGTTTAGTTGAGGGCAGAAACAGGAAAGCAATAGCACATAAGACAAAAAATAGAATCTTTTTCATGATAAGGGTTTTTAAAGGTGAAAAAAGAAATAAACTGTGGAGCAAGAGAGCAAGCTCCTGACTGTCATTAGGAACACATCTCTGCCAACGCCTGAATACTAATTGCAATCAGGTGTAAGCCTCTCTCGGTCAACAGTCACTTGACCATTGGGTGTAACTGTGAGATGTGCTTGAAAACGTTCTGTGAAATTGGGACCGGAACCTTGGCTGACAAAACGAATGGAATCAAGAATATTAATTGTGGAAGCTGTATAAGCGCCATCCTCATAGGTCCCATTCCGAGTGACGTTCTGATTATATTTACCAATGTATGTATTACCGGCCGCATCTACACCAGTAAGGTCAGCATTGACATGTTGATTGAAATTTACTCGTTTGCCATTAATAGCCCCCTTGCCAAATACTGCAATAGTACCCTGAATAAATATCTCAGTGCCATCGCAGGTATAGTAAGGTTCAGACACGGGAAAACTATAACTATAATCGATAACAATGGTCTGAGCCAGCAGTTTGGAAGAAGGCAGGATTAGGAATGCAATAGCGGTTACAGCAAAGAATAGTGTCTTATTCATAGTGCAGTTTTTTGAGGTTAAAAGATAAAAATGTATAAACGTTAGCAGAGATTCGTTCTTGAATAAACGAGTTGCATTAGCAAAGTGTAAGACCGGACTTTGCGTTTCAGCCTGATAAAGGCGGGTCTTCCCTGGTTGATTTTAGTTGATTTTTACTATCCAGAAGTCTTCAGCCCCTTTGCTGTTTTCGGATTTCTCACCACTGGTATTAGAAATGGAGAACCCGCCTGCCAAAAAGCCGCCGTCTGTCGTAGCCACTACAGAAGTCAGGTAATCAAGTCCACTGCCCCCCAATGTTTTATCCCACTGCCTGGTGCCGTCGGCCCCAACTTTCACTAGCCAATAGTCGACGTTTCCACGTCCGTTCTCCGATTTATCAGATGACTGACCCGAACTAGATCGGGAACCGAGTAAAAAGCCGCCGTCGGGGCTGGCCGTCAAGGCAGACGCCATATCCGCGCCCGCTGTCCCGAACGACTTATCCCACAGTTTATTCCCATTAGCGTCTACCTTAACTAACCAGTAGTCGTAATCGCCCTTACTACCTTCTGATTTGTTGCCCGAAGCGCCTGAATTTGAAGTAGCCTCGAATACTAATCCTCCATCCGATGTTACCACTATTGAGTTTATTGGCAAGGTATAGTCCAGACTACTGCCACCCAGCGTCTTGTCCCATTGTTTAGTGCCGTCGGCACTAACTTTCACTAGCCATACGTCGACCTGCCCCTTGCTGTTTTCAGATTTGTCGCCAGAACTATTAGAGTCGGAATCGCCGTAGAGTACAAAGCCACCGTCTGGCGTGGGCGCAAGAGCACTAAGGAAATCATTTTTGCCTCCACCCAGCGTTTTATCAAATTGTATATTACCGTTGGCGTCGAGCTTAATTAACCAATAATCCGCCCCTCCGTAGCCGTCCTCTGATTTGTCGTCGGAAGATGGTGAAAACGAGTAGGCCCCCACCAGATAACCGCCGTCCGGCATGGCCACCAAGGCCGTGGCTTGTTCCTCGCCAGTTCCGCCCAAGGTCTTATCCCACTGTCTGGTTCCGTTTGCATCAACTTTAACCAGCCAGCAATCGAGCCCTCCCCGTTTTTTTTCGGATTTGTCGCCAGAGACATCGGAAACGGACCAACCCGCCAGCAGAAATCCACCGTCTCTGGTGGGTATAGCTGTATTGACAAAGTCCATACCTGTTCCGCCGTAGGTTTTATTCCATTGGGGCATACCATTAGCCCCAATCTTAATCGCCCAAACGTCGTCGTCTCCTTTACTATTCTCAGATTTGTCGCCGGAAATGCCGGATAAACTAGTACCCGTTAAAAGAAAGCCACCGTCTGTGGAGGCTACCATGGTGATGAGACGGTCAGTTTGTGTACCACCAAAAGTTTTATCCCAGACTTTTTTCGGGCTATGGGCCGGATCAAAAGCTGTCTCTTTTGGCTGGCAATTGGTCAGTAGGGCTATAAAGACCACAAGAAACGGGAATCTTTTTAATAGGATAAACATAACGGTACAAAGTTTAAGGTTAACAAGAGTTGTAAGAAGGCCGAGCGTTCATAAGCAACAGCCCCTCCTGATAGCGTTCGGATTATAAAAATGTGTAGAGTTGTGTACGTTTCAACGCAGATCAAACGTCGTCAAACTGCTGAAAGAAAACCTTTAGTTTTGGGACAAAAGGCTTTGATTTTGGGACAAAGGCAGGGGCAGCTCACTCATTCTTGAGCAAGCGGTAGAAAATGAAAGGATGGCAGGCTACCGAACGGCAAACTCGCTGGGCGTCTGGTTGTAAATTTGCTTGAAAACGGTGGAGAAATAAGTGGGATTTTCAAACCCTACCAGGTATGCAGTCTCGGATACGGCATGCCCCTGGCGCAGCAACTCGGCCGCCCGCTTCACCCGGTAGTTGCGGATAACATCGTTGGCTGACAAGTTTGTCAGCGTCGTGAGCTTGCGGTGCAGCGTGCGCCGGCTCATATTGCTCATCTCGGCCAACTGCTCCACCGAAAACTCGCTATCATCTAATCGGCTTTCGATGCACTCATAAACCTGCTTGAGAAAAGGATCTTCGATCTGCTTAGGCTCCAGGGTCGTATCTGCCGAGGTGAGCTGCCGGTGATGGTACTCCCGCAGTCTGCCCTGCCGCTCCAGCAGGTTACGCAGCCGCAGGTGCAGTTCATCGAAATGGAAGGGTTTAGTCAGGTAGTCGTCGGCCCCCTGCTGTAAGCCTTCGATGCGGCTGGGGTGGGCGGCTTTGGCCGTTAGCAGCACCACGGCAATGTGGCTGGTAGAAGACTCTTGTTTGATGAGCCGGGTCAGTTCATAGCCGTCCATCTGGGGCATCATCACATCCGAAACTACTACATCTGGCAGTTCGGTCTGCACCCGTTGCCAGCCCTCCTGCCCATCAGCGGCTGTGAGCACCCGGGCATGGGCGGCCAGTTCGCTAGCTACCAGGCTGCGCAGTTCGGTGTTGTCTTCCACCACCAGCACCAGGGGTTTACTGGAGTCATCTGTACTAGGGAGAGAGACTGGGGCAAAGATGAGTGCTGGGGATAGAGTCTCCAGCTGTGGTAGGCTGGCAGCCTGTTCATTGCCTTGTGCCAGAGCCATGGGCACCTGTAGGGTAAAGGTGGTGCCCACATCCACGGTGCTGTTGACCGAAATGGATCCTTGCATCAGTTCCGTAAGCTCTTTGACTAGTGCTAGGCCGATGCCGGTGCCCTCGTGAGCCCGGGTGCGGGAGTCATCTACCTGATAAAAGCGGTCGAAGATGTGGGGCAGCTTGTCGGCTGGAATACCCCGGCCAGTGTCCGCTACCACGATCCGAGCCGTCGTATCGTCAGCTTCCACCTTAACGGTAACCTGTCCCCCTTCATCGGTAAACTTAAGGGCGTTTGAGACCAGGTTGTAGATAATCTTTTCCAGTTTGTCGGCATCAAACAGCCGCTCCGGATCGGTTCCGATGGCCGTGTAAGACAACTGTATCCCTTTTTGGTGCGCCAGGGGCTGAAAGGCATCCAGCAACTGCTTCATAAAACGGCCGACCTGTCCCCGAGCCAGTGATACGTTCATGTTGCCAGCTTCGAGTTTAGAGAGGTCCAGCAACTGGTTAATGAGCCGCAGGAGTTGCCGGGCGTTGCGGTGGACCGACGACAGCGTTTGGTGGGTATCGGTATCGTATCTGGTCTCCTGCAGCAGTTTCTCGGTGGGCGACAGAATCAGCGAGAGCGGAGTGCGGAACTCGTGGGTAATGTTGGAAAAGAAGCGGGTTTTCAATTCATCCACGGCCCGGAGTTGTTCGGCTTCACGTTGTTTGAGGAGAATCTCCTGCTGTTGACGAGCCTGGTGAATGCGGAAGCGCACAAAGCCTAAGAGGGCTCCACCGAAGCTCAGGGCATAGATCAGGTAAGCCCACCAGGTGGCCCACCAGGGTGGATGGACAATCACCGCTACCGACCTGCCGGTCTGGTTCCAGATACCATCGTTGTTGGAGGCTTTTACCCGAAACGTATAGCTGCCAGGATCTAAATTGGTGTAACTGGTATATCGACGGGTGCCACTCAATGTCCATGTTTTATCTACGCCTTTCAACTGGTAGGCATACTGGTTCTTAGCGGGTAAAACATAGTTGAGTCCTACAAATTCGAACGAGAGCGAATTCTCTTCATGGGAAAGCTCAATTCTGTCAGACAACGGATAGGCTTTATCCAGCACTTTCATAGCCGTAATAAAAACCGGCGGCATCTGGCGATTCTCAGGCAGGAGGTCGGGTTGAAACAGGTTAAAACCATTACGTCCACCAAAGATCAATTCACCCTGTTGGCTTCGGGCAAATGCCTGATTGAATTCCTTACCCTGCAGCCCATCCTGCTCATCATAATTGCGGCAAATATTGCGGCTGACAGAGTAGCAGCAGAGCCCTTTGTCGGTGGAGAGCCATAAATTACCTTTATTGTCCTCCAGAATACCATCAATGTGGTTACTGGGTAGCCCGTCACGGGTTGTGATTGTTGTAACGGTGCCTCGCTTAAGATTCAGCCTTTTTAGCCCACCCAGATTGGTGCCCATCCAGAGTGAACCCCTCAGGTCTTTATGAAGAACCGTTATGTCCCGGCTGGTAAAATCGTCGGCATTCCCTATGTTCAGGGTAGCGTACCTGACAGGCTTATCCGGTTTAGCGTCTAACCGGCTTAAGCCTTTTCCCTGGATGGCTATCCAGATGGTACCGGACGAATCCGTCAGCAGGCTGTTGATCTGATGTTGAGGATTACGCAGATAATACGTCAGGTTGCCTTTATGCAAACGTGCGATACCGCCCTGACCACCTACCCATAAAGCGCCGGCTTGATCCTGTTGAATACAGGATACGCCGATGGCAGTTGGGTAACGGGTGAACTGGCCTTTGGCCTGGTCCAACTGGTGAAGGCCCTCGGGAGTACCTACCCATAAATTCCCGGCATGATCTTCAAAAAGGGCACTCACCCGATTACTTAACCGGCTACGATTAGCAACAGGTGGGAGGTGGTAACGCCTTAGCAGATTCCCCTGCGAGTCGAGGCATAACAGGCCATCTTCATAATGATAATTACCCAGCCATATTTTTCCGCTCCGGTCTTTGAGTATGCTCGTAATATCATTTCTTTCCAGTTGCGCTAGCTCCTGATCGACTGTAATCTGGTAGGTCCTAAACTTTTTAGCTACTGGACTGGCTTGGTTTAACCCATTGTTGGTACCCACCCACAGCGTACCCCACCTGTCCTCGTAGACTGACCAGATGATATTGTTGCTAATAGCTGTCTTATCGGATGCGTTAGGCCGGTATACGATCCACTGTCCGGTAGCTTTATCCAGCCTTTTTAGTCCTCCGCCATGGGTGCCGATCCATAAACCATGGGCTGAGTCTTCGAAAAGCGAATTAGGAAAAAAGCTGTCACCAGGTAGATAAAGGGTTTTAGGATGGCGGTAGGTCTGTTGCCGGGTATCGAAATCCAGCTGGTACAAGCCTTTTTTGAGGGACGCCACCCACAAAGTTCCGCCGGAATCCTGATAAATCGCAATAACAAAATCCGGCATACCGTCCTGATCACCCGGCAACGCAAAGCGGGTGAACCTGCCGGTCTGTCGATTCAATTGGAATAACCCGGTAGCCGTACCCACCCATATACTACCCCGGTTGTCTTCTAAAACCGCCCGAATGGCTTTTGATTTCGGATCAGGGGAGGCATAATAGGTGAACTGTCCGGTGGCCGGATCAAATTGATTCAGCCCCCCCTCTGTGGCCAGCCAAAGTTTGCCATGTCGATCAGCACACAGTTGGTAGCAGATGTTTTGGTCCGGATAGGGAGTGCGGTAGGCAATGGCTTTGCCGGTACGTTTGTCAACCTGATGGATGCCTTCGCCTACGGTAGCTATCCAGAGCTTACCGGTCTGGTCTTCACAAATGTCCCAGATGATATTGTGCCGTAAACTATGCTGAGGGTCTTTCGGATCGGGTTGGTAAACGGTGAAGGTATAACCGTCGAACCGATTGAGTCCATTGGACGTGCCAAACCACATAAAACCTTCCCGATCCTGATGGATGCAGTGGATTCTGCTGTGCGATAATCCTTCGTTGATGGAGAAGTGGGTGAATTCCGGCGGTTGCGAATAGACCTTTGCACACATACCTGCCCCAATCAGGCAAAGCAGCAATTGAAACAGGTAGAAAGCCCTCATGCGTACGTCAAAAGATAGGCAATAGGTTAGGGATATAGATTAGGCACAACACCTAACATATACATTTCTCCACTAAGAGAACGATACCCATTTATTATTCGGTTACCATTTCATCTGCTATCGCTCTGGTATATACGCTATTTGGAAAATAAGTTACTTTATGTCCGGACACGTTCAGGCAACCTAGTTGTCTTTTCGGTCGATGACAACAAAGAGTGAACGTTCATTCACGTTGAGGATTATTGTTTTCTGAGGGGTAATAGAAAGTCTGGATGACCTGCCATACGGATCGCCTGATACCAGGACTTTTTGGGTTGCCAGGAGCCTTTTGGTCCTACTAAACCACAGGTTGAAAACTGCGTGGAACTGGCAGGATCTACATCCCGCAGCATGTACATCTGCGCCCGGTATTCCCGGATAAAGCCAACAGATCTGCATCTTGTCTAAAGGGTCATCCACAAACGCATTGGCACCCATGAATTGATCGATGGTAATGGGTGGCGCCGTAGCTGTCCATTTCTGGCTTGCCGGATCACTCGCCTGGTCTGGATAAAGGTTATGCCTGGCAGGCACAAAATGTAACAGAATCAATCCTAACGTTGATGCGCAATGGTTAAAAAGAGATTCATGGCCGTGATTAGTAAGCGCAATATCCCCATGACAGCCTAAAGGGTTTGGCTCCGGGCTATCATGGGGTAACTATGCAGGATTAAGGGTTAACACTAAAGGCCTGCCCCAACAGCTTTGGCGGCATCAACGCGCCCGAAACCTGTATAGGCGTCACGGCCGGGTTTGCCAATGTCGTCAGCGGTAGCTTTCAGAACGGCTTCAACGCGAGCGGGATCCATCTGTCCGCCATTCTTGCCGATGATCAGGGCGGCTACCCCGGCTACGTGTGCGGCTGCCACACCGGTACCGTAGACGAGGTTGTAATCGCCACCGGCGGAAGAGCCATTACCCGTACTAATTATTGAGTCGAAGAGAGCACAGGGGGCCGTTTCTCCCGCTAATGTACATTCGCTGTCGGGATGTTCGAAGAAATATTCGATGGTGCCACCAGGCCCGGCTAACATGACGTCGTATGTACCGGGATTGGCGTAGAAGGGGATTTGGTCCAGGCTGGCAGTTGGATCAACCGCCCAGCCGATGGGGGTAGTAGCCGCCACGCCAATTACGTTGGGTGAACCAGAAACGGCGTTAATCGATGATTTATATTTTGTTGATTCCCCCCAAAAGGCTATCGGGGCTACCAAGGTAGCTCCCTGCTGGCGGGCCCAGCTAGTGACCCGATTCCACATACTCACGTAATACTGCACCAGTTTGGGGTTTGTTTCCATGTAATCATCGCTGATATCAGTGGGCGTGCCGTTGTCATTATAGAAAGAATCGCCATTCCGGGAAAAATTACTGATTATATCCAGGTGAATGACATCTGCCTGATGGTCTACCGCATCGACGATGGCCTGCCAGGCCCATGAATCAGGGAAGAAAAAAGAATAATCACCGGCTACTTTGTAGAGCAGCAGTTTAGCCTCGGGTGCTACACCCACTATGCCGATGTTATTGTCCATGGCGGCTATAATACCCGCTGCCTGAGAACCGCTACTGAAGGAGAATTCATCAGGAAAACCTGCACCTTCACCGGGTACGAAGCTTTTACTGAATTCAATGTTGCCCATCAGATCCGGGTGGTCGAGGTCGAAGCCTCCACTCAGCACCGCTACGCGCACACCTGCGCCAGTATAGCCGGCCTGCCAGGCTTCGGGCGCATTTACAGCATCAAGGCCCCATTGCCGGTTAAAGAGTGGATTCGTGTTAGTACTATTAGGCGGGTTAATTGCCTGGATCTGTGGGGTGGCTTTCTTCGTGCGTTCATCATGTGGCGTTGTCCGCAGCGACAGTACCTCCGGCACCACAACTTCAATACCAGGTATACGAGCGGCTTTGGTGGCAAAGTCCGGATCATCGGAAGTAGCCGTAGCAAGTCCTAAGCCGCTCATCAGGGTACCAATTCGTCCGTTGACTTTCGCCACATCTGCCGTCAGGGTAGCGGGAAGCTGGTTAGTGGACATCAGTACATATCGGCCTTTGCGAATAATAGGCACTTGGTCATCGGTTGCCGCCAGCCGGGCGTTGGCTGCACTGTGAATCGGAGTTAGTACGGGCTCGTTTACACACGCCAGAAGAGAGGCCAAAAGGAGAGCCGTCGTAAAAAGAGGCTTGGTTTTTAAGAATAGCATAGTACAATACGTTTATTGATTGTTTTGGTTGTTCTGAACAGCGCTGGGACGCTGACGAGATAAAAGTGGAAAAGGATTGATTTTTCCGCCTTCACTTTTGGGACAGAATGCTTTGATTTTGGGACAAAGCAGGGAAAGCTCACTCGTTCTTGAGCAAGCGGTAAAAAAATGAAAGGATTTTAGGCTACCGAACGGCAAACTCGCTGGGGGTCTGCTGGTAGATCTGCTTGAAGACGGTGGAAAAATAGGTGGGATTCTCAAAGCCTACCAGGTAAGCCGTTTCCGAAACAGTATGCCCCTGGCGCAACAACTCAGATGCCCGCTTCAGCCGGTAGTTGCGGATGACGTCGTTAGCCGATAGATTGGTCAGCGCTGTGAGCTTGCGGTGCAGCGTGCGCCGGCTCATGTTGCGCATCTCAGCCAGTTGATCTACGGTGAACCCGGAATCGTCTAACCGGCTCTCGATGCATTCAAAGACCTCGCGCAGGAACGGTTCGTCTATTTCTTTGGGCCGGAACGGGGTGTTTGCCGAGGTGAGTTGCCGTTGGTAGAAGTCGCGCAATTTGCACTGCCGCTCCAGGAGGTTACGCAGCCGCAGGTGCAGTTCGTCGAAATGAAAGGGTTTGGTCAAGTAATCGTCGGCACCCTGCTGTAAGCCTTCAAGGCGGCTGGGATGGGCGGCTTTGGCTGTCAGCAGCACCACGGCAATGTGGCTGGTGGCGGGAGTTTGCTTAATGAGCCGGGTCAGCTCGTAGCCGTCCATCTGCGGCATCATCACATCCGAAACCACTATAGCAGGCAGTTCGGTTTGTACCAGTTGCCAGCCTTCTTCGCCGTTGGCGGCCGTCAACACTCGAACGTAGGCGGTCAGTTCACCGGCAATAAAATCGCGGAGTTCGGTATTGTCTTCTACTACCAGCATAAGGGGTTTGTCGCTGTCGTCTTGAGCAGAAGCCACCAGCGGGGCTGCGCTAAGCGTCGGCGATAACACCGGTACGGCCGGCAGGCTGGCGGGCTGTTCATGTCCTTTGGCCAGCGGCATAGGAATCTCTATGGTTATGCGGGTGCCAGTGCCCAGTTCACTGCTAACCGAAATGGTCCCGCTCATCAATTCAGTCAGTTCGTTGACCAGCGCCAGCCCGATACCGGTTCCTTCATGGGCTCGGGTACGGGAGGTATCGACCTGGTAGAAGCGGTCGAAGATATGGGGCAGTTTGTCGGCCGGAATGCCCCGGCCGGTGTCGGTTACTGTAAGTCGGGCATGGGCATCGTCGGCGTCAAATTGGACGGTGACCTGTCCACCGGCATCGGTAAACTTTAAAGCGTTTGATACCAGGTTGTACATGATCTTTTCCAGTTTGTCGGCGTCGAACAGCCGCTCCGGGTCTGGTCCGATGGTGGTGAAGCGCAGGGTTATCCGTTTTTGCTGCGCCAGCGGCTGAAAAGCGCTCAGCAATTCCTTTACAAACTGGCTTACCTTGCCCCGCGCCAGGGATACGGTCATGTTGCCGGCTTCGAGTTTAGAGAGGTCCAGCAGTTGATTGATGAGCCGCAGGAGTTGCCGCGCGTTGCGGTGGACGGACGACAGCGTTTGCCGGGTGGCGGTATCGTGCTTAGTCTCCTGCAGCAGTTTTTCGGTGGGCGACAGAATCAGCGACAGTGGCGTGCGGAACTCGTGGGTGATGTTGGAGAAGAAGCGGGTTTTCAACTCGTCGACCGCCCGGAGTTGTTCGGCTTCCTGCTGTTTTAACTGCATCGCCTGTTGCTGCCGGGCCTGCCCAATCCGAAACTGCACAAACCCAAACACCGCCCCGCCGAAGGCCAGGGTGTACAGCGCATAGGCCCACCAGGTCGCCCAGAACGGGGGTGTAATCATCACGTCCAGTTGCTTGACGTGGCGGCTCCACCGGCCGTCGGCGTTGGTGGCCATGACCTCAAAGGTGTAACGGCCCGGCCGGAGTTGGGTGTAGTTGGCGGTGTTCTGGGTGCCGGCGTTTACCCAGTCGTCATCGACACCCGCCAGCCGGTAGCGGTACTGAATCTTCTCCGGCTTGCTGTACTGCAGCCCCGCGAACTCAAACGTCAGGAAGTTTTGGGTATGATCGAGCGTGAGCTGGTCAAGGGCGTTAATGGGTTCGGGTAGGGGGGAGGAGGGCCCCTCGGCTTCGATCACCGCGTTGTTGATCCGTAATCCCGATAAGACCACGGGCGGCTCAAATAAATTCTCCTGGAGGGCAGCCGGGTCAAACACGGTCATGCCGGTTCGGCCGCCGAAAGCCAGCCGGCCGTCGGGTAACCGGGTGGAGAGGGCATAAACAAACTCGTGGTCCTGCAGCCCGTCGGACCGTGTAAAGACGCGTTTATGGAACGTACGAGGGTTTAGCCTGACAAGTCCTTTATAGGTTGCCGCCCACAGATAACCCTGCCGGTCGGTGAGCAGGCTGGTAATGGTATTGTTGGGTAGCCCGTCCTGTTCGGAAAAGGTTCGGAACCGACCGGTTTGGGTATCGAACCGGGCGAGACCCGCCCCCAGCGTGCCAATCCATAACACGGCCGGATGATACGGATCGGCCGCCAGACACATCAGTTGGTTCGTCGGCAGAGACTGCTGTTTGGTGGGCTGATGCAACAGTTGCGCGACGATCTTTCGTTGGTGGAGGTCGTATTTAAATAATCCTTTTCCCAGAAAGGAAGCCATCCAGACAACCGAACCCATCGGTTCCAGATCGCCCACATCCAGTCCGGGATTCGAGTACGTCAGCGGTACTATACTGTTGGGCCATTTCTGAATGATCTTACCGGTAGAGTCTGTTTCAGCCAGGCCTGCTACATTACTGTATAGCCAAAAGTGTCCCCGCTGGTCAGCTTTAAGGGTAAGCTTGCAGCCCGTGCTATCACCGCTGTGACTGCTGGTGGTCCGTTTCGGTTCGGGATTGCACCGGTACAGGGAGGCCAGGTCGATAAACCAGAGGTGGTTGTTGGCGTACGTAAACCGCGTCCAGGAGTCACCGTTGGAATCGACCCAGGAAGGAGGGGTTATGTTTAAAACCATCCGGAGCAGGTCTGACTTCCAGCCGTCGCGGTATGGATACGTTTGAAACGGAAACGCGTGGAGATCCATCAGGCTTACCCCGCCTTCGTGGGTCCGGAGCCACAACACACCAGACTGGTCGAGCAGCATCGGCATTCCGGACGGGGTTCGGTTATCAGCAGGGATTGCCAGTTCGCCAATCTGCGTAAACTGGTTGTCGGCCGTAAACCGGTAGATTCGGTTGGCAATACAGATATATACGTTTCCGTCGGCCAGTAGCCGCATGCCGTAAATCTCCTGCTCCGTATCGGTGCCGGGCATGGGGACATCCTTATACTGACCGGTGCGCAGGTCCAGCAGAAACAGATAGTGCCGGCCGACAATCACAAGCTCACCCGGTTTTCGCTCAACAGTCAGAGACCAGTCGATGGCGCGCATACTGCGGTACATCCAGCGGCTGAGCGAGCCCGGATAGGGAAGTAGGCGGTGCCGGCCGGTCTGCAGATCAAATTCGATTATTCCCTCATCATAATGCCCGAATGCCCGGCCGTTGGAAGCGGCCTGTAGCGAGTGAAGGGTCCGGATGGCCGGTCCGACCTGCTGCTCGGTCCAGTACCGCACCCGGCCACTCCGCAGGTCGTAGTGCTGCGCTTTTTGTCCCCGCCATAACGCCCAGAGGCTTTTACCATCCGGCGCAAAATCCACGGACTCAATCTTGTTCCGACCCTGCCGATGACGGGGTAGCCACATGGAAAATTGTTCAGTAGCGGGTTCGAACCGCTGAACATCGCCGGTTCTTGTTTGTAACAGCAACGTACCATCGGACAACGATTGCATCCAGCCGATGCTGCTTTCGGCCAGCGAATTAGCCTGGGTAGTATGCCGGAATACTTTCATGATACGGCCGTCGTAGCGGGCCAGTCCATCGGCTGTAGCCAGCCAGATAAAGCCGGCCCGGTCCTGCACCACACCGTTGACGCTGCTGTTGGGTAGTCCGTCGTTGATGGTCAGCGTGCGGGTGCGTGGCAGTGGCATGGCCTGGAGCAGGACACTGACTAATAGCAGGCAGGCAGTTAACACGGACGGCATCATGCTGACCAGAATGGCAAGGGTTTAACAGGGCTTAGCTAACAGATAGCCTCACTTGGAATCGGTTGCCTATATTAAGTAAAAGTGCTTATTGTTGCGGCCTGCCATTTATCGAACGGTCAGAAAGGCTAACGGGCCTCGCCGGTTTTATTTAACGAAACGATACCGCTTGAGCTGAGTGGAGAGCTTTACAATGAGTGCACGGGTGAAATGATCGCATTTTCCGGGCAAGGGAATACAGTGGTGGTCGGGGTTGTTAATAAAAATCGAGGTACATTTACCTTTCACACCAATGTTGCCAACATTAAAGCTACCGGAGAGACATCCGGCGCTACCTACATTGGGACCCAGGCTTCTTTGAAGGCGGTGGTGAAACTAGCCGGGGGTCAGGGTTGCCCGGTTGCTATACGACTTATCTTATCCCTTCTTTATCTATTATTCCGTAACAGGTAACTCGACTATAAACTCGGTCCCCTCGCCTGTTTTAGTCTCCACCTGCATCTCTCCCCCATGACCTTTGGTGACTATATCGTAGCTCAGGCTTAGCCCCAGTCCTGTACCCTGCCCGGTGGGTTTAGTGGTAAAGAAGGGCTGGTAGATTTTAGTTAGGATTTCCGATGGAATGCCCGTGCCATTGTCCTTGACCCGCAACTCTACTTTGCCGTTCTCCTGATGTGTGGTTACCTCCACCTGTGGCTGATAGCCGTTGCCGGTTTGCCGATGCTTTTCCTGCACGGCATAAAAGGCATTGTTGTAGAGGTTCAAGAGTACCCGGCCTATCTCCTGCGGGGCGATATTAACCTGCTTTACGCTGGGGTCCAGGTTCAGCCGCAGGTCGGCATTAAAATTTTGGTCTTTGGCCCGAATGCCGTGGTAGGCTAGTCGGAGGTATTCGTCGGCCAGGGCGTTGAGGTCGGTGGGTTGCTTCTCGCCACTGCTGGCGCGGGAGTGCTGTAACATGCCTTTGACAATGCTATCGGCCCGTTTGCCGTGGTGACTGACTTTCTCCAGGGTTTCTTTAAGGTCACTGGCAATGTCGAGCACATCGTCGGTATGGCCGGCTTTAGCCTCTTCCACGAGTTCATCGATCAATTCGGTGCTTACCTCTGAGAGGTTATTGACGAAGTTCAACGGGTTCTGGATTTCGTGAGCGATGCCGGCGGTGAGTTGGCCCAAAGAGGCCATTTTTTCTTTCTGGACGAGTTGATCCTGGGTGGCTTTTAACTCAGTTAAGGTATCTTCCAGGTTATCACGCTGAGTTTCGATCTCTTCCTTCTGCTGCTGAATCTGCTGGGTTCTGAGCGATACTTTCTCTTCGAGTATCCGGTTCTGCCGCCGTAAGGTGCGGGAGCGGTAAAGGATATACGCCCGCAAACTACTGGCCAGCAGCACCGCATACAGCACATACGCCCACCAGGTATGCCACCAGGGGGGATATATAATTACCTTGATTGAGGTAGGACGTTCACTCCATAATCCATCGGCGTTAGCGGCTTTGACCTGGAAGGTGTAGGTGCCGGGGGCCAGATCGGTATAGCGGGCCTGCCGGGTGGTGGCCGGTGACCAGTCCTTGTCGTAACCATCCAGCCGATAAGCATACTGTATCTGAGCGGCACGGATGTAGTGGGGAGCTACAAATTGAAACGTCAGATCATTCTGGTCATACGCCAGAGTAACTTCATCGGCTACGGAGATATGTGCTTTGAGGGGCTGTTTGTCGCCAATTTCGACCGGGGTGTTGAAGATAGTCAGGCCAGTCAGCGCTACCTTTGGCTTAATAGTATCGGTGGTTATTTGATCCGGTCGAAATCTGACAAAGCCTTCAAACCCGCCGAAGTAAAAGGTACCATCCGGTGCTTTGGTGCTGCGGTGGAAAAAGCGCAGATCCGGAAAGCCTTGCGAAGGGTTGAAGTTCTGGACCCGACCCGTAGCCGGGTCAAAGCGGCTTAGACCGTTATCTGAGCCAAGCCAGATATATCCATGCCGGTCCTGCTGCACCGTCCGTACAGCTTGGTAAGGTAGTCCCTGCTCCGAGGTAAATCGTTTTATAGTGCCTTTCTCCGGGTCAATCTTCATGAGCCCTTTAAAGTAATCGGTGGCCCAAATTGTACCTGAACCTGAGGTATCTTCCAGCAGAGACACGACAAAATGGGGGCCTTCGAGCTGATTATGGTAGTGAATAAACGTATTTGTGGCCGGGTTGTACTTTGCCACTCCCTGGTTACCAGTTCCAATCCAGATGTTTCCCTTTTTATCCTGAAGAAGGCAGTGACTATTATAATCTAATAGACCGTTTAGCTGTGACTTCCGGACCAGTTTTGCTATCTGTTCTGTCTGCGATGTTGTCAGCGGCAGCACCTGAATACCCCACCAATCGGGTCGGTCGGGGCCTGCATAGAGCCATTGACCAAAGCTGTGCCACTCGTTTGTCCGGTACCGAAGCCGGTAACTGCCCGCTGCTAATTGAATCGGTTCGATCTGCAGGCGATTGTCGAGCCTGCCTCCGGCATGGCGGCTGCGGGCAACGTTCATTTCCCAGACGATGTGTCCTTTGCTGTCTTCAATCCAGCCGTAGTCAGAGCGGTTCAGAGCCGTTAGCTCTCCCATAGCAGTAACCAGTACCGCACCAGGTTTGGTCAGGGCAAAAGGTATTGTTTTATCTACCTTATTAGCGGGATGTAAAATGGATGCAATCGGCTTAACTTGCCTCAACAGCATATCAACTTGTCGGAGTAAAACGTCCTGGTAGGTGGTGTCTGCCTGATGAAAGGCCTTGAATTGCCGACGTTCAATGTCCATCCGGTTCAGTCCCCATTCTGTACTAACCCACAGCGAACCATCGCGGGCGGGTAGAATGGCTTCAACTACATCATTGCTTATTGTATGTTGATCGTAGATGTTATTTGCAAATCGGGTAAATGTGCCTGTTTGGCGATTGAGCAAACATAAGCCACCTCCGTAGGTCCCAACCCACAACCGTTTTTGGCGGTCTTCTACAATACTGGATACACCACCCTTTGCAATTGATGCACGATTTTTAGGGTCATGCGTATAATGCGTGAATACGCCTGTTTTCCTGTTCCACCGGTCGAGACCTTTAAATGTGCCCAGCCATAGGACATCGGGCTCTGAGGGTGCCTCGTAAATGGCGGTTACCACAATATCAGATACGGTATTTTTTTGGGTAGAATCGTGGGTATATCGGGTGAAACGGGGCATTCGATTCTGTTTGAACAGCCCAAACCCTGGTGCATTTACCCACACTGAACCGCTGTGGTCTTCCAGCACTGTTGAAACACCCCAGGTAATGCGTAACCCCGGACTATCTTTATAACGGGTAAACTGGTCAGTACGGTGGTCATAAAAATCTACCCCAATATGATCGACATAACCCCAGGTACTTTGAGCTCTAAACCACATATCTCCATTTTTCATCTCCCGCAGCGACCACAAAATAGAGCCGCTGGGCGTATGCCGATTAGCCGGAATATGTCGGTAGTGCCTGAATGTACCGGACGAGGGTATAAATTTGGTTAGTCCTTTGACGGTGTTCAGCCATAGATTAGACTGCCGGTCCTGATACAAAGAAAGGATAGAATCATTAGCCAGTCCAGGCGCTGTCTGGTGCTGGTAATGGGCTAGTATCTTACGGGTACGCGGATGAATCTGAAATAAACCGTTGCCTGCTGTGCTTACCCAAAGAAGGCCTCTTTTGTCCAGGCAAACGCCTGAAGGCCTTTCAAAAGCTACGTCAGATTGGGGGGCGATCAGAGGCTGAAAAATTTCGAAACGATCGCTCTCTCGGTTATACCGGTGTAATAGCAACCCGCTGGTGTACCCTCTTTGATCGGTTGTAATCACCCAAACCTGGCCTTGTTGATCCTCCTTAAACGATAAATTAACCTGGCGATCTCCTGTAAAATAAGGATTGAAATGAATAGCCGTGTGCGTTAGGTTGGGTCGTTTTGAGCCATCGTTTCGGTAGACGGTCCACTGACCCGTTTTCGGATTTAACCGGTTCAATACATGTGCTTTTACTTTATCGCTCCACCCGATGGTCCAGATCTGGCCCTGACGATCCTGGTGCATATAGAGACCAAGTTCTGTCTGTGCAGGTGCATCTTTGCCTTTGGGCGTGTAATCAATAAAATGTTGGGTGGTCCGGTCAAAACGGTACAATCCATCACCACAGATCCAGACATCACCGTTTTTGTCTTCGAGCAGCGCCCTAATGTTTAGGGCTTTCAGGCTGAATGGGTTTCGCTTGTCGTAACGAAAAACGTCCATTTTAGCGCCATCATACCGAACCAGCCCGTTTTGGGTACCCAGCCACATAAAGCCCAGATGGTCCTGTAGCATGGCGTGCACGAAATTCTCGGGCAGGCCGTCGACGGTATTGAGCTGGTCGAAGGTAAGCTTTTCGGGTAACTGGCTCTGGCTGGGCGATGCCAACAGCAGTAGCCCCAAAAGCAGGAGTTGGCGCAGCATACGATGCGTTTGGTTAACGGTAGAGGAGTATAGGGCAATTTCGGTTATAAATATTTACTAATCAACTGTGGTAGTTGTATGGTAAATATCAGTTATTAACCGGTTAAGAACCAGTTTCTTTAGGGCACTACCTGGCAATTTTGCTCAGTGCTGGACACTGAAGAAAAAGATGCGGATGGGAATCTTCAGCGGCTTGGCCAACTGCTTCATCAGCCAATCTATGAAATGTTCTATTGTGCTCACTTGAT
>NZ_BAABHD010000015.1:0-800 GCF_039541915.1 Nibrella saemangeumensis
CCCTTGTGGGGATGGTGTTCGGGTGGCCGAGAGCCTGAGCAGTCCGGTGGCGGGTCTGCGCTACAGCTACTATGAGCACATGTGGAGCCGCAGTGTGAGTGAGATCGAGGGCAAGACGCCGGTGGCCCAGGCCGTGGTGGGTCAGTTCTCGTTGGCGCCCCGCCAGAAGGCCGACTACTTTGGATTTGAGTACACGGGCTACATCAACATACCGGCCGATGGGCAGTATAGCTTCTATACCAGCAGTGATGATGCCAGCCGGCTGTGGATCGGCAGCACCGAGGTGGTCAACAACGACTTCATGCAGGGCATGACCGAGCGCAGCGGGCAGATCTGTCTGGCCAGGGGCTGGCACCCCATCCGGGTGCGCTACATCCAGGGGGCGGGTGGTCTGGGTNAGCACCAGCAGCTGCGAGCTGTCGATCACGGCCAGTCCGGGCTCCCAAACGGTGAGCTGCGGGGCACCTGTACAGCTCTCGGCCACTTGCGTGGGTGGGGACTGCGGGGGGGTGAGCTACCGCTGGAGCGGTCCCAACAGTCTGTCGCTGGCGGGGGCCAGTGTGACGGTCAATGCTCCGTCGGTCAACGGCACCTATAGCTACACGCTGACGGCCAGCCGCAGCGGGTGTGCCGATCAGGTGCGCACGGGCACGCTGACGGTGAGTAACTGCCCTGCGCCCACCAGCTGTGAGTATAGCGGCAGTGCCACGGTGAGCAACAGCAGTCCGGCCTGCAACACGCCCGTGCAGCTGACGGCCGCCTGCAGCGGAGCCGACTGCGCGGGGGTGAGCTACAGCTGG
>NZ_BAABHD010000017.1:0-741 GCF_039541915.1 Nibrella saemangeumensis
GGACGGGCCCGAAAGGCAGCGGCGGCACCGCGTCCGGTCCTCGAGCGTATGGGGCTTTGTCACCTGCTCTGTAGGCCCGGCCGGCGCCAGCCGACACCCAACTTTATTTTTCTAAGGTTGACCTCGGATCAGGTAGGGATACCCGCTGAACTTAAGCATATCAATAAGCGGAGGAAAAGAAACCAACAGGGATTGCCTCAGTAACGGCGAGTGAAGCGGCAAGAGCTCAAATTTGAAAGCTGGCCCCTTCGGGGTCCGCGTTGTAATTTGCAGAGGATGCTTCGGGTGCAGCCCCCGTCTAAGTGCCCTGGAACGGGCCGTCATAGAGGGTGAGAATCCCGTCTGGGACGGGGTGTCTGCGTCCGTGTGAAGCTCCTTCGACGAGTCGAGNACGAGTCGAGTTGTTTGGGAATGCAGCTCTAAATGGGTGGTAAATTTCATCTAAAGCTAAATACTGGCCGGAGACCGATAGCGCACAAGTAGAGTGATCGAAAGATGAAAAGCACTTTGAAAAGAGAGTTAAACAGCACGTGAAATTGTTGAAAGGGAAGCGTTTGCGACCAGACTCGCCCGCGGGGTTCAGCCGGCATTCGTGCCGGTGTACTTCCCCGTGGGCGGGCCAGCGTCGGTTTGGGCGGCCGGTCAAAGGCCCTCGGAATGTATCACCTCTCGGGGTGTCTTATAGCCGAGGGTGCAATGCGGCCTGCCTGGACCGAGGAACGCGCTTCGGCTCGGACGCTG
>NZ_BAABHD010000018.1:0-1430 GCF_039541915.1 Nibrella saemangeumensis
AACTAAGAACGGCCATGCACCACCATCCAAAAGATCAAGAAAGAGCTCTCAATCTGTCAATCCTTATTTTGTCTGGACCTGGTGAGTTTCCCCGTGTTGAGTCAAATTAAGCCGCAGGCTCCACGCCTTGTGGTGCCCTTCCGTCAATTTCTTTAAGTTTCAGCCTTGCGACCATACTCCCCCCAGAACCCAAAAACTTTGATTTCTCGTAAGGTGCCGAGCGGGTCATCATAGAAACACCGCCCGATCCCTAGTCGGCATAGTTTATGGTTAAGACTACGACGGTATCTGATCGTCTTCGATCCCCTAACTTTCGTTCCCTGATTAATGAAAACATCCTTGGCGAATGCTTTCGCAGTAGTTAGTCTTCAGCANCCAAGAATTTCACCTCTGACAGCTGAATACTGACGCCCCCGACTATCCCTATTAATCATTACGGCGGTCCTAGAAACCAACAAAATAGAACCGCACGTCCTATTCTATTATTCCATGCTAATGTATTCGAGCAAAGGCCTGCTTTGAACACTCTAATTTTTTCACAGTAAAAGTCCTGGTTCCCCCCACAGCCAGTGAAGGCCATGAGGTTCCCCAGAAGGAAAGGTCCAGCCGGACCAGTACTCGCGGTGAGGCGGACCGGCCAGCCAGACCCAAGGTTCAACTACGAGCTTTTTAACTGCAACAACTTTAATATACGCTATTGGAGCTGGAATTACCGCGGCTGCTGGCACCAGACTTGCCCTCCAATTGTTCCTCGTTAAGGGATTTAGATTGTACTCATTCCAATTACGAGACCCAAAAGAGCCCCGTATCAGTATTTATTGTCACTACCTCCCCGTGTCGGGATTGGGTAATTTGCGCGCCTGCTGCCTTCCTTGGATGTGGTAGCCGTTTCTCAGGCTCCCTCTCCGGAATCGAACCCTAATTCCCCGTTACCCGTTGCCACCATGGTAGGCCACTATCCTACCATCGAAAGTTGATAGGGCAGAAATTTGAATGAACCATCGCCGGCGCAAGGCCATGCGATTCGTTAAGTTATTATGATTCACCAAGGAGCCCCGAAGGGCATTGGTTTTTTATCTAATAAATACACCCCTTCCGAAGTCGAGGTTTTTAGCATGTATTAGCTCTAGAATTACCACAGGTATCCATGTAGTAAGGTACTATCAAATAAACGATAACTGATTTAATGAGCCATTCGCAGTTTCACCGTATAAATTGCTTATACTTAGACATGCATGGCTTAATCTTTGAGACAAGCATATGACTACTGGCAGAATCAACCAGATACCTAATACCTGATGGGCGCCCGCGCCAGCCGACCACCGCGCAAACGGGGCTGACCGCGCCGGGCCCACGAGCCCCCGGAGGGGCGGAGTGTATGTAGGTGAATCCAGAAGGGGCGACATGCGTCGCCCGGCCGCGCCGACCGC
>NZ_BAABHD010000020.1:0-1284 GCF_039541915.1 Nibrella saemangeumensis
CTGGCTGAACGCCGTCCTTATCGAGGCTACCGACCCACAGTTGAGGGCGGTGCAGGGTCTGTCCTTTGTTAAAGGGCTGGAGTTTAACGCCCCCCTGGCCAACGCGCGGCTCGGGATGAACAGCAACACGGCGGCACCTTATGCCGTTGCGGCAGCGAACCGTCAGGAAACACAAACGGATAAATTTGGCGAAATAGCTCCGCTCGCTTACGGGGCATCCCTGGACCAGGTTGCGCAGCTGGGAGCCGACCAGATGCACCTGAAAGGATACCGGGGTGAAGGAATGCTGATTGCTATCCTGGACGCTGGCTATCGTAACGCCGACCGCGTACCCTTCCTGCAGCCGTTGTTTCAGGAGAATCGCATCGTAGGTACCTACGATTTCGTCGCTAAAGAATACAGTGTGTATGAAGATGACTCCCACGGGTTATCGGTGCTGTCTACCATAGCCGGCACCTCAGAGAACATGCTGTACGGTACCGCCTTTAAATCCTCTTTTCTGCTGCTGCGGACGGAGGATGGCCGCAGTGAAACCCGTGTCGAGGAAGCCAACTGGCTGTTCGGTGCCGAGTATGCTGACAGTACCGGTGCCGATATCATTAACTCCTCCCTGGGCTACAACCGCTTTGATGGGGGCGTCAGCTATGCATACGAGGATCTGAACGGTCGTACTGCCCTGGCCAGTCGGGCCGCCCAATGGGCTGCCGAGGCCGGTATGGTCGTGGTGGTATCGGCAGGTAATGAAGGCAACGACCCCTGGCGCTACATCTCGGTACCGGCGGATGCAGAGCAGGTTCTGGCGATTGGTGCCGTAAACCGCCAGAAAGTACGGGCGCCATTTAGCTCGTACGGGCCCGCTGCCGGTGGACGCATTAAGCCCGATCTGGCCGCGGTAGGCTGGGGAACGGTTCTGGGTTCACCCGGTGGTACGGTGGTTATGGGGAACGGCACCTCATTTGCGGCTCCGCTGGTAGCGGGCTTAGCGGCAGGCTTCTGGCAGGCTCACCCCCGCCTGACCGCTGCTCAGGTAATCGACTGCCTGCGCCGGTCCGGTAGCCAATACAGTACTCCGGACGCTGAACTGGGTTTTGGTATTCCAACGTATGAGCGGGCAGTGCAGGTAGCTGCTGACAAGTACTCTCGATCCGTTTCTCCAAATGGTTTTTCAGGGGAGACCAATTAACCTATGGCAAAGAATAAATGGCTGCCCATTCTGATTGGGTTCTTCTTTTTCTCCGCCCTGTCACCAGACAGTCTGGCGCAGGCTACCGTTACCCCCGCCCG
>NZ_BAABHD010000021.1:0-302593 GCF_039541915.1 Nibrella saemangeumensis
CTGGCTGAACGCCGTCCTTATCGAGGCTACCGACCCACAGTTGAGGGCGGTGCAGGGTCTGTCCTTTGTTAAAGGGCTGGAGTTTAACGCCCCCCTGGCCAACGCCCGAATTAAAGTTAATAGTGACTTAGCGACGGCATCTCTTTACTCAGTGTCAACCGCTACCCATCAACAGGCTTTTACTGAGAAATCCAAAGAAATCACACCTTTAGCATACGGCACATCGCTGACTCAGATTACCCAACTGGGAGCCGACCAGATGCACCTGAAAGGATACCGGGGTGAAGGAATGCTGATTGCTTTATTAGATGATGGCTATCGTAACGCCGACAGCGTATTTTTTCTAAAGCCGTTGTTTCAGGAGAATCGCATCGTAGGTACCTACGATTTCGTCGCTAAAGAATACAGTGTGTATGAAGATGACTCCCACGGGTTATCGGTGCTGTCTACCATAGCCGGCACCTCAGAGAACATGCTGTACGGTACCGCCTTCAAATCCTCTTTTCTGCTGCTGCGGACAGAGGATGGCCGCAGTGAAACCCGTGTCGAGGAAGCCAACTGGCTGTTCGGTGCCGAGTATGCTGACAGTACCGGAGCCGATATCATCAACTCTTCTTTAGGGTATACTGTATTCGACAACGGAGTTGGTTACACCTACAATGCATTAAATGGCCGTACTGCTCTGGTCAGTCGGGCCGCCCAATGGGCTGCCGAGGCCGGTATAGTTGTGGTTACATCGGCAGGTAACGAAGGTGATGACCCTTGGCGGTACGTCTCGCTGCCTGCTGATGCAGAGCAGGTTTTAGCAATTGCAGCTGTTAACCCCCAAGGTATTCGTGTCCCCTTTAGTTCATTTGGCCCGGCTGCGGACGGGCGTATTAAACCGGACTTAGCGGCTTTAGGACTAGGAGTAGTCATAGGCTCATCCAACGGCAATATTACGTTATCAAGTGGCACCTCGTTTGCAGCTCCATTAATAACAGGTTTAGTGGCTGGTTTTTGGCAGGCTTACCCTTGGTTAACTGCCACCCAAGTTATAGATTGTCTGCGTCTGTCTGGTAGTCAGTATAAAAATCCAGATTCTGAACTAGGCTATGGTATACCTAATTTTGAGCGTGCTTCATTTATAGCTGCCAATAAATATGCCCATTTTGCATCTGCCAACTACCCGCTTTGGGCTTTCCCCAATCCATTTACAGAAGATGATCGATTATTTTTTCAATGGATAGAAGCTGCAAAAGGTATCCCTATTGACGCTATGCTTTACGATATTTCTGGCCGCTTGGTCTGGCAGCAGCGTTTTACTAATAACATTGAACAAACTTTTCTTGCAGAAGGCATGCGCCTTAGGCCAGGTATGTATTTTCTCACAGTGTCGACCTCTGACTTAAAACGTACGATAAAGGTTGTGAAGCAATAAAATGTTTACCTTACAGGTCATCCAGGGCGACATTACGAAACTGGCAGTAGATGCCATCGTCAATGCGGCTAACTCAAGTCTGCTGGGCGGAGGGGGTGTCGATGGCGCAATTCACCGGGCTGCTGGTCCCGAACTGCTGGCCGAATGCCAAACCCTCGGCGGCTGCGCTACCGGCGATGCCAAAATAACCAAAGGGTACCGACTCCCCGCTCATTATGTAATTCATACGGTAGGTCCGGTTTGGCAGGGTGGTGCAGCCAACGAGCCTGAATTGCTGGCGAGTTGCTACCAACGGTCGCTGGAACTGGCCAATGATTACATGCTGAATAGTGTAGCCTTCCCGAATATCAGCACCGGTGTTTATGGTTATCCCAAAGACCAGGCCTGTGAAATAGCGGTACAGGGTGTCATTAACTTCCTGGCGATACACAACCCGCCTGCCTCTGTCTTGTTTGTCTGTTTCGACCTTGAAAACCTCAGCCTCTATCGAAATCGACTCGCTAAAGCAGGCTATGCATAAAGCAAAAGCCCTCCTGTTGGAGGGCTTTTGCTTTATTTTTACAATCTCTTTAGTTACCTGAGGGCTCCACAACCACCTGCTGTTCCATGTTCACTACAGGTTGTTCCTTCTCCCTGGCAGTAGCCTTGCGCCGGAAATTCTGTGCCTTATAATTTCGCTCAGCCACCGGTACCGTTGGTGCCGACAAACCCATACGCGCCATACGGGCATCGCGTGATGTTGTTGTCCGCTTATAATCACCAATCGTTACGCGCCGGTTACCCCGCTTCCGGAAAGATACCGAAGCTTCAGGCTCCCACTGACGAGCCACAGCCGCCTTATTCGGATGCTTATAGTTTCGCGTCGAGTAGGTCACGTCACGCCGTAGCTTGGTTTCCTCCTGAGCCAGCACAGTACCGGCTAAAGCTATGCATAACAGACCGACCATCGCCAGCCTTAGACTTTTCATGATTGTAACTGTGGTTTTGTTGTGTTGATGCAAAAATAAACGAAAATCAATACCTATAAAATTAGTTATAGTTATTTATCTTCCTTACCATACGAATAATAGACTCAGAGGAGGTATAACTCTCAATTCTGGCCAACGACACCCATTTAATGTCGTTTGTCTCGGAAGAATGAGTAAAAGCCTCGTTTGGGTCTGCTTCAATCAGAAAACGAATATCATAATGAAGATGTTCAGGCTCGTAGCCTTTCGCCGGAATCGAATGAACATCAATATCAAAGATGGCCGGACTCACCAGGCGTAGTGACGAAAGGCCTACCTCCTCTTCGGCTTCACGTAGTGCTACCCGCGCAACATCAGCATCTCCGTCGGCATGGCCACCCGGCTGAAACCACCGATCCAGTTTGCGGTGATGAATCAGCACGGCCTGCCGGTGGTCCGGACTTATAATCCAGGCAGAGCCGGTTATATGACCAATCGACAGAGAACGCTCAAAGCAGTCGGGATGCGCCTGCACAAAAGACAGCGTGTGGTGCCACATCGCTGTTTCATTGGCGTCGGCGGGCGTATAGTTTTTCAGCAGGTTGAGAAGCGGCTGACGGTGCATAGTATAGAACAAAGTAGGTTAATCTTTTCTTTCTGGTTAAAAACCCGCAATTTCGCTGCGATATTGACAAAAACACTTAATCCAGACAAAACCATGAACAAAATCATGCTGAACGTGGTGGCTTTCTGTCTGGTAGCGCAATTGGCTACCGCCCAGATCCGCCTGCCCCAACCCAGCCCTGGCGCTACCGTTGTCCAAACTATTGGCACTACTGACGTAACTGTTAAGTACTCCCGCCCGGCCATGCGCGGCCGCGAAATCTTTGGCACCCTAGTACCTTATGGTCAACTCTGGCGCACGGGCGCCAATGCCGCTACTACCTTAGCCGCTACTACCGACCTGTTCATCAACGGTCAGCGGCTGCCGGCAGGTACCTACTCGGTATTTACCATTCCGGCGCAGAACGAGTGGACATTGGTTCTGAATAAGAACACCGGTGCCAGCGCCGACGCCTACAAGCAGGAAGAAGACGCCCTGCGGGTACGCATGCAACCGCAACAGACCAGCGACCGCACCGAAAGTTTCACGATTCACTTCACCGACGTGACCGACAGTACCGCCAAGCTGAACTTTATGTGGGCTAACGTAAAAGCAGCCGCCGACCTGCGGGTTGACGTAAAAACCAACGCGCAGGCTAATGTGGAGCGGGCGGTAGCCGATAAACCGGAAGATCCGGCCGTACTGCAGGCCGCTGCCGCCTGGAACCTGGCGCAGGGCCGTAACCTGGAGCAGGCCCTGGCCTGGACAGATAAATCCATTGGCCTGAAAGAAACGTTCCGGAACGTATGGACCAAGGCGCAGATTATGGCCAAAATGGGTAAAGCTGCCGAAGCGGTAACCCTGGCTCAGCGGGCCATGTCAATCGGACAAACATCTAATGACCCCGCTTTCCCATTCTTTAAAGATGCCATTCAGAAAGGAATCACCGATTATCAGGCGATGGTTCCTCCTGTACCCGCTAAAGGAAAGAAGAAGAAAACGTCGTAAGGTATTGAGCTTCTTGGAAGCCCGCCCGGATTGATCCCCTACCAGCCGCCCAATTGGGCAATTACCCATATATACCGTTTCATTGTCAGACGGTGTATATGGGTAATTTAGCTTTTGGGTGTTGCCTTCCTACTCATGTCACCTGGAACGGGCTTTTTACTATATTGGAGGTAGTACCAATCTGTTTTCTGCCATGGCAATACGAATCCATGGGGCTGTTGACCTCAATAACCTGGTTCTGGAGACGGCACGCATGCACCTGAAAGCCATTCAGCTTTCCTACACCGACGATATTTTTCGGGAATTTACGCCGGAGATTGCCCGATATATGTACCCGAGGCCAGCCACTATCCGCACCGAAACCGAAGCGTTTATTCTGGCAGCCATGCAGGAGAATACGGAACGCACCAGCCTGACCGTTGTGCTTACGGACAAAGCCACGGGTGCGTTTCTGGGCTGCGCCGGTCTGCACAAAATCGACACGTCTGAGCCGGAGTTTGGGATCTGGCTACGCCGGTCAGCGCATGGCTTCGGGCTGGGTCGTGAGGCTATATATGCGTTGAAGGAATGGGCAGTGGAGCACCTCCTCTATGACCAGTTGATTTACCCGGCTGACGAACGCAATGTTTCGAGCCTGAAGATACCGGAGTCAATGGGAGGAAAAATTGCCCGGCGCTATGAGAGCCAAAGCGGACTGGGCATGGCGTTGCGTATCGTTGAATACGTTATCGCGTAGCATCTGGTACTAGCTACGGCGCGGAATTTTACAAATATTTTTGGGATCAATGGCTAATTTTCCAGAAAAAATATAAATACTTAATATTATTTCGTTACCTTGATGAATTATTCATTAAAAACGAGCCGTTTATGTCATTTAACCCCACGGTTAATTATTTAAAATCTCGGACCTATAAAGGTGCGAAGCCGGATATCGCCGAAAAATTCCCATACCTTGTCAAAGGACAAGGCAACACCATAAAGTACCTTACCGCCAAACAGGCTGCCGACCGCGATGACATTATCCCGCAGTTTAACCAGCAGCAGGTAACGCCGAAATAGGCCTCGGTTAATAAAGCCAAAAGCTTCCTTTTTGACAACAAAGACATTGTCAAAAAGGAAGCTTTTGGCTTTATTACGCCTGATCTCATAAATTTCCATATTCAGTATAACAACTGGTTATTGTCCATAACGAAAAGTAATCAGGAATTGGAGAAATTGGGAACGGTTTCGGTCCTATATTTGTCTAATAAATACCCATTTACAACGCCGGACCGACCGGCGTTTTGCACAAAAAAATAGTCTTTTAACTCTATAGACTTTAGTATAATATGTCAGTGCAATTCACCGAAAAGGTTAGCGCAGCCGCCCGGCGCGACATTCTGGATCTTGAAAAGAAGATCAGCGCGTTCACCACTGGGGAGATGACCGACGAGCATTTCCGCAAATTTCGTCTGGCCCGCGGGGTATACGGTCAGCGCCAGCCGGGTGTGCAGATGGTTCGGATCAAGCTGCCACACGGTCGCATCACTGCTGATCAACTCATTCGGATTGCCGATATTTCCGATAAATACGCCACTGGTAACCTCCACGCAACTACCCGGCAGGATATCCAGCTTCACTTTGTCAAGCTGGCGAATACCCCTCAGCTCTGGGCCGAGTTAGAGGATGCTAATATTACCATCAAGGAGGCCTGTGGTAACACAGTCCGGAACGTAACGGGCTCAGCAAAAGCCGGCATCGACCCCGATGAGCCGTTTGACATTACGCCTTACGCCTACTCTATCTTCGACTATTTCCTGCGTAATCCGATCTGCCAGGAGATGGGCCGGAAGTTCAAAATATCCGTTTCGTCCAGCGAGAAAGATTCCGCCTTCGGCTATATGCACGACGTAGGTCTGATTCCCCGCATCCAGGACGGCAAGCGCGGTTTCAAAGTGCTGGTCGGTGGCGGTTTGGGTGCCCAGCCGTTCCCGGCACAAACAGCCTCTGAGTTTTTGCCTGAGGAAAAAGCTATTCCGTTTATCGAAGCCGTTATCCGGGTATTCGATCGCTACGGTGAGCGTACCAAACGTCACAAGGCCCGGATGAAATACCTGCTGAACGATATCGGTTTGGAAGAGTTCCTGAAGCGGGTGGCAGACGAAACTCCCGCGCTGAAAAATAAGACCTACCAAATTGAGGATACCACTGTTGAGGTACAACCGGAACGGCCGGAGGTAACTGGCTACCTGTTGGAAACGGCAGATGCCCGCCTGAATGCGTGGTTCAAAACCAATGTGTTTGAGCAGAAGCAAAAGGGCTGGTACGCGGTTCAGTTACGCGTGTTGCTGGGCGATATGCCATCCGATACCGCCCGTAAACTAGCGGCAGTGGTGAAGCGCTACGCGGCTGATGATATTCGCGTGACGGTAAATCAGGGGTATATTCTCCGGTATGTTCGTCCGGAAGATCTGGAGGCTCTCTACCACGAATTAAACGACTTGGGCTTAGCCGATCCCGGCTTTGATACCACCGCCGATATTACGACCTGCCCCGGTACAGATACGTGTAACCTGGCCATTTCGAGCAGTTACGGCATAACGCGGGCACTGGAACAAATGATGAAGGAGGAGTTTCCGGAGACCATTTATAACAACGACATCAAAATTAAGATCTCGGGTTGTATGAATGGTTGCGGTCAGCATTCCATCGGCAATATTGGCTACCACGGCAGTTCGTTGAAAAATGGTGCTTTAGTATTACCGGCCCTGCAAGTGCTGCTGGGTGGCGGCTTCAACGGCAAGGGCGAAGGATTGATTGCCGATAAGGTGATCAAAGTACCCGCCAAACGAGGTCCTGAAAGCCTGCGTTTGCTGTTGAATGACTACGAGGCTAACGCCTATGAAGGCGAGTACTACAGCGATTACTACGGTCGTCAGGGTAAAAACTATTTCTATCAACTGCTCAAGCCGCTGGCCGACCTGAAAACGCTCCAAAACAGCGACTACATCGACTGGGATCATACCGAGCAGTTTGTAACGGAAGTGGGTGTTGGCGAATGTGCCGGTGTCATGATCGATCTTGTTGCCACTACGCTGTATGAAGCCGACGAAAAACTGAACTGGGCGTTTGATACCCTGGCCGGCAGAAACTGGGCCGACGCCATATACCACGCTTACAACACCTTTATTACGGGAGCCAAAGCCGCTTTGATGACCAAAGACGTACCGACCAATACGCAGCACGGCATCGTCAGCGACTTCGATAAGCATTTCGCTGGTGAGGCTGGGTTTCACCTGACAGAAGGTGAATTTAAAACGGTGGTATTCTCAATCAATAAAAACGAACCGGAAGAAGTCTACGCCCGCGAGTTTGTCGGCCTGGCCGCTTCCTTCCTCGAATCGGTAAAAGCCTACCGCGAGCAACAGCTTCTTCTCGAAGGCGTACCGCATTTGCAGGAGCTTACGCAGGCGCATGACAGTTAAGAGCAGCAGGATACTGCCCCCAACAACAGCTATGAAATTAACCCTCGTTGGAGCGGGTCCCGGTGACCCGGAACTTATATCACTTAAAGGTGTAAAGGCGTTGCAACAGGCCGATGTGGTCATGTATGACGCGCTGGTACACCCTGACTTACTCGGCTACTGCCGGCCCGATGCCCTGAAGGTATACGTTGGCAAGCGGCTGAACGAGTACTCCTGCACGCAGGAAGAAATAAACCCCCTCATCGTTCACTACGCCCGCAATTACGGGCACGTGGTCCGGCTGAAAGGCGGTGATCCGTTTGTCTTTGGGCGTGGTTACGAGGAAATGGAATATGCCCGGCAGCATGGTATTGAGGCCGAGGTAATTCCGGGCCTGTCGAGCAGTTATACCGTGCCGGCCATGGCGGGTATTCCCCTGACCACACGCGGCATCAGCGAAAGCTTCTGGGTGGTAACGGGTACGACCAAATCGGGCAGCCTGTCGACTGATTTGCCGCTGGCGGCTCAGTCAACAGCCACGGTAGTTATCCTGATGGGAATGCACAAGCTGACGGAGATCATGCAGCTTTTCGGCGAGTACGGTAAAGAGAACACGCCAGTAGCCATTATTCAGAACGGTACGCTATCAGAGCAGCGGGTGCTGGTTGGACAGGTTAGTGATATGGCAGACCGGGTAGCGGAGAGCGGACGCATTGGCACGCCCATTAGTTCACCGGCCATCATTGTGGTAGGTGAAGTGGCCCGATTAGGAGCACAAGTAGCTGCAGAAGTTGTTAACCAGGCTCAAATGCGGAGCTAAAAGGACTAGTCGATAAGATAAGGTGGCCCAAATACGTTCTTAATAGGCGTTATTTGGGCCATTTTTTATAGTTTGGCTCCGACGTAGGTCAGCCCGACAGTCTATGCGTAAACACCTTTGGTTCTTACCTTTTCTTTTTGCCCTTGTTAATACCTGCACTTCTGCGCAACAGCCCCCCAAACGGGAGTTCAGAGGAGCCTGGGTTGCCACCGTCGCCAACATTGACTGGCCCTCGGCCAAAGGTTTGCCTTCTCACCAACAGCAGGCCGAATTCATCCACATCCTTGACCAGTTTCAGCAAACCGGTATAAACGCGGTGGTGGTGCAGGTACGTAGCGTAGCCGATGCCATATACCCCAGCGCCTACGAACCCTGGTCGGAAGTGCTCACCGGGCAACAGGGCCTGGCTCCCCAGCCCTATTACGACCCGCTGCAGTTCATGATTACCGAATCGCACCGGCGTGGTATCGAATTCCACGCGTGGTTTAATCCTTACCGGGCGGTCAGCAACATCCAGCGAGCCAATCTGGACTCGATGCATGTAGCAAACAGGCACCCCGAATGGCTGCTGAGCCAGGGAAACTTACGACTCCTCGACCCTGGTTTGCCGGAAGTACGGTCGCACGTTACCCGGGTGATTATGGATGTTCTCCGGCGCTACGATGTTGATGGTATTCATTTTGACGATTACTTTTATCCTTACCCCCAGGCCGGTGCCGCATTTGATGACGATTCAACATTCGCTCTGTATAACCGTGGCTTTACCAGTCGGCCCGACTGGCGACGCGATAATGTAGACCTGCTGGTCAAGGCAGTTTCAGACAGCATCAAAAGGCTTAAACCCTGGGTTAAATTTGGTATTTCTCCCTGCGGTGTCTGGCAAAACTGGTCACCGACGCAGCCGCTTGGTAGTGAAACACGCGGCCTGCAAAGTTACAGCACGCTCTACGCCGATTCCCGAAAATGGATACAGCAGGGCTGGATTGATTACATTGCTCCGCAGCTTTACTGGCATATTGGCCACGCTCCTGCCGACTACAGCGTTATTCTGCCGTGGTGGGCCAACAATACCTTCGGGCGGCACCTGTACATCGGGCAAGGGGTTTACCGGCTCAATCCAAATGGTGACCGTAACTGGCGAAACCCATCGCAGAAGCCGAATCAACTGCGACTGAACCGCCAGTTTGCTACCATTCAGGGCAGCATCTGGTATAACACCAAATCGTTGCTTCGCAATCCGCTGGGTATTCGTGATTCGCTGGAAACTGATTTTTATGCCTATCCGGCCCTGCGGCCCAGTATGCCGTGGAAGGACAATGTACCACCGCCTGCTCCTGCAAAACTCCTGGCAGCGGCACATCCGCAGGGTATCGCCTTACACTGGCAGCGGCCCAAAACAAAGGCCGGTGAGCTAAACCGGATTCGCCAGTATGTGGTGTACCGGTTTGATGAAGATGAGCCCGTAAATCTGGAGAAAAGTGAAGCGATTCTGAGCATTACCCCTACAGATACCACTGCCTTCGTGGACCATACAGTGGAGGTGGGACACGCGTATCGGTACGTAGTCACCGCCCTGGACCGGCTGCATAACGAGAGCCCGGCTTCGAATGTGGTGACGTCGCAGCCCGCCCTGGCTACAATTGCCGGCAATGAGCCGCTCATTATCCAGACCAGGCTTAAACAGAGTGCGACCAACCTTATTCAGATTCAGAGCCGTATCCGGTATCGGGTGCCTCAGGATGGCTTTGTGGTCCTGACGGTGATGAACTCCTACGGATGGGAAGTATCCACGCTGGTTGAGGAAAAGCAGAAAGCGGGCGAGCACACCATTATTTTTCAGGCAGAAAACTTCCCGGCCGGCACCTATTACGCAGTTCTGCGCACGGGTGACGGCCGGGAGAGCCGGAAAATGCTGTTACAGTTGTGAGAAGCGAGCAATCAGTTCCTCGACCGTTTGCTTCTGCTGCTCACCGGTTACCATGTTTTTAACTGATAGCTGCCCGGTCTGTACTTCTTCGGAGCCGATCAGCACCACGTACGGAATGTTCTTCTGATTGGCGTAGTCGAGCTGCTTTTTGAGCTTGGTAATATCTGGATAAGCTTCGGCCATAACGCCCTCCTGCCGAAGACGGCTTAGCAACGGTAAACCTACCGCCCTCGCATCGGTATCAAAATGCACGATAAGCACCTGCGTACTCTGCTGGGAACCGGCCGGGAACAGGTTCAACTCCTCCATCACATCATAAATGCGGTCTACACCGAACGATATACCCACACCTGATAAGCCCGGTTGCCCGAAAGCACCGGTCAAATTATCATAGCGACCGCCCCCGCTGATACTGCCGATCTGTACCCCGTTGGCTTTTACTTCAAAAATAGCACCGGTATAATACGAGAGTCCCCGGGCCAGTGTGACATCCAACTCCAGTTGCGAGTCAACCAGGCCATATTGGCTTACTAGTTGCCACACTTCCTCCAGTTCGGCAATACCTGTCTGCGCGGTCTCGGAAGAGGACAACCAGCCTTTCAGGCTCTGTAGCATTTCTGCAGCTTCTCCGCTAAAGCCAAAAATGGGTTGCAAACGACTAAGCGATTCGTCGGAGAAGCCCCGCTCGCGGAGTTCATCGATAACTTTTTCCTGACCAATCTTGTCCAGTTTATCAATAGCAACGGCCAGCGCTCCCTCCTGCCCCGGCATACCAATAGCTTCGGCAATACCCGCCAGAATCTTCCGGTTGTTAATCTTCAGCGTAAAGTCCTGAATACCCAGATTACGCAGCACTTCATGCACCATCAGCACGATTTCCGCTTCACACAACAGCGAGTCCGTACCGACCACATCGGCGTCGCACTGGTAGAATTCCCGATAGCGCCCTTTTTGGGGACGATCGGCCCGCCAGACCGGCTGCATCTGGTACCGCTTGAACGGCATCGGCAAGGCGTGACGGTTCATCACCACGTACCGGGCAAATGGAACCGTCAGGTCGTAGCGTAAGCCTTTTTCGGAAATTTTCTGGGTGAGTTTCTTCGCTCCGGATTGCCAGTCGGTTTCGGTCAAGCCGCCGGCAAAATCACCGGAATTCAGGATCTTAAACAGCAGTTGATCGCCCTCTTCCCCGTATTTTCCCATCAGCACCGACAGGTTTTCCATGGCGGGAGTCTCAAGCGGTTGGAAACCGTATCGCCGGAACGTCTGCCGGATGGTATCAAAAATAAAGAGCCGTTTGCTCATCTGCTCCGGCCCAAAGTCGCGTGTTCCCTTCGGAATACTCGGTTTCTGCATGTACGTTTCAATTGATGGCGCAAAATTAACCCTACCTCCGGAAATTTTGGCGATAACATTTACAATTTCAGTGTAAAAGCATTAATTTTGCGTTCCATTTTGAGAAACGACTAAAGAACATAGATTATCATGGGAGTAACGGAACTAAAGCGGAAAGGCCGGAAGAATCGCGCCAGAGCAAACAACGCCACTAGCCGCATCAAGCAACTGACGAGCAGACCGGAAATCCGGAATGTAGATGTTGAAGCCATCAAGGCTTCCTTTGCCGAGAAGAAGAATAGTTAATTAGTTAATTAGTTAATTAGTTAATTAGTTAATTAGTTAATTAGTTAATTAGTTTGCTAGTTGATGGAAAACTAATTAACTAATTAACCAGACAACCAATCAACGATTATACCAACTAAGCCTCGTTCCGGTTACCGAACGAGGTTTTTCGTTTTTGGCGGCCTTTCAATTCTTTCTTCAACTGACGCCGGATAAACTGCCGCGTATCCATCATCACCCGTAACCGCACCGCATGACCAAACAACGATAGACCACCGTTGATCAGGATCAGGCTGTAGGTACCCAGGATAAACCACCGCGAAAACGGCTGTCCGGAATGCATAGCCTGCGCGGCTCCGCTAAACACACACAGACCGTAGCCAATCAGCATCAGACTGAAAGGTGCCAGCAGGAGCCACTTCGTACGAGTGCTCATGCGCTTTAGCAGTTTACGACCAGGTGGTTTTGCGGGGTTTGCCATTAGTTAAGTTTAAAACGGTATTTACAAGAATAAACGTCTATACCTTATTATCCTAATTCATTCTGTTGCCTACGAGGGATACTCCATGTTGACGCCAGTTTCCCGGTGTGTTTTGGGCTCCCGTATCCGTTTCCATCCTTCGCTCAGGAAGCCAATTCCATAGCCGGCCAACTGGACAAAAGCCGCACCAACACTCAATAAACCTACCTGTAGACTTTTTTCCTTCCGGGTAGCATCAATCAGTATCAACACCGAGAAAAGGACCAATATACCCACTGCCAGCCAGAATAACAAGGGACTAATCAGCGCCAAAACCGGAACTGACAGCATAAATAGGGTAAACAGGGCCGGAAATGTATGAACCAGTTTTAGCTGAGACGGGTAGAACCGGGAAATGTTAATCCGGGCACGGCCAAAGAACCGCAACTGCCGGAAGAACTGGACAAAGTCTGTCCGGCGTTTATGGTAGATAAACGCGGAGTGTATTAATCCAGTTGTGAAGCCATTCTCGATTATTCGAATTGCAAACTCAATATCCTCGCCCATCCTGCTGATGCGGTAGCCGCCGATTGTCTCCCAAACTTTCCGGGATAATCCCATATTGAAACTTCGCGGATGAAACTGCCCCCCCAGATTCTTTTTACTGCCCCGAATACCGCCCGTAGTAAAGGGCGACGTCATCGAGTAGCTGATGGCCTTCTGGATAGGGGTAAAATCGGGGTGTGCGGCATCGGGACCGCCATAGGCGTCAAGCCATTCGGTGGCTAGGTGCTTCTCTACGGTTTCAAAATAATGAGGAGGCACCAGCGCATCGGAGTCAAAGATTACGAAATAATCCCCCGTAGCCCGCTCAAAGCCGTAATTGCGGGCAAAGCCCTGACCGGTATTCTCCTTGAAGAAGTAATGGACGTTAAGTTGTTCACTGAACTGTGCAGCTACTGTATCCGCTTTAATTCTGGAGCCGTCTTCAATCACCAACACTTCATACGGTTTCAGCGTTTGCCGGGTCAGGCTGTCCAGCAGTTCACGCAATTCGTCAGGGCGATTGTAAACGGGGATAATGACGGAGTAACGCAACGGCTGCATGATCAAGGTTCAGAAAATCCAAAAGTACGATAAGGCTCCAAAGACTTAAACGTCTTACCGGATCGAGCTAGTTGTTGAATCTTCGGTAAATCAACTTTCCAGCGATCAGATATGCCACTTCCCGGGTCTGCTTCATACTCCAGCAGGCTTTTATGCGGTGTGTAATATAGCAAAGCTCTTTGAGGGAGACGGATTGTTAGTTTGCGCGTACATACACAGTACGAGAAGCTATTGTCTATCTTCTGTAAAGCCGCTCGTTGAGCATTAATACCAGCATAATTACCAGGTAATTGGTATGTATAATGAACTGGACACCTAACACAATACAGGATACCTAATAAGGATATAATGGAAAGCCAGCGTTTTCGGTACTTCTGTTTTTGGGGTAGAACAGAAAGAATGGTTTGTACCTCGGATAAACGGCGGCTCCATACTTGCTGGTTAGTATAAGCAGCTGCGGCACCGTAAAGCCCGCCCCCAATAAGAGCCCCATAAACAAGCGGCTCCCGCCAAAGAATATCGATAATTCGGTATCCAAGGAAAATAGTTGATGCTGAAATTAAACCAGCAGCCGCGCCAGCCAGTATCCATCCGGCCTTTCGATTGATAAGGCCGCCAATAACACCAAAGACTACCCCACCCGGAATACCAAGCCCAGCCCCAATAACAGCTCCTGTTACTAACCAAAACAAAACGGCGTGAGCCGGAGGAGGACCACCGTTTGAGAAAATAAAGACTAACCCGGCTATCAGTCCAGCGATAGTCCCGGCCACAATTCCGTGGCCTATCCCCCACCTCGCCAATTTTAAAAGTACCAAGTACGTACAAAAAGAGCGTTTCTCTACCTGTTACACTATTTCCCGCAAAGCCTCCTCATTCGCCCGAATGACTTCATCCACCAATTCATCTGTCAGCGCTGTAGACAAAAACAGGCTTTCAAACTGTGCCGGAGCCAGGTACACACCTCGTTTCAGCATGGCCTGGAAATACCGGCCAAACAGCGCCGTATCGCAGGATTTAGCGGTGCTATAATCGGTCACTACCCTGTCCGTCATAAACAGTGTAAACATGGAGCTGATGTGATTGATGGTGAAGTTTAACCCCAGCTTCTCCAGACTGCTCCGGAAACCAGCCGTCAGCCGATCACCAATGGCATCCAGCCGCGTGTACACCTCCGGATGCTCGTTCAGGTAACGTAGCATGGCCAAACCAGCTGACATAGCTATAGGATTCCCTGATAGCGTGCCGGCCTGGTATACCGGCCCGGCCGGCGATACTATGTTCATGATATCAGCGCGGCCGCCGTAAGCCCCAACGGGCATCCCTCCGCCAATGATTTTTCCCATCGTTGTCAGGTCCGGACGGATAGTAAAGTGCTCCTGTGCTCCGCCTTTTGCCAGCCGGAAGCCAGTCATTACCTCGTCAAAGATGAGCAGGATGTCGTGCCGGTCGCACAAGTCCCGTAGTCCCTCCAGAAAACCCGGCTGGGGCAGTACGCAGCCCATGTTACCGACAACCGGCTCTAGAATAATAGCGGCAATCTGGTTCGGATTAGCCTCAATCAGTTGCTCAACGGCCGCCAGATTATTATACGGAGCCAGCAACGTATCATGAGCCGTAGCACGGGTTACCCCTGGACTATCCGGGCTTCCCATCGTCATGGCACCACTGCCGGCGGCAATCAGAAATGAGTCGCCGTGGCCGTGGTAGCAGCCCTCAAACTTGATGATTTTATCGCGACCAGTAAAACCCCGCGCAACCCGGATAGCCGCCATGGTTGCTTCAGTGCCGGAATTGACCATGCGCACTTTCTCCACCGACGGCACCATCTCCACAATCAACTCGGCCATTTCCACTTCCTTGCGGGTTGGCGCACCGAACGAGAATGAATGCTGAATAGCCTCCCGAACTGCTTCTTCTACCGGTTCGAAAGCATGACCGAGAATCATCGGCCCCCAGGAGTTAATCAGCTCGATATAGCGATTGCCGTCTTCATCATAGATATATGGGCCTTTGGCTGATTTGATAAACAGGGGCGTTCCTCCCACTGCCCGAAATGCACGGACGGGTGAATTAACACCACCGGGAATAAGTGTTTTGGCTTTCTCGAAAAGTTGTTCGCTGGTTGTCATGTACGGTAGTCACTAATTTACTTTGATAAACCGCCCGTCGGTAAATTTAACGATGGGAACAGTTTCATTTTCGTTTGAATTCCGGTAATCGAAACCGGAAAGCAGGTAATCATCACCCTCGGCCCGCAAAGTTGACCGACGCTGGACCTGAGGGCCATTTTTGGCCAATTGCCGGCCAAAAAACAGCATCATATCGTATCCCTGAAACGTAAATACCGAAGGAATGATGTTTCGCCGGCTCAGGTAATTTTCCTGAAACTGATCAACCTCTTCACGGGTAAAATCAACAAAATCCGGATACAACAGGTACAGTTCCCGCCGGTTGAAGGTTCCGGACGAACTTTTGTACATATCAAACGCCGACGCAGTAATGACCACCGGAGCCGTAATACGTAACCGGCTGAGAGCCGCCAGAAAACGCGGGCCGTCTTCGTCACTACTGGTGGATATAAAGACATGATCCGGCTTATTCAGATCCGAAATACGCATGCCGGTAGCCATTGCCTCAGACGTGCCGCTTAGTTTTTTCCGGTCGATTACCTGAAAACCGGCTTCTTTAAGTTTAGCTTCGTACACGGCCGCCAGCGTAGAGTCCTTCCGGGAGTTGCCATAATAGATAGCTGCCTTTCTGGATACGCCCAGCGACCGCACAAACGCCAGCGTCTTGTCAGCTTGTCGCTCCAGCGACGGCTGGGCAAGGAATGCCAGCGGCTGCTCCTGAATCAGGTCACTACTCGTGGCCAACGGGTTTACCAGCACCATATTATTCTCACTGGCAAAGCTGGTGACCAGCTTATTCGGCTCGGCATACAGCGGACCAAAAATCAAGTCCGTTTGGGCAAAGCCCGGATTGCTGACGATCTCACGGGCTTTCTCTACATCATTGTCCAGATCGTAAGCAAAGACATTAACCGTAACCCCCTCCGCCTGTAGCTTAGCTTTAGCCATTTGAATACCATTGTACAGGTCAATGGCGTATTGATTGTTGCGTGCCCGCCGGTTTGCATCAAAATCGTCAATCCGGAACGGGAACAGAACGGCCACGTTGTAATATCCTTTATTCCGGTTGCGTTCGGTACGGGAAGCGGTAACTGCCGTGGTTTGGCCTGAGCTTGCGGTGCCCGGCGCGCCAAACCGGTTGGTCAGCCGGTCCGAAAGCTCCAGATCCGCTTTGTCAGAGGAAGTACGCTGGATCAGAGAGACCAAAGCAAGCGCCAGGTTCCGGTTTTCCGGAAACTCCCGCTGTAGTTGCTTCAACTGCCGCAGATCCGATAGTTGCCCGAAGAAATGCCGCTCCAGCTTGTCAACAGCGCTTCGGAGCGAAGCATCGCTGATTCGGCTCAGGTATGTCAGCGCATCCTCATACTGACCGGCTTCCATGGAAGCACTGGCATAGAGATAGTACGCATCCTCCATCTTCCGCCAATCCGGAAAGCGGTCTATCAACTGCTTTAGTGTGGTGCGAGCCTGGTTATAGTTACGCTGCCGGAAGGCAGCCACCGCATAGTAATAATGCGCGTAGGGGGCCAATCGGTTGCTGCGGTCCATCATGGACTGCAACTCTTTTTTAGCCTGGTCATACTGGCCGGACTGCACCTGTCGGACGGCCGCTTTATATCGTCGTTCGTTGGCATCGCCGGACGTTTGCCCGTACGAGGTCTGCCAGAGCAGGAAGACTAGTAGTCCGACAGATAGCCGGTGCCGGTCACGGAGAATTTTCATATAGCAAATCAACTAACAATACACTTAACACACAAAGAGCAACGTCCGGACGTTGCTCTTTGTTGGTATCGTAGAATAAAGTAATCAATTGAAAAACCTGACAACCAGCTTTATTCGGTTCAGACAAATTGACTGGTAAGCATTGGTTTGCTTCTTATTTCTTCTGCTTAGACCGCTGCTCTGCGTTCCGCTTGGCTTCTTCCGCCTGCTTGCGGGCTTCTTCGGCCGCATTCAGTGACCGTTGCAGAATCGACTGGAACTTCGACTTTTTGCCCTCTCCCTTCTCAAATTTCTTCCGGTTCTCTTCCAGCACGGCTTTAATTTTATCTTCGTCGACAAACCGACGGATCAGTTGCTGCTGCGCAATAGTTACCACGTTGGAGACAAAATAATAGAAGGTCAGACCAGCCGGAAAGGAGTTCAGCACGAACATAAACATCAGGGGGAAGATGTAGCTCATCGCCTTCATGTTGATCGGACCCGGCTGCGTCGGTGTCATCTGGTTGTTGTACCAGGCATAAGCGATACTAGATGCAGTCATCAATACGGTAAATAAGCTCAAATGGCTGCCCAGGAACGGAATGGTCACCGGGAACCGCAGGAAGGCATCGTACGTAGACAGGTCATCGGCCCACAGAAACGGCTTCTGGCGCAGTTCGATCAGGTTGGGAAACAGAAAGAACAGGGCCATCAGGATCGGCATGGTCGCCAATACCGGAATACAGCCGCTGAGCGGACTTACGCCTACCTGCTGGTACAGCTTCATCTGCTCCGACTGCATCTTGGCCATGTCGTCGCCCACCTTCTCCCGAATCTCATTGATCTCCGGTTGCAGTACCCGCATTTTTGCCATACTTACATACGATTTGTAGGTCAGCGGAGTCAGCACCAGTTTCACGAATACCACCAGACAGATAATCAGAATACCATAGTTGGAAATAACCTTCTCCAGCAGGTTGAATACCGGTACAAAGAAGTATTTGTTGACCGGCTTAAGAATCGCGTAACCCAGGTATACGTTCTGGTCAAACTCCGGCGCTACGCCATCCACAATCTGGTAGTCGTTAGGCCCATAAAAAAACCGGTAGTTCCCCTTGCCCTGCTTTACGTCGGCCATTGGCAACGTCACATCGGCAACGGCGGTTTTAACAAACTGGGTATCGTTCGGGTCTACCAGGGTCTTCAGTGAAGCATTCTGCAACGGACTATTTTTGGCAATAAAGCCCGCCAGAAAGTACTTATGCTTGATGGTGTACCACTGCAACGGCTCTTGCAGCGTGGTTTCATGATTGCCACTGGCGTCCAGCGACAGGTTATCGAAATTCTCGTCGGCCGTCAGGTAATTGATGGTAGCAGATTTCCGGTTCTCACTTAAATCGTTTTCGTACTGCCGCATCTTGTCCAGCCACACAAACCGGATATTGTCGTTACCTACGTTGGTAAGGCCATTCAGGCGCAGGTCATAATCGATGACGAACCCTTCGGCTGGAAAGGTATATACCTGCTCTACGGACTGACCCGGTGCTACCTCAACCCGGAAGCTCAGCCGGCGAGCCTGGTTGCCAACCGCGCCGGCCTGAGCATCGGTCTGGAAATAGAGTTTGTGCAGGTCAACTTTGCCCCGGTTAGTTGGCAGTTCAAGCGTCGTTTGTGTTGTCTGCGGATCAACCAGCAGGAGTGGCTTACCATCATAGGCCTTGTAATTTTTCAGCACTACTTCTTTAACCCGGCCACCCAGGGTGCTGAACGTCACGCGCATGTCTTTATTTTCGACTACGATAGCCTGCTCCTGACCGGTACCGGCCGCAGCAAAATCACCATACATAGCCCGGGCGGCTGCCGAGTCGAGTGTTGGCGTAGCTGCCTGCGCCGGGGCATTGGTGGCGGCAGCGGTTGTTGGCTTAGTGGTTTGCGTCTGTTGAGCGGGTGCCTTTTCGGGAGCCGGTTTAGGCACCAGCAGTTGGTAGCCTACCAGCATCGCCAGAATCAGCACAATTCCAATAATCTGATTACGATCCATTATAAAACGGTTTCAAGTTTATATTTCCAGGTCCCGAATGGTTCTCTCAACCTGAAACCTGACGTATAAACTAATTTCTGACAAAACAGGCCGTCGGAGGACGGCCGTTTTTTGGGTGCAAAGGTACAATGAATTAGCTGCTTAACCAACTATAGTGGGGAGCGGCACAGAAGCTGTTTCAACGGACGGTTCTGCTTCTGAACGCTTCCGTTGCGCATAATCCAGGGCCGCTTTTACAAAATGAACGAACAGGGGCTGCGGATTCATCACCGTACTTTTCAGTTCCGGGTGAAACTGCACACCCACAAACCACGGATGATCACGTAATTCGATGATCTCAACCAGCCCGGTCTCCGGGTTAATTCCCGTTGCCCGCATACCCGCTTTCTCATATCGATCCAGGAAGGCGTTATTGAATTCATACCGATGCCGGTGTCGCTCACTGATTTGCAGCTTACCATAGATGTGGTGAACCATAGAATCTTTTTTGAGCTTGCAGGGGTAAGCCCCAAGCCGCATGGTTCCCCCTTTGTTGGTCACCGCCTTCTGGTCCTCCATCATATCGATAACCGGATTCGGAGTATCCGGATTCATTTCGGTAGAATGGGCTTCTTCCATCTCTAATACGTTGCGGGCAAACTCAATGACCGCACACTGCATTCCCAGGCAGATACCGAAGAAAGGTACCCCGTTTTCGCGGGCGTAACGAATCGCATTAATTTTACCCTCAATACCGCGCTCGCCAAAGCCGGGGGCTACCAGCAGCCCATCCAGTTCGCGGAGCCGATGCTCACAGCTCTCATAATCGGCCAGCGTCTCCGACTGAATCCACTCCAGCTTAACCTTGCATTCGTTTTGCGAACCGGCATGTATAAAAGCTTCGGCAATCGATTTGTACGCATCATGCAATTCTACGTACTTACCCACCAGGCCAATGGTGACGGCATCGGTCGGATTCTTCAGCCGGCCCAGAAACGTTTTCCAGACATCCAGATCAGCATCCTGATCGTTGTAGAGGTCCAGCATATACAACGCCCGCTGATCCAGCTTCTCCTTCTTCATCAGCAGCGGCACGTCATAGATCGTCTCGGCATCAATAGCCTCGATTACGGAGTTGACCTGCACGTTACAGAAAAGCGCAATTTTCCGGCGGATATCCGGCGGCAGCGGGTGTTCGGTCCGACATACGATAATATCCGGCTGTACCCCTGCCTCCAGCAGTTGCCGAACTGAATGCTGGGTAGGCTTGGTTTTTAATTCTCCCGCCGACTGCAGGTAAGGTACCAGCGTCAGGTGCACAAACAGGGTGTCGTTTTCACCCAGTTCAAACTTCAATTGACGGATAGCCTCAATAAATGGCAGCGATTCAATATCACCGACGCAGCCACCCACCTCGGTAATAATGATGTCATATTCACCAGTCTCGCCCAGCAACCGGATGTTCCGCTTGATTTCGTCGGTAATGTGCGGGACTACCTGAACGGTCTTCCCCAGAAAATCGCCCCGGCGCTCACGGGTGATCACGTTATAGTAGATACGTCCCGTGGTGATGTTATTCGCCTGCGAGGTTGGGATATTCAGAAAGCGCTCATAATGGCCGAGGTCCAGGTCCGTTTCGGCCCCATCGTCGGTAACGTAGCACTCGCCGTGTTCGTAAGGATTAAGAGTTCCGGGGTCAATATTGATGTACGGATCGAATTTCTGGATCGTCACCGATAAACCCCGTGATTGAAGCAATTTGGCCAGCGAAGAGGCAATGATGCCCTTGCCGAGAGAAGATGTCACACCGCCCGTAACAAAAATGTACTTTGCGGTTTTCTGACCGGATGAAGCCATGTCTGAAACCTGTTTTGGTCGTTACGGGATATAAAGGTACGAAGATTTTCGGGGAAACAGGCCAAGAAAAAAGGAAAAAACCAAAGATTTACGGTAAGTGGTTGGTAGTCAAAAAAGACGCCGATATTTGCGACTAATACTATCAGAGCACTTATCCAAGCCTTTATGCAGGTTCAAACCTTTGCCTCCTACGAAGATCTTTCCCAGCACACCGCCGAACATATTGCTAACCGGGTTCGGCAAAAACCCACGGCTACTCTTTGCCTGGCGTCCGGCGAAACACCCATCAGCACCTTTCATCATCTGGTGACGCTGGCGCAGACCGGACAGGTTGACTTCAGCCAGTGTACATTTATCGGCCTCGACGAATGGGTGGGGTTTGGACCAGAAGATGAAGGCAGTTGCGCCTATTACCTCTTCCGCGACTTGTTTGGCCCGTTGAACATTAACCCGAATCAGATTCACTACTTCAACGCCAAATCCATCGATCTGCCTGCGGAATGCCTGCGCACCGATGCCGCTATTGCCGAGCGGGGCGGTCTCGACCTCATTCTGGTCGGTATTGGGATGAACGGCCATATTGCGCTTAATGAACCCGGCACCTCCTTTAATCTGTACGCTCACGTAAGTGAGTTAGCAGAAGTGACTGTGCAGGTAGGGCAGAAATATTTCACGCAGGCTACGCCCCTGTCTAAAGGCATTACCCTGGGGCTCCGGCACCTGATGGAAGCCCGCGAAGTGATTCTGATGGCGAGTGGCTCCCGCAAGGCGGCCGTGATCCGCCACGCGCTGCAGGGTCCGGTAACAGAGGATTTACCGGCCAGTATCATCCAACAGCACCCCAGCGCCCACGTCTGGCTCGACGCAGAAGCCGGCACTCAGCTTTAGCTTAAATACCACTACATCCCCTAAAGGGGGCTTATTGACTACGATTAAGTCTCCTTTAGGGGAGGTAGTGGTTAACTGGTACATTATGTTATGATTCAAAGCATACCCGACAAACCGGCCCCCTCCCGACGCATTGAAGTACTGGCCGGCATTTCTACCTTTCTGGCGACGATGTATATCATTGTAGTCAACCCGGCTATTCTGAGTCAGTCGGGGCTGCCGTTTAGTGGAGTGCTGACGGCCACAGTGCTGCTGTCGTTCTTTTCCAGCCTGATGATGGGACTTTACGCCCGTAACCCTATTGTAGTAGCACCGGGCATGGGGCTGAACGCCTTTTTCACCTTTTCAGCGGTCAAGGGTATGGATATTAGTCCATCGGTAGCCTTGGGGGCCGTGTTCTGGGCCGGCATTCTGTTTCTTCTTTTGTCACTGGCCAACATCCGTACAGCCATTGTTCATGCCATTCCCAAGCCGCTACGTTATGCTGTTTCTGCTGGTATAGGTCTGTTTATTACGTTGATCGGATTTGAAAACGCCCGCTTTATTGTAGCCAATCCCGCTACGCTGGTCAGCCTCGCCAACATCAGCGACCCGATTATCCTGACATTTATTTTCGGGTTGCTGCTAACCGCTGTGCTTATAGTTCGGCGAGTGACAGGAGCAATTATTGTGGGCATTATGCTCACGACCTTCGCGGCAATACCAATAGGCCGGCTCTGGGGCGATGCGACTGCCGTCAATTCCGGACAGAAAACGCTGGTCAATTTTCAGGGACTTTTTGCGGCTCCCGATTTTAGTCTGATCGGCAGCCTGGACCTACTGGGAGCGTTGCAATGGTCGCTCTGGCCGGTGATTTTCGCCTTCGCCTTTACCGACCTGTTCGACAGCCTGTCTACCTTCGTAGGCGTAGCCGAAGCTGCCAACCTGTACGACGAAACCGGTGAGCCCCGCAACGTCAAGCAGTCACTGCTGACGGATGCCGTGGCTACCACGCTAGCCGGTGTATTAGGCACCAGCCCCGGTACTGCCTATATTGAATCGGCGGTGGGAATCGAGCAGGGTGGCCGCACGGGGCTGACCGCCATCGTAGCCGGATCACTGTTTCTGCCGTTTCTGTTTTTATCCCCTTTACTATCCGTTATCCCGGCTATTGCTACCGCCCCGGCGCTGGTTCTGGTAGGGTCGTTTATGATGCGGCCGGTGACGAAAATCAACTGGGGTAAACTGGATGAAGCCATACCGGCGTTTCTGGCGCTGGTGCTGATTCCGTTCAGCTACTCCATTACGCAGGGAATTATCTGGGGCTTTTTGTCGTGGACAATTATCAAGGTAGCCGTTGGTAAGTACGACGAGGTACCCGTTGGGTTATGGGTTGTTGATATATTTTGCGTGTTATCTTTGGTGGCAGGTCACTGAACCTCTCTTCCAGCTATACTTATGATTCTCGTTCTACTATTATCCATTCATCCTCACGCCCAGCTTTACAAGCCTAAGCCGGTAACAACACTCAGACTGGTTATGGCCGTTGTCCGCCAAATCCCTTAGCCCACACGCCCTGCCTACGCCAGCACCTTGCCCGCCCGCTCTTCCATCCATTTCCGAATAATCTGACTGAGCGGCTTAAACTCAATGAGGAAGCCGTCGTGCCCATACAGCGAGTCAATTTCCTGATACACTGCATCCGGAATGTGACGGGCCAGAAACTGCTGCTCAGAAGGAGGAAACAAGATATCCGATTTAATACCTACGCACAAGGTACGGGCTTTGATCTGAGACAGGGCATTCAGAATACTGCCTCGATTTCGCCCAACATTGTGAGAATCCATTACTTTAGTCAGTGTCCAATAGGTGAAGGCATTAAACCGGCGCACCAGCTTTTCGCCCTGGTACTGCTGGTAGCCAGCCGCTTTGTAGCCGTCTAGCTGCTCGTTGTTGTCCAGCGCCTGTGTAAAACCGTAGGTATCGTAGTTACGGTACGAAACCAGCGCCATCGCCCGGGCTGCCTTCATACCCGCCTGCCCGGCATCAGGCCGGCGCTCCTGCCAGGTTGCATCCGCTTCAATCGCCATGCGTTGCGATTCATTAAAAGCAATACCCCAGGGAGAAAAAACCGCGTTGGATGCCAGCAAAACCAGGTTTTCGATTAAGTCGGGTTGCATGATGCCCCATTCTACCGCCTGCTGACCGCCTACAGACCCGCCAATGCAGGTGTGTATCCGCTCGATGTCAAGTTCCTGACGCAGCAGGTCCATCGCACCCACCATATCCCGGATGGTAATTACCGGGAAATCGTGAAAATAAGGCGCACCCGTTTCCGGGTTGATGGATAAAGGGCCCGTAGAACCATAACAGGAACCCAGAATGTTGGCACAGACAATAAAGTATTGCTCCGGATCATAAAAACGGCCCGGGCCTACCATACCGCTCCACCAGTCGCCGGGGTCTGCGTTCCCTGTTAGCGCGTGGCAAATCCAGATTACATTCGACCGATCAGCATTGAGCGTTCCGCGGGTGGTATAAGCAAGCCGAAAGCCAGGTAACGAGGCTCCCGCTTCCAGAGAATACGTATACTTATAATTGAAATACTGTAGTTCCATTCCTGTATATCCCGGCATTCCTACCGGATCAGCCAAAGGCTAAAGTGTAAAAAATCCACTTGCTGCTACAACACTTTTAGCGTGTAGCAGCAAGTGATTCTGTTCGGCAGGGCAGCGTACTTTTCCTGCTACCGTCTACGCTAACGCCGGTTCGGCAATTTTAGCAAAGGCTTGTTCAATGTCAGCCTTAATATCCTCGATGTGCTCTATACCGGCCGAAATCCGTAGCAGTCCGGGTTCGACACCGGCACTCGCCTGCTCATGCTCCGATAGCTGCTGGTGCGTGGTAGCTGCCGGGTGGATGATCAGTGTTTTCGCATCGCCTACATTAGCCAGGTGACTAACCAGGTTTAGACCATTAACAAACCGGTCGGCAACCTCACGACCACCTTTCAGCTTAAACATAAATACCCCGCCAAATCCGCGTTTCAGGTATTTCTGCGCCAGGGCGTTGTATTTACTGCTTTCCAGGCCGGGGTAGTTTACGTACTCGACCTGCTCGTGCTGCTCCAGCCACCGGGCTAGTGCAAGGGCATTCTCCACGGTACGGTCCACGCGCAGCGACAGGGTTTCTAACCCTTGTAATAACAGGAATGAGTTGAACGGACTGATAGATGGGCCCCAGTCCCGAAGCCCTTCCACACGGGCCCGGATAATAAACTGAATATTGCCGAAGGGGCCGTCAACGCCGAACACATCGCTGAACTTCATGCCATGATACCCTGGCGAAGGCTCACTGAACTGCGGGAACTTACCATTGCCCCAATTGTATTTTCCACTGTCGATGATAACCCCACCGATGCTTGTGCCGTGGCCACCAATCCACTTGGTCGCCGATTCGACTACCACAGCCGCACCGTGCTCGATCGGCCGGAACAGATACCCACCGGCCCCAAATGTATTATCAACAATCAGCGGAATATCATGCTTCTGCGCCAGCGCTGCGAAGGCATCAAAATCAGGAATATTAAATTCGGGATTGCCAATCGTTTCCAGATAAATGGCTTTGGTTTTTTCGTCGATCAGGCGTTCGAAGCTTTCCACTTTATCCCCATCGGCAAACCGGGCATCAATACCAAGCCGCTTAAAGGATACCTTAAATTGGTTATAGGTCCCCCCATAGAGGTATGAACTCGTAACAAAATTGTCGCCGGCCATCAGGATATTGCTCAGCGCGATAAACTGAGCCGCCTGCCCCGACGCTACGGCCAGTGCCGCCACTCCGCCCTCCAGAGCCGCCATGCGTTTTTCGAACACATCGGTGGTAGGGTTCATGATGCGGGTGTAGATATTACCAAACTGACGCAGGGCGAACAGGTCGGCACCATGCTCGGCGCTGTTGAATACATACGAGGTGGTCTGATAGATAGGTACAGCCCGTGAATTGGTCGTTGGGTCGGTTTCCTGCCCGGCATGAAGCTGCAGGGTTTCAAAATGCAATGAATCGGCCATGATATGTAGAAAGGTGAAAAGGTGAAAAACAACTTGAAGGCAGTTCTCCCTATGCGTCGGGAAACAGGCCCCTGATTACTCGGCAACGCAGGGAGCTGCCAAACGGGACCCGACAGGGTAAAGCATGAGTGATAACAGACGCAACAAGCGCCCATTCCTTCGACGGATGTACGGAAGAGTTAGCATGAGATTGCGATTTATATGCCCTAAATTGCTTTAGGTGGGAATTAGCACCTTGTCCCAGGCGTTCGGGATAGGTTGCCAGAGGTTCGCGGAGCCCAGTCTCTCCCCTCTTCTGTATAAATCAACGCGTGTTCCGACCAGCAATCGAGGTCGGCGGAGCCATTGACTTGATGCTGCAATTATACAATCAAAACAATGGGAACGCAACTATTGACCGCTATTTTGGCCTATAACATTTAAAAATAAATACTGTGTAAACGGGCTTTACTCCTTCCGCGCCGTTGCTTACTTTTGTGTTAAGACACCTCCCATATGAACAACACCTACCGTCCCTATAAAGAAAATACGGCCCGCAAAGCCGGCATCACCACGCTGAAAGATGCCATCGGGCAGATGCTCCAGTCGTATCAGCTTCAAAGCCGCTTTAACGAAACGTATCTGGAAGCATTCTGGGGGAAAATGATGGGTGCTGCCATTGCTTCCCGTACCAACCGCCTGTACGTACGCGACAATGTCCTCTATATAGAAATTGCTTCGGCCCCCTTACGTAATGAACTGGTTACGGCCAAGCATAAGATGATTCAGCTTATCAATAAAGACATAGGCGCTGAAGTTATCAAGGACGTGGTCTTTATTTGACCCGCTAGAGGAAATTACGAGATCTGAACCGGCAAATAATCTATGAACTTTAAAAGAACCGGCATAGGATCAGCTACTAAAAGCGGCCTCTCCTCAGGTAAACGGACGCTGGCCAGCCACCGCAACAGTACACTGGTTGAACAGGAAGAGAAAAGACAGGATCTGGGCTTCGGCACCAGAATCAACAGTTCGTACGCACGACTCATCAATAAAGACGGCAGTTTCAACGTCAGTCGGGTACATGCATCTTTCTGGCATCGGCTCAACCTATATCATCGGCTGATTACCATGTCGTGGCCTAAATTCCTGCTCCTGGTTTTTGCCGCATACATGACCGTAAATGCCATTTTCTCCATCTTATATCTGCTGGCCGGTCCGGAATACCTGAAGGGATTACCTGAAAGTAATACCGGTAATAGGTTTTGGGGAGCTTTCTTTTTCAGTGCGCAGACACTCACAACCGTAGGCTACGGGCACGTAAGCCCATCTGGCTACCTGACCAGCGCCATTGCTGCTTTTGAATCTATGATTGGTTTGCTGGCATTTGCCCTAGCAACGGGTCTGCTGTACGGGCGGTTTTCGCGACCAATAGCCCATGTACGGTTTTCCCGGAATGCCGTCTTTGGCCCTTACCTCGACGTAAATGCCTGGATGTTTCGCATCATCAACCAGCGCTCCAATCAACTGATCGATGTGGAAGTCGAAGTATCGCTCTCCCAACTGGAAACTAAACCCGACGGCACACCGTTCCGGCGCTACTATCTATTGAAACTGGAACGCAGTAAAGTCAACTTTTTCCCGGCAAACTGGACATTGGTGCATCCGATAACCGAGAGCAGCCCGCTCTACGGGTGTACGCCTGAACAGTTAGAGGAATCTGATGCCGAATTTCTGATCCTGCTCCGGGCCGTTGATGATACCTTTTCTCAAATGGTTCATGCCCGTACATCGTACCGGGCAGATGAAGTATTGTGGGGGCGCAAATTCCGTTCTATGGTTGATAGCAAAACTTCCGGCAATTATTCGCTGGATATGGATACATTTGATGATACCAGTGAAGTGCCGCTAAACTCGTAATTTGCGGATCCCATTAAGCCGCACCAGCAGAGATGCTGGTGGTGACATTGCATGACTCAACCTCCCTTTTTGTGTGCCGGTGATACCGTCGGAGTGGTAGCTCCGGCCAGTCGTTTCCTGTACGAAGACATCCTCCCCGGCCTGACAATCCTGCAGGACAACTGGCAACTGACCGTAGTGGAGGGAGAAAGCCTGAAGGCGCGGCATGGCTCCTTTGCCGGTACCGATGACCTCCGGCGGGCCGACCTCCAGCGTATGCTCGACGACCCCGCTATTAAAGCTATTTTTGCCGCCCGTGGTGGATACGGCTGCACCCGACTGGTCGACCAACTGGATTTCACGCAGTTCATGAAACACCCTAAGTGGCTGATTGGCTTCAGTGATATTACGGTGCTGCATTGTCACCTGCACCAGTTAGGCGTAGAAAGTCTCCATGCCATTATGCCAAAGCTGTTCGGCAGCGAAGAAGTCGCTGAATCTGTTGAGACGCTGCGGAAATGGGTATTCGGCGAGATAATAAGCGCATACCGTACGCCCCCCCACCTGCTGAATCGAACTGGTCAGGCCACCGGCCCGGTAGTTGGCGGCAATCTGACCCTGCTCACCCACGTTATCGGGTCGTCATCAGACATATCGCTGAATGGGAAGATTCTGTTCATCGAAGACATTGAAGAGTACCTGCACAACCTGGACCGGATGCTGCGCCAGCTCCGGCGGGCCGGGCGTCTGGATACGCTGGCGGGGCTGCTGGTAGGTCAGTTTACCGATATGAAAGACAACCCATCGCTGCCTTATGAGCAGTCGCCGTACGAGATTGTCGCGGAGGTCGTTGCTGATTATGACTTTCCGGTTTGCTACGATTTTCCGGTCGGTCACGTAGCCCGTAATCTGGCGCTTCCGATTGGGCACGATGCGATGCTGGAGGTAACAGGCGAAGGTGGCGTGTTATCGTTCACCAGGGCAGAAACAATCATTTAACGTCCGTTACGTATGCCTGTATACCACCAGAACGTGGTTTGGGTTACCGGGGCTTCTTCCGGCATTGGCGAAGCACTGGCCCTCGAACTGGCCCGGCAGGGTGCCCGGCTGGTCTTGTCAGCCCGTCGGGAAGACGAGTTGCAGCGGGTAGCCGGCCAAACGGGTTTACCGGCCTCAGAGGTGTTGGTGTTGCCGATGGATATAACCGATATTAACAGCTTTCCCGGCAAGGTACAAGTCGTGCTGCAGCGCTTCGGCCGCATCGATTATGTTTTCCAAAACGCCGGTATCACCCAGCGGGGCACCGTTGCGGAAACAGAGTTTGACGTATACCGGCGGCTGATGGAGATCAACTTTTTTGGGGTGGTAGCCCTGACCAAAGCCGTACTGCCCCACATGCTCCGGCAGCAGAGCGGACATTTTGTGGTAACCAGCAGCGTTGCCGGCAAAATCGGGGTGAAACAACGCTCGGGTTATTGCGCCAGCAAACACGCCCTGCACGGCTTCTTCGACTCATTACGCGCCGAAATACACGATCAGGGTCTGCGGGTAACCATTGTCTGTCCGGGGTATATTAAAACGCCAATTTCCCTAAGCGCCCTCAACGAAAAAGGAGAGGCCTACAACCGCATGAACACCAGTCAGGCGCAGGGCATGGAGGCAGATGTGTTTGCCCGCCGGGTGGCGCAGGCCGTGGCCTACGGCAAGGAGGAATACTATATCGGCGGCAAAGAAATTGCGGGCATCTACCTGAAGCGTCTCTTCCCGGCCATTTTGTCGCGGCTGGTACGCAGCCGGGCGGCCGAATCCTAAAAGCAAAAGCGCCCCAGGCGTGGCTCAGGGACGCTTTTGACGGTAAGACAGTTACCGCGTTTATCGGGTGCTGGCAGTCGACTTGGCGGTGCGCTGCTCCATATAGTCGACGGTCAGGTGGCAGAGTGACTTCACGCCCAGGGTAAATCCGCTTTCGTCAATCTGGAAATCCGGCGTATGATGCGGGGCGGCATCTTCCACCTTTTTCCCCTTCGTCATTCCGCCCAGGAAGTAAAAGAAGCCAGGTACCTTCTGCTGATAGAACGAGAAATCCTCGGCACCGGTCCAGGCCGGGGTAATCACCACCTTATCTTTCCCGGCTACAGCCTCCAGCGTCGGCACCATCTGGTCGGTCAGCTTGGGGTCGTTGTAGGTAACCGGGTACATCACATCAATTTTCACGTCGGCTTTGGCACCGGCACTTTCGGCAATGTTACCGGCGATCTCATTAATCCGCCGGTGAATCGTCTTTTGCATATCGGGCGTAAACGACCGGATAGTGCCAATCATATTCACTTCTTCCGGAATAATGTTTTGTCGAATTCCGCCATGAATGGCTCCTACCGTTACAACGGCAGCGGCATCGGTCAGCGGCAGGTTACGGCTGACAATCGTCTGCAAACCCATCACGATCTGTGAAGAAGTCACGATAGGGTCAACACCCGACCAGGGATTGGCTCCGTGCGTCTGCTTGCCTCTTACCTTAATGCTGTACTGGTCCACAGCCGCCATAATGGCACCCGGCCGGTACTTGATGGTACCTACTTCGGTCTGGGAATTAATATGGAGGCCAAAAATGGCGTCTACCTTCGGGTTCTCCAGAACGCCCTCCTTCACCATCAGTTCAGCGCCCCCCTCTTCACCCTGCGGAGGGCCTTCCTCGGCCGGCTGGAAAATAAACTTAACGGTTCCTTTCAGATCACTTTTTACAGAAGCCAGCACCTCGGCCACCCCCATCAGAATGGCCACATGGCTATCGTGCCCGCAGGCGTGCATGACGCCGGTTTTCTGACCATTGAATTCGGTTGAAATGGTTGACTTAAACGGCAGATCAACTCGTTCAGTCACCGGCAGACCATCCATATCGGCCCGCAAGGCTACAACTGGCCCTGGCTTTCCTCCTTTCAGGATACCGACCACGCCGGTTTTTGCCACGCCGGTTTTAACATCTATGCCTAATGAGTGCAGGTGAGCCGCAATTTTGGCTGCTGTCTGAAACTCCCGATTGCCCAGTTCCGGGTTCTGGTGAAACTCCCGGCGCCAGGTAATTACTTTTTTCTCCAGTCCTTCGGCCAGTTTATCCATCCGGTTTTTCAGCGCCTGGGGCTGGGCCCATAAAGCAGGAGCAACCAGGCTGGCGACAAAAGCCTTGGTTAGGGCGTATCTGAAATGCTTCATAATAGATTGAATCGGTACATGATCAGACCAAAGATAGCACACAAATCAGTCATTAACAGCGTAGCCTGCTAATTCCCGTACCAACCGGCAGACCTAGCTAAGCCACTGGTTAAAACCAGCTCTGCCTGCCCTCCTGCAACCAAATTTAATTTGGCGGTAGCCGTACGATAAATTCATCATTTATTGCCATTTAAGCGGAGCGTTAAACATTAAAAAAACTTTAAATAAAAATTAGAAACGAGGTTGGGCTGGATTCTTTTTGCAGTAAAAACGCCTGACAATCAATAATGGGGGCACAAACCTATTAAAAACAAGTTAATCTGCTAAAGCATGGTATCAAAGATTTTACCGAAGGCTACCCATCAAGGCCAATAATCTTTAAATACAATTTTCCTTTTTAAGTCTTTCCCGTTAGTTTTGCACCCGTTTTCTTACTTAAACCAAACTTTATACTAGCTCTATGAGAAAACTTTTATCGGGTTTCTGGCTCCTGTGTGTGCTTACCCTACCCGCACTGGCCCAGGACCGTACCGTAATCGGTAAAGTCACTTCATCTGACGACGGCACCCCCCTACCGGGTGTAACTGTGCAAGTAAAAGGTACAACCCGCGGAACGTCTACCGACTCCGAAGGTAACTACCGGATCAACGCAGCCGACAATGCCCGGCTGGTATTTAGCTTCATCGGCTTCAACGCGCAAGAGGTGGCAATCGGCGGCCGTTCAACGGTCAATGTAACACTTCAGAGTAACACCACTGAATTAAGTGAAGTTGTCGTAACAGGTTACGGCGGAACACTTAGCAAACGCGAAATCACCGGCTCAATCTCCAAGATTAAGGGTAGCGACATCGAAAACATGCCGATCCAGAGTTTCGACCGGGCCCTGCAGGGTCGGGCGGCTGGTGTGCAGATTTCGTCGGCCAACGGTATTCCGGGAGGAGCTGTTCAGGTGCGTATCCGGGGTGTCGGTTCAATTGCCGCCGGTACCGATCCGCTTTACATCGTCGACGGTGTTCAACTGAACAGCAACCGGACGTCATCATTCACCAGTACCAACCCGCTCTCGTTTCTGAATCCGAACGACATCGAGTCAATCGAAGTCCTGAAAGATGCCGCTGCGGCTTCCATCTATGGTTCTCAGGCGGCTAATGGGGTTGTGCTGGTAACGACCAAGAAAGGGAAAGCTGGTCGGACGCAGTTCAACCTGAATACCTACTATGCGTTTGTTGAGCCGGTTAAATACCTGGACGTATTGAATACACAGCAGTGGCTTCAGATGCGTACGGAAGCCGTTTTCAACCAGACGGCCGCTACCAACCCAGCTTACACCGTTGAGCAGGCCCGCCGTGCTGTTTTATCCTCAGTGCGCCTGAGTCCTGAGCTTTCGGAATCCGAAATTGCTGCCCTGCCGACCTATGACTGGCAGAAAGTAGGTATCCGCAGCGGTCGTGGTCAGAACTACGAATTCTCAATGAACGGTGGTAGTGATAAGACTACCTTCTTCATTTCGGCCGCTTATAACGATCAGGATGCCAGCCTGCGGAATGTTGACTTCAAGCGGGGTACCAGTACGATTAACCTGACGCACAAGATCAACAACCGGATTACGCTGGATCAGAAGCTGAACCTCAGCACTATCACCCAGCGGGGTCAATTTGGTTCTCCGAACGGTGGTACATTCCTGGGCGCGGCTGCGTTCGCGGGTCCGCTGATCATTCCGGTCAACCCGATTTATAATCCGGATGGCAGTTACTATGGTACGCCGGCTACTGGTGGCCTGGCCGGTATTCTGAACCAGAACCCGCTGATGGTTACTGAACTGAATGACATTCGGGCTTCGACCAACTCGGCTGTTGGTAACCTGAGTTTGACGTACCGGATTACAGACAACCTGACGCTAAAGCCGTTTGTTGGTATGGACTATCGTATGACTCGCGGCCGGTATTATAGCGACCCGCGTACGGCCGATGGAATCAACGTTCGGGGCCGGGTACAGAACCAGTTTGACGAAATCACCAACTTTATCAGCAACATAACGCTGAATTACAACAAGACATTCAACTCGGTACACAATGTAGGCTTTCTGGCCGGTGCTGAGTACCGCAGTGATGTCCGTGAGGGTATCAGCATCCAGGCTGAAAACCTGCCGACGCCTGACTTCCGTTATGCAAACTCAGCTGCCAACCCTATCGCTACGGGTGGTTTCTGGACCGGCTTCCGCAAAGACGCCCTGTTTGCCAACCTGAAGTATGAATTCGGCGGCAGATACGTGCTGAACCTGATTGGCCGGTACGATGGCTCGTCGCGTTTTGGTCGTGAGAACCGGTACGGTTTCTTCCCGGCAGCCGCAGCATCGTGGTTGATCTCAGAAGAAAGTTTTCTGAAGGGCAGCCCGGTAGTGAACACCCTGAAACTGCGCGCCAGCTACGGATCTACAGGTAACGACCAGATTGGTAACTTCCCGTCACTGGGTCTGTTTGAAGGTGGTTTCGGGTACAACAACCAGGCAGGTATGGCCCCGACTCAGTTGTCGAACCCGAACCTGAAATGGGAGCAGAACATTACCACGAACCTGGGTCTGGATTTTGGTTTCTTCAATAACCGGATTACCGGTGCCGTTGACGTTTTCGAACGCCGTAGCAAAGACCTGCTGCTGTTTAAGCCGGTTCCGTTTGTGAATGGTTTCAGCGAAGTAGCGCAGAATGTTGGTGAGGTTAAAAACCGGGGTATCGAGTTTGAAATCACTACTACAAACTTCGACCGGGGTGGTTTCAAATGGTCAACCAGCTTCAACTACACGTTTGTGAAGAGCAACGTAACCAAGCTGTTCGACGGTATTACGCCCCTGGCTACGCCCGACAGTCTGGTAGCCCTGCCGGGTAATACGAGCGTCATCATCGGTTATCCGCTGGGTACCATCTTCACCTCACGCTACGCAGGGGTTAACCCGGCTACGGGTCGGGGTATGTGGTACGATGCCAACGGCAATATCACCTACGCCCCACGTAACCCGGCTGATTTCAAAGTGATGGGCTCTAACATCCCGACTACATTCGGTGGTTTGACCAACAGCTTCTCGTATGCCGGATTTGATCTGAACGTCCTGTTCCAGTACGAGTTTGGTCGGAAAGAATTCAACAGCCAGGGCAGCTTTATGTCGGAAAACGGTGGTCGTCTGTTCAACACGCTGTCTGAGGTATACAACCGTCGCTGGCAGAAGCCGGGCGATATCACCGATATTCCCCGCCCGTACAACGGTAACGCCGAAATTCGTGGTTCCAGCAACCTGACCGGTACCCGTACCCTGGAAGATGCCTCTTACATCCGTCTGAAGCAGATTGACTTCGGTTATAACATTCCGGCGGCCTTTGCCAAGCGCGTACGCGTAAACAGAGCGCGTCTGTACGCTCAGGCCGTTAACCTGATCACCTGGAGCAAGTGGACCGGCTACGATGCTGAGTTCCTGAACCTGGGAGCCGGTAACAGTGGTGTTGTACCCATTGCCCGTACGTACACAGTTGGTCTTCAGTTAGGCTTCTAAAATTTTGATTGACAATCATGTTTCTAACTTATAAATATCAGTTTACCAAATGGCTGCCGCTGGTGGCCCTCCTTTCGCTGAGTTCCTGCAACGATCTGCTGGATCTTCAGCCCCGGCAATCGATCAGCTCGTCTACGGCACTGAGCACGCCCGAAGGCATTGATGCGGCTCTGAACGGTATCTACGACCGGCTGCAAAGCCCCCGTCTGTACGGCCGGGATCTGATAGCCATTCCCGAAGCGCTCTCCGATAACGGCCGGGCTACGAATAAATCGGGTCGTCTGAACGCCGAATACCTGAATCAGGTAGGTGCTCACTTTGCTAACTGGCAGGTGGCGTATTACGCGATCAACCAGGCTAACCTGGTACTGGAGGCCCTGCCGAACATTACGGACCAGGCCACCCGCGACCGCTACGAAGGTGAAGCCAAGTTCCTGCGGGCGCTGCTGTATTTCGACCTGATGCGGACGTATGCCTACGATCCGGGGGTAGAAGTAGCCGAATACAACCGGGGTGGTGTTCCGCTGTTGGTAACCGGGGTACTGACACCTGATCAGATTCAATTCCCGGCCCGTGCGTCTGTAGCTGATGTGTATAAGCAGATCTACGAAGACCTGACGGTAGCATCTGCCAAGCTGACTAACACCCGTGGACAATTCTACGCCAACAAAGGTGCCGCTCTGGCGCTGTTCTCCCGCGTAGCCCTGTACAATAAGGATTATGCTAATTCCGTAAAATACGCTACGGAAGCCTTAGCCGCTGGACCGGCCCGGTTCCTCGACCGCGACAGCTACCTTGGTGGCTGGCGGGCCAACCGTCATCCGGAGTCATTCTTTGAGGTTACCTACACAACGCCGGAGAACATCGGGGTAAACGAGTCGCTGCAAACGACCTTTACCACGCTGGTAGCGCTGGGTGACCGTACCCGGACAGGTGGTTTTGGTGACCTGGTTCCATCGGCATCGCTGCTGGCTGCCCTGGATGCCGAAAAAGGAACCAACAACCAGGTGCTGGATATTCGCCGTCAGCTATACGAACTGGGTACGACCGGCCGGGGTACGGCTGAGATCGAAAGCACCAAATTCTTTGGTAAGAACGGTGCTGTCAACCTGGACAACGTTCCGGTAATCCGGGCCTCAGAGATGTACCTGAACCGCGCCGAAGCCAACTACTTCCTGGGTAAGGAAGAAGAGGCCCTGGCTGATGTAAACGCCATCCGGACCCGCGCAGGTTTACCGGCGCGTACGGCCCTGGCCGGTACCGATCTGCTGAACGAGATCCTGAGACAACGTCGTATCGAACTGGCGTTTGAAGGCCACCGCTGGTTTGATCTCAAGCGCCGGGGAGTTGATATCATAAAGACCCCCACTACTGTTCCGTACATCGACTTCCGGGTACTGGCCCAGATTCCGGTTCGGGAAATCACCAACAATCCAAACCTGAGACAAAACTTCGGTTACTAATCGCAGAGAAATGACAACTATGAAGAATATTTTAGGCTTTGCCGTAGCGCTCCTGATGCTGTTCGGCATGACCTCCTGCTTCGAGGACATAGATAAAACATACGACGAAAAAACCGTAGTCGAGTTCCAAACGGCTATCACGTCGACTCCGGCCGTGGGCCGTACCTACCCGCTGATCTCGGCTGGTAATTCAACTACCGCCGTTACCCTTAACCAGCGGATCAACCTGGTTGGCCCGCAGCGGACTTCCGACGAAACCATTAAGGTATCGGTAGACAAGGAAAACAGCACAGCTGTAGAAGGCACACACTTTACCCTGACGAACGGCGGTAACGTAGTGATTCCGGCGAACTCCAGCTTTGGTACAGTGACCGTTACGGTACCACGCGGAACAGCGGCTGCCAGTGTACCGGCAGTGAACCTCGTGCTGATGATTGAAGGCAATGGCAAGGATATTCTGCCGAGCGAAAATTACAAGCGCATCGGTTTTACTATCCGGCCGTAGTTAATCAGCCCCTTGCAAAAGGCCTGCCCACACCGGGTGGGCCTTTTTGTTAGTAGGCCTAAGCTACCACAGTTTGAGACAGATCTGGCATGCAAGGCTCGGCCGTCATTATCATAACGGGGGTATTAATCCAATAATTTCCTGTACAAAAAAGTCCGGTCTTGGTGACCGGCCTTTTTTGTTGCGCTAAATGTGTGTATCTACAGGAAAGGTGGTTCTTTTTCTGTATTTTAGCAGTAGTTTCCGTACTGTTTTCTTTTTTAATACTGCTTACGTGTTTCTCTGAATATGAATAAAATTACCAAGCGTATCATAACTTTTGCCGTCATACTGATGGTCATCAGCATGGCCTTTTACCCTAAACTAAAATCGCTGAGTAAGAGCGAATCTGCCGGGGAGGGTCCAAAGGCCGAAGCGCAAGCCGGAGCCGGTTCAATGCCGAAGACGGTCGCCCAGGCCGGGCCGGCCGCAGGGGTAGCTACTCCCGTTGAGGTAATGGTGGTAAATGCCAATATGCTGGATGAAAAATTATTGACGACGGGCACTATCATTGCGAACGAAGAAGTAGATATCCGGAGCGAAGTGTCTGGCCGGGTAACCGGCATCTATTTCCGCGAAGGTGACTATGTACAGCAGGGAGCAGTATTGCTCCGAATCAACGATGCCGACCTGCAGGCTCAGCTCCAGAAACTGAATTTCAACAAAAAACTCGCCGAGGATAACGAATCCCGCCAGAAGCGGCTGCTGGAGAAAGAAGCTATTAGCCGGCAGGAGTACGAAATCAGCCAGACGAATCTCAACAGCATCCTGGCCGATATTGAAAACCTGAAGGCTCAAATTGCCAAAACCGTGCTTCGGGCCCCGTTCAACGGCACCATCGGTCTGCGGTATATCAGCAACGGCAGTTATATCTCGCCCAGCAGCCGCATTGCCACGCTGACCAATACCAACCCGGCCAAATTAGACTTTTCTATTCCGGCCAAATATGCTTCTGTAGTTCGTAAAGGCAATCGTATTCAGTTTACCGTCGAAGGATCGGGCGATCAGCGTACCGGTACCGTCTACGCCGTTGAACCCAAAGTGGACCCCAACACCCGGACGATGCTGCTCCGGGCCGTGAGCCCTAATTCGGACCGGACACTGGTACCCGGCGCCTTTGCCCGTATAGAACTGGTGCTGAACTCCAGAGGCAATGCCATTGTGGTGCCGACCGAAGCGGTTGTTCCGGAGGTTACCGGGCAGAAGGTATTCGTAGTTCGGAATCATAAGGTAGAATCGGTGCCGGTAGAGATTGGCACCCGCACCGACCGCAACGTAGAAATTCGTAAAGGACTTCAGCAGGGTGACTCCCTGATTACCTCCGGTATCCAGATGGTGAAACCGGGCAGCGAAGTGGCAATCAAGAACATCCTGTAATCAATGGCAACTTTATCTACCACCAGTATTAACCGGCCGGTACTGGCCGTGGTTATGTCGCTGCTGATTATGGTTTTCGGCGGCATCGGTTTTTATTACCTGGGGGTTCGCGAGTTTCCCAGTATCGAACTGCCGGTCGTTACCGTTACAACGAACTACACCGGTGCCAACGCCGATATTGTTGAGTCGCAGATTACCGAGCCACTCGAAGAATCCATCAACGGAATCGCCGGCATCCGGACTTTATCGTCTTCCAGCCGCGACGGCCGGAGTGTGATCAACGTAGAATTTGAACTTAGCGTCGACATTGAAGCAGCCGCCAACGATGTTCGCGACCGGGTGTCACGGGCCGTAGCCCTGCTCCCTCCTGATGTTGACCCGCCGGTTGTGGCCAAAGCCGACGCTGATGCCAGCCCCATCTATTTCCTTCAATTGCTATCCGATAAGCGGTCGCTGATGGAAGTGAACGATATTGCGGTCCGGCAGTTTAAGGAGCGGTTTCAGACGATTCCCGGCGTGAGTGGTATCCAAATCTGGGGGGAAAAGAAATTTGCCATGCGCCTGCGGATTGATCCCGTTAAACTGGCTTCGTACCGGCTCACCGCCATCGACGTTGCCAGTGCACTGGCGCGCCAGAACATTGAGTTGCCATCCGGAAGTGTGGAAGGGCAAAATACGGAACTGACCGTCCGGACGCTGGGCCGTCTGACTACCCCGGATGACTTCAACAACCTGATCCTGAAAGAACAGGACGACCAGGTTGTGAAGTTCCGCGACGTTGGGTACGCCGAACTGGCACCGGAAGCGGAGCGAACCCTGCTGAAGCGCGATGGGGTACCCATGATTGCCGTAGCGGTAATTCCGCAGCCGGGCGCTAACCAGATTGAGATTGTCGATAACGTCTATAAGAAGCTGGAGCAGATTAAACGCGATCTGCCGCCCGACGTAAAAGTGCTGCTGGGTTTCGACTACACCCGGTATGTCCGGCGCTCGATTGAAGAAGTACAGGAAACGATTCTGATCGCCTTTGTGCTTGTGGCGCTCATCATCTTTATTTTCCTCCGCGACTGGCGCAGTACCATTATTCCGCTGACGGCCATTCCGGTGTCGCTCATCGGAGCGTTCTTCATTATGTACTTCTTTGGCTTCTCTATCAACGTACTGACCCTGCTGGGGATCGTACTCGCCATCGGTCTGGTAGTGGATGACGCTATTGTGGTGCTGGAAAATATTTATACCAAGATTGAAGAAGGGATGTCGCCCTACCAGGCGGCCGTGAGCGGGTCCAAAGAGATTTATTTTGCCGTTATCTCAACTACGGTAACCCTGGCCGCGGTGTTCCTGCCGGTTATCTTTCTGCAGGGTATCACGGGGCGGCTATTCCGGGAGTTTGGTATTGTGGTAGCCGGTTCGGTCATCATTTCGGCGTTTGTGTCGCTGACCCTGACGCCGATGCTGTCGGCCAGGCTCCTCAAAACCCGCCATAAGCAACCATGGCTGTACCGGGTGACGGAACCGTTCTTTGACTGGATGGTAACGGGTTATGAGAACTCACTAAAAAGTTTTATGCGGGTGCGGTGGATGGCCTGGGTACTGATGGCGGGCTTCTTCGGCCTCATCTACCTAATGTTTACAACCAACGCCATACCATCGGAGCTGTCACCGCTCGAAGACCGGGGTGGCTTCCGCATTCAGGCTACCGCGCCGGAAGGGTCAACGTACGAGTACATGCTCGACTACACCGATAAGGTAGCACAGCACCTCAGAAACATGTTTTCTGCGGACGAGGTAACCGGCGTTACGGCTATTACCTCGCCCAGTTTCGGCTCCGGAGCTACCAACACGGGGGCATTCCGGGTCATTCTGAATGACAAGCCGCCCCGTACCAAAAGCCAGCAGGAAATGGTCGATGAAGTGACTCCGGTGGTTAAGCAGTTTCCGGGTGCCCGTGCATTTGTGGTTCAGGAGCAGACGATTACAACGGGAGCCCGTGTAGGCGGTGGCGGTGGCCTGCCGGTTCAGTTTGTGATCCAGGCCAACAAGTTTGCTGACCTGCAGAAAGCCGTACCGGAATTCATGAAAAAGGTACAGGCATCGGATAAATTCTCGGCGGCCGACGTCAACCTGAAATTTACCAAACCGGAGATTAAACTGGAAATTGACCGGGAGAAAGCCATGAACATGGGGGTATCGGTGCAGGATGTAGCCCAGACCCTCCAGTTAGGCTTATCGGGCCGGCGGTTCGGGTACTTCATCATGGATGGCAAACAATACCAGGTTATTGGCCAGATCGACCGCCCCGACCGCAACGACATCACTGACCTGCGATCGCTTTTTGTTAAAAACAAACGGGGAGAACTCATCCAGCTGGACAATCTGGTGCGAATGAGTGAGCAAAGTACCCCTCCGCAGTTGTACCGCTACAACCGCTATGCCTCCGCTACGGTATCTGCCGGTTTAGCCAAAGGGGTTACACTGGGTGAGGGTATCGAAGAAATGGAACGCATTGCCGGTGAGGTGCTGGACCCGTCGTTCTCGACGGCGCTGGATGGTACCTCCAAGGAATTCCGCGAGAGTTCGTCCAGTCTGTACATGGCCTTTGGCCTGGCGCTGCTGCTCATTTACCTGATTCTGGCTGCGCAGTTCGAAAGCTTTGTTGATCCTGTCATCATCCTGCTGACGGTACCGCTGGCGCTTTGCGGAGCCCTGATCTCGCTCTGGGACTTCAGCCAGACGCTGAACGTATTCAGCCAGATTGGGATCATTACGCTGGTTGGGCTAGTGACCAAAAACGGAATTCTGATAGTAGAGTTCGCCAACCAGCGCAAGGAACAGGGCTTAAGCCGCTACGAAGCCGCGCAGGATGCGGCCGTTTCCCGCTTCCGGCCAATCCTGATGACCAGTCTGTGTACCGTATTAGGCCTGGTACCCATTGCCCTGGCCCTGGGCGCCGGTTCAGAAAGCCGGGTGTCCATGGGTATCGCCGTGATTGGTGGATTGCTGTTCTCAACGCTGCTGACGCTGTACATTATTCCGGCGGTATACACCTACCTGTCGAAGAAAACCATTGAAACAACGCCGGAAGTATCTACCATAGAAGAGGAAGAAATAGCCTGATTAACTAATCTCAGCAAAAAAGCCGGCCTGCTTGGTTGCAGGCCGGCTTTTTTATGGGTTGCAAAAGCTTACCAGTCTGCCTCCCGTTTATCCTTCCAGAATTTACCGGTTTCGGTCAGTGGGGCTTCCGTAGCCAGCCAGACAATCGTTTCGGCACCGCTTTCGACTGATCGGGGCGCATGGGCTCCACCCATGTCGGTCTGCACCCAACCGGGATCTACGGTGTTGACCGCAATGCGCCGGTCCTGCAAAGAGGCAGCAAACTGGCGGGTTACAGCGTTAAGGGCTGTTTTCGAGATACTATAGGCGGGTGCGTAGGTACGCATTCGCTGCAGGGAGCCGGCACCACTCGACACATTGATGATCCGGGCCCCATCGGGAGTTTTTGCCAGATACGGCAGAAAGTCCTGAATAACAATAATGGGACCGTATACGTTGGTTTCCATTGCCCGCTGGAGCTGCTCTACGTTCATTTTGGTAATGGGTACGTCGGCATTCTCGAGAATACCGGCGTTATTGACCAGCACATCGAGATGATCAGCTTTCTGGGAAAAAGTGCCAACGGCGTTCTTGATACTGAGGGGGTCATTAACGTCCATGTGCAGAAATATGGCTTCATGCCCCTCGGCGCAAAGTTCGTCGGCAGCCTCCCGACCGTCGTGCATATCGCGGGAAGCAATGAAGACCGCAAAGCCACACTGGCAGAGCTGCCGCGCGATTTCTTTGCCGATGCCCCGGTTCGATCCGGTCACCACGGCTGTCTTCGGATGGGTTGTTCTCATGGGTGCTGAGTTGAGATGATAGACTTATAATCTGTTAATCGGGCTTGTTGTTTGCGTCTTTTTACCGATTGCTCATTTCCTTAACCGCTTCCTTCTTCATAAGTTGATAATTCCGCCGTTTCTCGTCACTTTTGTTCAGCAAGTCAAATCAGCCTGATTGAATGAAACAAACCCTTTGCTTCTTACTCATAAGTCTGGGACCCGGATTAGTGATGGCTCAGCAAAAGCCCGCCAACCTGTACAACGATCCGGTTACCCTGGCAGCCAATACCACAATCCAATCACCGCCCGCCCCAACTACCAGGCAAGCAATTACCGACCGGCGTATCAGCATCGGTCTGCGGGCGGGGCGAAACTGGGGTACAGTAAGCAGAGCCGATATTGATAACCTGCCGGGTGCCCAGCCAGAATACGCCCCTGGCTTTCATGGAGGGTTTATTATGAATATTGGCGGACCTGTATTTTCAATACAACCGGAAATTTTATTCAATCAGTATAACTTTCGCTATTCCATTAACCAAACGACCAATACCGGCTTTGCGGAGGGGAACATTAACATGATTGATGTACCCGTTCTCCTGAAAGCTTCTTTTGGCAGCTCAAATGCCCGGTTCTTTTTAAACGCCGGGCCTTACGGTACGTTTTTTATAAACGGTAAGGTTAACGGCAGAGTCAGTGTTGGCTCCCGCGAATTTAGTCTATCCGGACCTATTGAGCGTGAAAACTTTGGTAAACGCTTTGGCTATGGCGTTACAGGTGGTCTGGGACTTGCATTACGATTAGGCCCCGGCGACCTTCTACTGGAAGGCCGTTACAATTATCTGGCTGGTTACGCTCAGGAAGACAATACGGAGAAGACCAAAGCTAAACTCTTTATGGCCTCCCTCGGCTACCTGATCCCATTGGGTGGCCGCTAATTAAACAGAACAGTAGTGTTTATGATAAAAATAGTGACGGCTCCTGGCCGTCATTTATTTTTCAGGTATTAAACGCCGGAGCAAACTCGTTCCGGGCGAAGTCTTCCAGCTTTGTTTTTTCGAGCGTTGTACGATGCAGCCAATAGTCTTCCTGCATGATACCGGTTCGCATGGCAGCGCCCATTTCATTATAATTTCGGGCTATCTCCTGGTTAAGACCGGCCTGCATCATTCCCTGAAGATCCTGTTCATCGGAAAACACCACCCAGGGCGTCTCCGGCTTTCCGATAGCGGCTCCCAACACCCTGGCAATCTCTTCACCGGTCCGTTCGTCGCCCACGACATAGCGTACCCGCTTACCGGTAAAATCCAGGTTTAACAGTTCGTGGAGGGCCACCTGCGCAATATCGTCAGGATGCGCCAGGGCTACTTTCTCATCCGGATTACCGAAGTTACCACCCAGGATACCTGTCTGCTTCACCATGGGAACCAACGACATGAAATTCTGCATGAAATAGGCAGGCCGCAGAAATTTGACATTTAGCGCATTAATGCCTTTCAGCTTCTCCTCCAGATCATGTAGTCCCTTGACCGGTCCCACGCCATCGCTCCGGTGGGCCCCGATGCTGCTCAGCACTACGGCAAACCGAATGTCGTTGGCTTTGATAGCCTCGACATAAGTATCGGCAATGGCGTTTTGCCAGGCTCGCCAGTTGGTGGGGTTCCAGGTTGGTGGAATCATCAGATACACCGCATCGGCATCGGCAAACGTCTCCTTTACAAATTCAGCATCTTCCAGACTGCCTACGGCAGCGTTGGCCCCCAAGGCTTCAATCTCTCTGGCCGTTTCGGCTTTACTGGTGATTACGGTAACCGTGTGTCCGGCGTTAACTAAACCTTCGGTGATGGGTCGGCCGGTGTGGCCTAGCGACCCGGTGATGATGTAGTTCATGTGTGAAAGGGATGGGTTCGCCGAAACGGTTGTATTCCCTTCGGGAACGATCAGAAACGGAATAAAATTCCGTTGTACTTACTTGCGCGGTAAATGCACCTCAGCCATCATACAGCGGGCTGAGCCTCCCCCATTGCCTTCAATGATACCCAAATCGAAGTGCAGGAGAGTGGCGAAATCATTTAATGTATCGACCTGGCGGGCCGATAGCGATTTGTACGCCTGCGTAGACATAACCAGCAGTTTCTCGCCCTTTTTATTGGTGATCAGTAACATATTGCCGGCAAAGCTGGCCATCTGCTCCAGGGAGATTTCAATAATGGTTTTGCCGAGTTTCTCCAGTTCATGGCGTACCATCAGCCGCTCATCCAGATCATTGATGGCCCGCAGGCAGATAACAGCAAAGGTATCGCCCATACACATCACTACATTGGTGTGGTAGACCGGCATCCCACCGGCATCGTAAGCGTGGAACGCCACCACCCGGTAGCCGGTTCGTTTGCTGAACTCTGCCAACACATCCTCATGCGTGCGGGGCGACAGACAGGCAAACGCCACGCGGTTCATCCGATCCAGCACCATGCTGCCGGTTCCTTCCAGAAACTTACCTTCCTGCTCAAAATGGGTGAGGTCAACCACTTTAGCCACGTGGAAACGCTGGCTGAGATTTTCAACAATGTCGCTGCGCCGTTCGAGCCGGCGGTTTTCAGCCTGCATGGGGTAAAGCACTACCGTACCGCTGGCGTGAAACGATACCCAGTTATTGGGAAATATAGAGTCCGGGGTATAGGGATCCGGGGTATCTTCGTAAACAATCACATCCACCCCAAGGGCTTTCAGATGCCGCACCATTTCGTCGAATTCGCGTAAGGCATCTTCCTGGGCATTGTCTTTTGTCTGAACCGCTATGGCCGGATCCTGAAAGGCGTTGGTACCCGCGGTTTGCTCATTGAAAGCAAAGCAAACCGGACGGATCATTAGTATGCGTGAAGTAGCCTGTGATTGCATAACGTTCTATACAGTTCGGGGGTTAATCAACAAAACTGCCCTCAATTTACGACAAAAATTGCACTTTCCGGCTACAGCTCATCGCGCAGCAGGGGCAGGCTCATGCAGTGGGAGCCGCCACGCGCCCGCGACAATTCGGCCGACGGCAGCATAATAAAGGTATTTTCGATGGTTTCGGGCGACGACTCGCCCCGCTCAAAGCGGTCGAGCAGATCAGCCGCCGATACCACGTCGAAACCCGCTTCGCGGAAGGCTTCGGCGGTTTTGTCGTTGCGGTCGTAGCCGATCACCACGCCATCTTTCAGCGCCAGCAGGTTGCAGGAATCGGTCCACTGCTCCCGCGCCCCAAACGGAAATTCATTGTTGCCGGAGTAAATAAACTGAACCGGCTCTTTACTACCCAGATCGTTTTTGCTGATGTCGGCCAGCAGGTCTTCCAGGTTTTCCATTTCAATCGGTTTATGCTCCAGCCCTTTGATGAACTGCAGGATCCGAAGGTCTTCCGACACATCTTTAGGGGCAAAAAAATGAATGACGTCCCGCTTTTTGACCTCATCGCCGAGCCGGCCCAGTGACGCCAGCAGCACCCATACATTACGCTTCACCTGCGTAAAAATGGTATCGATGTGCATGTAATCCCGTTTCTTCGGGATCTTGATAATAGTGACGGTATCGACCAGGTTTTTTTCAAACACCATTCGCATCACCTGTTGGGCGGCATAGAGCGTAGTACGTTCACTACAGCCAATCATCAGATGCCGTTTGGAGATCATCATCACATCCCCACCTTCCAGCGTCGAGCGGGTCAGATCCTTGTTGCTCTCGCCGTCGGCCATCAGAAAGGCGTGTTCGTTGTCGGGAATTTCAATGATCTTGTCGTTGTAGTCGGCAAAAATGGGGTGATTGAAGAATATATACTGCGCCAGCAGAGCTTCTCGGGTACGGGCCAGCTTGGCCGGCTTGTTGAGCAGGATATGATCGTTGATGACAATACCGATATCGCGGGTAAAGATGAAGTTGGGCAGTGGCGCAAACAGCATGGTCCGGTCCGGCAGCGAACCCGAAATCAGAATCTTGGCCAGTTCAACCGGATCAAACTCATGCAGCAGTTGCTGGGTTTTTACGGAGGATCGTTCTACCGCACAGATAGAGGCAATCAGTTTTGTCCGGATCAGTTCACTGGCCAGAATGTCGGACAGCAGACACTGAATATCAATCACTTTATCCGACTTGAAATACTCCGGGTGATCGGGCTTGAAAAACGACCGGTCTTTGGTCGGGCCCAGCTCGGCAATGCGGCCCCGCACCTTATCGGGGTCCAGAAAGTATAGCAAAAGCTTTACGTAATAATCATATTCATCCCGGCGCATCATGTCAATATGCACGATGTCTTCGAACAGCCAGTCCTGGGCTTTAGACGGGATTACTTTACCTAACCCCCGGTCAGGGCTGTGAATTAACAGGCGCCGGAGCGTACCGATTTCCGACGAAACTTGGATTGGTTGAGTGGCAACAGATAACTTTCCATTACGCATACAGATAAGGAATTATTAGGTTTGCAAAGTACGGCATTGGAAAAGTAAAACAAAACCACGCCGGGTAACCGCCAACCAGACTGGCCCGGAACACAGAACCCCTTAACTACTTTGGAATTAAGTGTGGCCGGCATCAACTTTTAGAGGGTCATTATTGTTATCTCACAAGGTACATAATTATTCATCTGTTAACTTTGCAGCTTCAATACAGCCGTTACAATTAACCTACTATGCTTTCTATCAGCAATTTACAAGCCTCTATTGGCGATAAGCAAATATTAAAGGGCATTAACCTGGAAGTAAATTCCGGCGAAGTTCACGCCATTATGGGTCCAAATGGCTCAGGAAAAAGTACGCTGGCATCCGTACTGGCCGGTCGCGAGGATTATGAAATCACCAACGGCAGTGTGCGCTTCGACGGCAAGGACCTGCTGGAAATGGCCCCGGAAGAGCGGGCTGCCCAGGGAATCTTCCTGGCATTTCAGTACCCGGTCGAGATTCCCGGCGTCAGCACCACCAATTTCCTGCGCACCGCGCTGAATGAGATTCGCAAATACCGGGGTCAGGACCCGCTCGATGCGGTCCAGTTTCTGAAGCTGATGAAGGAAAAGATGAAGCTGGTCAACATTGACCAGACATTGCTCAGCCGGGCCCTCAATGAAGGTTTTTCGGGTGGCGAAAAGAAGCGGAACGAAATCTTCCAGATGGCCATGCTGGAACCCCGGCTGGCGATCCTCGACGAAACCGATTCAGGTCTGGACATTGATGCCCTGCGGATTGTGGCCGAAGGGGTCAATAAACTGCGCTCTCCGGAGCGGGCGACCATTGTTGTTACGCACTACCAGCGTCTGCTCGACTATATCGTACCTGACTTCGTACATGTTCTTTATAAAGGCCGCATTGTTAAATCCGGCCCGAAAGAACTGGCCCTTGAACTCGAAGAAAAGGGGTACGACTGGATTAAAGCCGAAGTAGAAGAAACGTTTTAAGTCAACAGATTTGCAGTAGGCAGTGGGCAGAAGATACTGTTCACTGCCTACTGCTAAGTGCCTACTAAACATGACTCCATCAAATCAATCTTATAACGACCTGAAGAACTGGCTGGTGACGGCGTTCCGCGAGGCCGAGGAACGCATGAACGGCGAGAGCAAAACGCCCCTGCATCAGCTACGCCGGCAGGCTCTCCAGCAGTTTGACCGGCTGGGTTTCCCAACCGTCAAGCACGAAGAGTGGAAGTACTCCAACGTAAGCGGACTCACCAAAGAGGTCTTTGACTTCAACGCCGACGGAACACTGGAAGCCGATGCCCTTGAGGAGTTGCAGATTCCTAACCTGGAAGGGAATATCCTGTATTTTGTCAATGGCAATTACCACCCGGAACTGTCACGGATTGTAAGTCCTGCCTCCCAATTGCAGATAGTGAGTTTTGCCGAAGCGGTGAAAACAGATCCCGAACTGGTGAATAGTTATTTTGCCCGCTACGCCGACTACCAGGATAATGCGTTCACGGCTCTGAATACGGCTTTCGCCAATGATGGCGTGGTGGTGCGGGTACCCGATAACATCACGGTTGATACGCCAATTATCCTGCGCTACATCAACGACGCCCGCGAGAAGAACGTAGCCGCGCAGCCGCGCAACCTGATTGTGGCCGGTCGTAACTCAGAAGTGATCGTTGCCGAATCGTTCCGAACGCTGGGTGAGCGGGCCAGTTTTGTCAATACCGTGACGGAAGTTGTCCTGGCGCAGAACGCCCGCGTTCAGCACTATAAGGTTCAGAACGATTCGGATAAATCATACCACATTGGTACTACCCAGGTAAACCAGGCCGACAACAGCCATTTCTACTCCGTTACGGTCACCCTGAACGGCAGCTTTGTCCGCAACAACCTGAACATCGTCCTGGATGGTCAGCACTGCGAAGCTTTCATGTACGGGCTTTACCTTCCGGATAGTCGTCAGCATGTTGATAATCATACCCTGGTGGATCATGCCAAACCAAACTCGTACAGCAACGAATTGTACAAGGGCATTCTGAAAGACCGCTCTACGGGGGTGTTCAACGGAAAAATATTTGTGCGTCCCGATGCGCAGAAAACCAATGCTTACCAGTCGTGTAAAAACGTAGTACTGTCGCCCGACGCGTCGATGAACACCAAGCCGCAGCTGGAAATCTTTGCCGACGATGTAAAGTGTTCGCACGGAACCACCACCGGTAAGCTGGACGAAGAGGCCCTGTTCTACCTGCGCTCGCGCGGTATACCGAAAGCGGAAGCCCAGTCGCTGCTGATGTATGCCTTCGCCGGAGACGTCCTCAGTCAATTAAGGATCGGGCCAATCAAAGACTATCTGGAGCGGATCGTTGTGGAGAAACTTTCTAAATAATTAAGAATTAAGAGTGAAGAGTTATTGTGGCTTCGGCTATCCGATTTCACACGGTTTTTAATTCAAAACTCTTTACTCTTAATTCTTAACTCATCACTCCCTTTCGCACCTTTCCCGCACCATACTTGTTGTATTTGTATACAACTTACCTAACTTTTCATGCAGACGGCAACCGACCTATTAGACATTCAGCGGATACGTGAAGACTTTCCGGTGCTGGACCAGCAGATCAATGGCCGGCCGTTGGTTTACTTCGACAATGCGGCTACCACGCAAAAGCCGCGTCCGGTGCTGAATGCCCTTATTAACTATTACGAAGGTTACAACTCCAATATACACCGCGGTATTCACCACCTGGCCGAGAAGGCTACGGCCGCCTTTGAAGCATCGCGCAAAGCCATTCAGCAGTTTCTGAATGCCGCTCATCTGGAAGAAATTATTTTCACCTACGGTACCACTGACGGTATCAATCTGGTAGCGCAGACCTACGGCCGCCGGTTTCTGAAGGAGGGCGACGAGATTATCATTTCTACGCTGGAGCACCATTCCAACATTGTACCCTGGCAGATGCTATGCGAGGAGAAAGGATGTACGCTGAAGGTAATACCGGTGGATGAAAACGGCGACCTGATCCTGGAGGAATACGAGAAACTGCTGTCGGATCGCACTAAGTTTGTGTCGGTCGTTCACGTGTCCAATGCATTAGGTACCATCAATCCGGTTGAGCACATCATCGAGAAGGCCCATGCCGTTGGAGCGGTGGTACTGATTGATGGTGCCCAGGCTACCTCGCATATCGATATTGATGTGCAGGCACTGGACGTTGATTTCTATGTTTTCTCGGCCCACAAGCTGTACGGCCCTACCGGCATGGGAGCCCTGTACGGCAAGAAGGCCCTGCTGGAATCGATGCCGCCCTACCGGGGTGGCGGAGAAATGATCAAGGAAGTTACCTTTGAAAAGACGACGTACAACGACCTGCCTTACAAGTTTGAAGCCGGCACCCCGAACATTGCCGATGTAATCGCTGTTAAGTCGGCCCTGGAGTATCTGGACACACTGGGCAAGGCGAACGTGGCTGCTCACGAAAACGACCTGCTTCGCTACGCCACCGAACAGTTGATCGCTATTGACGGCTTGCGGATTGTTGGTCAGGCCAAAAACAAGATTAGCGTTATCTCGTTTGTCATGGACGGTATTCACCACCAGGACATCGGCGTCATTCTGGACCAGCAGGGTATTGCCGTCCGGACGGGTCACCACTGTACACAACCGCTGATGCGTCGGTTTGGGATTACCGGAACTACGCGAGCGTCTTTTGCGGTTTATAACACCAGAGAAGAAATTGACCGGCTGGTGCAGGGGCTGCACCGCGTCCGGAAAATGATGTTGTAAGCCATGAGTATAAACGAGAAGCAGGACGAGATTATCGAAGAGTTTGATTTGTTCGATGATCCGCTCGATAAAACGCAGTATATCATCGACCTGGGCAGGAAACTGCCTCCGATGCCAGAACAGTACAAGCAGGAGGACAACCTGATTCGGGGCTGCCAGTCGCAGGTGTGGCTGGGAGCCGAAATGCAAGGTGATAAGCTGCACTTTTATGGTGACAGTGAGCCGACCGCTCAGATTTCGAAGGGTTTGATCAGCCTGTTGATTCGCGTCCTATCGGATGAGAATCCAGAGGACATTGCCAAAGCCGAACTTTATTTTATCGATAAGGTGGGTATGAGCAACCTGGTTACCTCACGGCGGGCCGGCGGTCTGTCCTCTATGATCAGTCAAATGAAAAAATATGGCGCTGTGTACGCTGGTCTGCAGTCCAGCGTCTAACGCCTTCAGGTATCTAGCTACCGTACTACCATGACAGACGAACAACTCAAAGAAGCAGTCATACTGGCTATAAAAGGTGTATACGACCCGGAGATTCCGGTAGACGTATACGAATTGGGACTTATTTATGACATCAAAATATTTCCGGTCAACAACGTCTATATCCTGATGACGCTGACCTCCCCTTCCTGCCCCTCAGCGGGTACCATTCCGGTCGAAATTGAAGAAAAGGTGCGGGCAATAGAAGGCGTTAATGACGTCAGTGTTGAGCTTACGTTCGATCCGCCCTATACCACCGAAATGATGTCGGAGGTCGCTAAACTCGAACTTGGATTTATGTAATTACAATAGACTAACTACTAAACAAGAATAAATTTATGTATCCTCCTCAATTAGTTGCTCCCATGAAAGCAGAACTGGTAAGTGCCGGTTTTGAAGATCTGGCTACGGCCGAGCAGGTTATAGACACCATGGATAATGCCGAAGGCACTACACTGGTGGTGGTAAACTCGGTATGTGGTTGTGCCGCCGGAGCCGCCCGTCCGGGTGTACTGGCTGCCCTACAGCGCAGCGAAGTAAAACCAGACAAACTGGTGACCGTTTTTGCCGGTGTAGATCAGGACGCCACCGCAAAAATGCGGGAGTACCTGCTGCCGTATCCGCCATCGTCACCATCGATCGGTATCTTTAAAGATGGTGAACTGGTGCATTTTATCGAGCGTCACCATATCGAAGGCCGTTCGGCGCAGATGATTGCCCAGCACCTGGAAATGGCGTTTGAAGAGTTCTGCGATGAAGCTAAAGCCTGATTTTTGTTAATCAACTACCCGCTTATTAATGAAAAAGCCGGCCTCCAGAGGCCGGCTTTTTCATTAATAGGTGCGTAACCGCTATTTACCAGACACAGCCCGCTGATAAAGTGAGTTCTTTTGGAGCAGATCTGCCACAAAGGCTTCGCCTTTTCTGGACCAATGGCCATCACAGGCTACATACATCTCGCTGACATCGCCTTTGTAGGCCAGAAACTCAGGCAGCAGTGGTATAAATGTTACGCCGTATTGGTCACAAAGGGCCCGCAACCGACTATCCAGGCGATTCTGTTTACCATCGCGTATTGCCTGTATATCCTGGAGTATTGGGGTGGACAGCAAAATGATCTGCTTACCCTTTGCTTCTTTAAACAGCTGCTCCAGCGAGTATTGAGCATACAGGAATGCTTCTTCGTCGAACTGTTCAAAACTGGTAAACGATGTCTTAGTCTGTCCGCGCCGGGAAGCTACGGTTTTCAGGATCTGAACCAGGCTCGAATTGGCCAACAGTTCAGCTTTCAACTGCTGCCGTAGCGGTAAATGAGCATACACTGAATCGATAACCGTAAGCAACTTAGCCTGAGACACCGTAGGTCGGTAGATGGACTGGGTAATATCCGATAAGGAATAGCGTAACTGGTAGTTCGGGTATTGCCCATACCAGTAAGGGCGGTAAATAGGCCAGTTAACCAGCCGATAGGCTTCTTTATCCGTATAATCCTCAAAGTCATTGGCGGGCAGAAAACCGATTATGACCACGTCATGCTCAAAGCGGCTAATCAGGGATTTATACAGCAGGTAATAATTGATCGGGCTCGTTCCGTTGATGGCAAAGTTCAGGTGTTCTATGCCGGTCAAATTTTCAAGCCGGCTGGAAACGCGTTCTTTGGCGGGAACCATATAACCTTCGTAAAAAGAATCCCCTATGACAACAACTCTGGGCTTATCTGGATTAGTATTAACCAGCGACCGCTCTCTGTCCAAAGCTCCGAAGGCGTTGGTCGGACGAACAAAAGTATCGCCACTGCAGGTAATAAGGGTATCGGCCCGGTTGGGTACCCGCCAGCGCCCCGAAGCAGGGTTCATATCTCCCCAGATAAGCGGCTTCCGGTATTGCAAACCTCCTTCTATATAATACCGGCGCGGATACATAGCGATTGACGGAAAAAGGCCACTGCGAACCAGAAGCTGCGCTGCCAACTCCAGCAAAAACAAGAGAAACAGAGCCGTAAAAAGCAGAAGCGTGAGGTTTTGGAGCCATTTTAAGCGCGAGGCAAAGCCCAGGGCAAACAGGAAACAAACCAGCCAGACAGTACGTATGAAGGAAAAAACGTTCCGAAAGGCGAAGTTCCGGATCAATCCATCGCCAAAGCCATACTGCCGGTCATAAAATACACACAACAGGAACGCAATGACAAGCACCGCCCCGGCAAGCAAAAACGCCTTTGTTACTTTTCGCATTGTAAGTTTAAACGCACCTCACAGCCAAATATAGGCATAAACAAAAGAGTCCGGCAAGGTTGCCGGACTCATCACTGCAATAAATATACGTTATTACCAATAAAGGACTTTGTACTTTACCGCTCCGTGCAATCGCCAGTACACCGACAGGAAAGGTGTAGCCAGACCGGTAAGGACCGCATACGAAAAGTTTTTCAGATCGGCACCGGCGCCTGAGGTAGTAAGGCGGTTGATGATCAGGCTAAGTGATAACACAAACCACAGCGCAAAACCAGCTCCGGCCATGAAAACGTTACCCATCATCAGCGCAAGCAGGCCAATCAAGACACTAATCACCGAGGCATAATACCGGACAACCAGGCTGCGGTACACCGGTATCCGCTGCTTGAAAAGCTCCGGATGACGCTTATACAGCAGCGCGTCGTAGCTCTGCTTCCGCTCCTCTTTCAGGCTGGACCACCACGACGACTGCTGAATCGGGTGAATGATCCGGACATCCGGGCATTTCAGGATAGTGACGCCCAACTGAAGCAGTTTGAATTGCAGGTCGCTGTCTTCGCGCCAGGCAATGTCGAATTGCTCCTCAAAACCGCCAACCCGCTGAATAATGGAACGCAGACAGAAACAGTTGGTGGTAACAAAATTGATTGAGTCAATAAAAGCAGTCGACCGGTCGTGATGGGCTGTCCGATGTTTTATAGGCACCCGGACCTGTCCGGAGATCACCTGCGCCCCCCGCTTAAAAATGGCTAAGGCATTGCTCAACCAGTCGGGCTGGGGTAGGCAATCATCTTCGGTGAAGGCAATGATTCGGCCGCGGGCAGCTTTCCAGCCCCGGTTGCGGGCGGCAGCCATGCCCCGGCGTTGCGGCTGGGCCAGATAACGCGTTTCAATACCCGTAGTACGGGCAAATTCAGTAACGGTTTCGGCCGTAGCTTCATCGTTGCCGTCGTCAACCACAATAATCTCAAACTGTTCACTGGGAAGCTGTTGCTGGCTCAGCGCGTCAAGGCAATTCATCAGTAAATCAGGCCGTTGATACGTCGGTATCACGACAGTAATGTCAGGTGTCATACTCGTGTGGACATTAATCCGGTATAGTTTGTTCGATAGATAAAGCTTGTAATTGTAACATCATTCCTAGCTATTAGATCACAAATTTGAGGCCGGATTTTATTACGTTGAGCCCGCAGGTTATTATTCGGTTACAAGCAATATGTAAGCGGTCAAAGCGCCTGTCTCTGAGCCTTTTCGACGACAGAAGTTGACTCAAACAGGCCTAAAACTGGTGCGCTGGCTCGTAGAGTTATTACACAAATGTGGAAGATTAACCTCAGTCTGTTAAGGCGTATTGTGTATGGGTTGGTAGTGGTGCAAAGTCAGAAAACCCTATTTTTGCGGCCGTATATGTTGCTACCTACCCCTAAGTTACTATGTCTCGTATCGCTCTGATTACCGGCGCATCGTCGGGTATCGGTCTGGCCACGGCCGAAGCTTTCGCCAAACACAACATTGACCTGATCCTGTGCGGCCGCCGGCAGGATCGCCTTAACGACTTACAGAAGCAGCTTAATCAGTCGGTGCGGGTCACCACCCTGGTATTCGATGTCCGGGATCGCCAGGCCGTAGAAGTTGCCATTCAATCGTTGCCGGAGGAGTGGCAGGCCATTGATATTCTGGTAAATAGTGCCGGGAATGCCCATGGCCTGTCTCCTATCCAGGATGGAGACCCGGAAGATTGGGACCTGATGATTGATGGGAATATTCAGGGATTGCTTTACGTATCGAAGGCTGTAATGCCGGGTATGGTTGCCCGGCAGCGGGGACATATTGTCAACTTGAGTTCGGTTGCCGGTAAACAGACCTACGCCAATGGGGCGGTATATTGTGCCTCCAAAGCGGCAGTAGAAGCAATCAGCGAAGGGATGCGGCTGGACCTGACCCAGCACGGCATCAAAGTCACGAATGTAGCACCAGGAGCCGTGGAGACCGAATTTTCCGTCGTTCGCTTCAAAGGCGACGCGGAACGGGCCGCCAAAGTCTATGAAGGCTTCGACCCGCTGACCGCCCAGGATATTGCGGATTCCATTGCATATGCCGTAATGGCTCCGGCCCACGTCACCATTGCCGATATTACTATTCTGGCTGGAGCCCAGGCGGCTGCCACGACTATTCACCGCAAATAGTCAGGTTATCGGTCGGACGGCTTCGCCAGACGTGAAAGTACCTCCCGATCCACCGAATGAGTGCCGTCGTAGGCAATTACCTGCAGCGCCGGCACTTCCTGTTTTAACCGGTTCAGGTACCCATCCGCATCGTCCATCTGCTCAATGTACTCGTCGCGGGTGCCGTACACGTAGGCAGTATCTACCCCCACCAGTTTGGCCGGGTCAATCACATCAGCTAGGCCATTTGGGAAGAAGCCGGCCCAGAGCAGCAGGCGATCGCACCGGATATGGCCGGCGTTGAACCAGCGGCATACGGCCGCGCACCCTTGCGAAAAACCCAGCAGGTTAATGGTGAGCTTTTCGGGATTTTTTTCCTTCAATACCGCATCATATAGTGTGTTCAGGTAATTGAGTGTATCGCTGATCTCATTATGCCGGTCTTCACGGGTCATCCAGGAGGCCCCAATGCGGCTGTATTGCGGGTCCAGGTAAAGCCGGGAAAGGCCTTCCGGCGCGACTACGTACGTTTGACCGTCGTCCAGCACATCAAATTTGCGGATGAAGAACTGCGCCAGTTGTCCGTAGCCATGCAGGGCGAACCAGATATGGCGCGTCTGCTCATTGAGTTCGCCCAGGGTGTAGTACCGGGCCGTTCGTGCTACTTTGATATGATGTTCCTGTGCCATAGGTATTCCCGGTAATTGCAATTACGGTAATTCCATCATGGGTGTCGCCGACAAAGACCGGGAACATTCGCTCCATCAACCCAATCCGGGCTGTTATTTTCCGGAATTGACTTCCGGAGTTCGGCTACTCTTCTTCTGCCGGATGAAATCATCTACCAGCGTCTCCAGCACCGGCATGGTTACTGTTCCCTGCGCCAGCAGTTGATCGTGGAAGTCGCGGATGTCGAACGCGGAGCCTAATTCGGCTTCGGCTTTCCGGCGCAGTTCTTTGATTGTCAGCTCACCAATTTTGTACGACAGCGCCTGCCCCGGCCAGGAGATGTAACGGTCGGTTTCGGTGCGGCATTCGAGGAGCGAGAGGGCCGTGTTATCCTGTAGATACTTCATGGCCTGATCCCTCGACCAGCCAAAGGCATGGATACCCGTGTCGACCACCAGTCGGCAGGCTCGCCACATTTCGTAGGTGAGCCTGCCAAAATCGCTGTAGGGGTCTTTGTAAAAGCCCATTTCACGGCCCAGCCACTCGGTATACAGCGCCCACCCTTCACCGTAGGCGTTGACATACAAATTCTGGCGAAACGTTGGCAAGTTGGTTAGCTCCTGCGTTAGTGCCGATTGCAGGTGGTGGCCGGGTACAGCCTCGTGCAGGGTCAAGGCTTCGAGCGTGTACAGGGTGCGGCTTTTCAAGTCGTAGGTATTTACCCAGTAATAGCCCGGATTCCGGCTTTTAATTGAAGAGCCGCTGTACCGGCCCGCCGTATATTTCGGAGCCAAGTAATCCGGTACGGGTGCCACGCCAAATGGCTGCCGGGGCAATTTGCCAAAGAAGGCCGGCAGTTGCGCTTCGGCCTGTTTAGCAATGTAGGCAGCTTCCTTCAGCAGGTCTTTGGCCGTTTTAGGATAGAATTGCGGGTCGGTACGCAGGAATGCCAGAAACTCGGCAAAAGAGCCTTTGAAGCCGGTTTTACGCATGACGCTGTCCATCTCGGTCCGTATCCGGGCTACTTCTTTCAACCCAAGTTCATGTACCTGCCGGGCGGTCATCGGCAGGGTGGTAAAGTACCGCACGCGCTGTTCGTAGTAATCCAGGCCATTGGGCCAGTTGGAAACCCCTATTTTGGTTGGGGCCTTCGGCAGGTACTCAGTATCAAAGAACGTTTTTACCGCCCGAAAGCCAGCGACTACACTATCCATAATGGCCCGGCGCCCTTCGGCTAGCAACCGATTTCGCTCGGCATACGGGAAAGTAGCCGGCATACGGGTGAACGGCCGCCAGAACTGGCTTTTCTCGGGCTGGTCGACGATATGCGGCTCATACGTGGTTTCATAGCCTTCCAGAATCACAGCCGGCTGCGCAATGCCCAGCGTCAGTCCCTTCCGCATCAGGTCGGTATGCTGCCGCACGTAGCGCGGAAAATCCTTCAACCTGTCCAGGTAATTCTCGTACTCTGCTACAGTAGCAGGAGCCGCTGAGGCATTACCGACAAATCCGATATGAAAGCCATAATCGACCAGAATTGGGTTCAGGTAAGATTTGTACCGCACCTGCTCCACTTCATTCTGAAATACAAACCGTAGCAGTTCGGCCGTAATCCGCTCATCGGCCGTCAGGGAGCGGGTATCAATAGCGGTTACCTGCTTCAGTAAGTTTTCGTACGAAGCACCCCGCCGGATATGATCGGCTTCCGAGAAAGAACCTAATGGGGTACTCATCCGGCTACTACCCCGTCTGGGAAGCTCCTGCTCCTGAAATTGCTGGTATGCTTTCAACAACGCCTTGAGTTGCTCCGTTGCCGGGCTGGTTATGACCGTTTGTGCCGTAGCCGGACGGTTCGGTTGCGGAGCGGTTCGGGGTTGAGCAACGGCAAGGGTAGTCAGCAGCAGGCAGTACAGCAGGGGCAGCGTCTTCATGGATGTTCAGGCTGGTTCACGGACCCTGAATCTACATATTTCTCTTCTGTAATTCTTACCTGCCTCCTACCATTTTAAAAATTCCCACCCATCATCCTGTTCCCTCCCGCACAACCCGTGCGATTTCGCACACTTTCAAAAACCAATAAACGATTTAACCAACTACTAATCAATTACTTATCAATTGGCACAGGATTTGGCTTATAAAAGGCAAATCCACACCACTACCATGGACCGAGAAATTGCCCCCGAGATTGCCAGACAGAGCCGTAACAAAGGCGTATTTGTGGGTCTGATCGCCCTGACCGCCCTTGTTGCGGCTATCTGGATGTTCCGCAACGTGCTGAAAACCTCCGTCGAAAGCGCCAAGATCAGAACGGGAGTAGCCGAAGTCGGCAGCGTCGAAAATACCCTCAACGCGACCGGCGAAGTCATTCCGGCTTACGAGCAGATTATTACTACCCCTATCCGGGCCAGCATTCAGCGCGTACTGCTTACCCCCGGTACCCAGGTAAAACCCGGTCAGGCCATTCTCGAACTCGACAAATCGTTATCGCTGATCGAGTACGAGAAAATGAAGGATCAACTGGCCCTGAAACGCAACGGCATCGACCAGCTTAAAATGAAGCTGAACAAAAATCTGTACGATGCTGAGATCAATGACAAAATCAAATCCCTCAACATCAACCGCCTGCGGGCTGAGTGGGAAGATACCAAACGGCTCCAGAAAGTAGGCGGTAAAACGCAGGAAGACGTGACCCGCGCCGAGAATGCCCTGCGCATTGCCGAACTGGAAAAGAAACAGCTCGAAAACGACCTCAATTACAACCGCCAGTCCATGAGCTCCAGTGTGCGGGAATCAACCCTGCAGGCCCAAATTGAAGAAAAGAACCTCCAGGAGATGGAGCGGAAACTGAAGCAGGCCGACATCCTGACCGACCGCGCCGGCGTACTGACCTGGGTCAACGAAAACATCGGGTCAGCCGTCAACGAAGGCGAAATGCTCGCCAAAGTGGCTGATCTCGCCAGCTTCCGCATTGAGGGCTCCTGCTCCGACGTATACGCCGATCAGGTAAAGGCCGGGCTGCCGGTGGTGGTGAAGGTGAACGAAACTACCCTGCGGGGTATCATTACGCAGGTAAAGCCGTCGGTGCAGAATGGCGTGATTCAGTTCACGGTTCAACTGGATAACAACAGCCACGCATCACTTCGGCCAAAGATGAAAGTTGAGGTGTTTGTGGTTACCGAGCGCGCAGCTAAAGCGGTGCGGGTACCGAATGGCCCTGCTTTTAAAGGCAAGCGCCGGCAACATGTCTTCGTGCTGGAAAACGGAATTGCCAAACGCCGTGAAATAGAGGTTGGGCTAAGCAATTTCGATTATGTCGAGGTCAAAAGCGGCATTCAGCCAGGCGAAAAAGTGATCCTTACCGACCTTAGTCAGTACGAACACCTACAGGAGCTTACCATTGATGCCAACAGCAAGTAGCGGTTCTTACTCACCATGCACACCACCATGAAAACACATCTGATCTACTCGCTGTCGGCACTGCTGGTAATCGCGCAAAGCAGCTTCGCTCAGACGGAGCGGGTTACCCTGGAGGATGTAGTCACAATTGCCCGGCAGCAATCGATTGCCGCCAAACAGGCCACTACGCAGAAGCGTACCAACTACTGGCAATACCGCAGTTTCCTGGCCGATTTCAAACCGCAACTGGGCGTAAACGGCATCCTTCCCGGCTTTACCCGCTCGTTTATTGAAGTTGTTCAGCCCGATGGCACCATCGCTTTTCAGCCAATCTCGAACAATAACTCCACTGTATCGCTGGCGCTGAGCCAGAACATTCCGCTGACGGGTGGCAGTATTTTCGTACAGAAGCAGATTCAGCGCTTCGACAACTTCCGGGACAACAACACGCTGTACAACGGGATTCCGTTTGGCATCGGGCTGAGCCAGCCGCTCTTCCGCTTCAACCAGATGAAATGGGACCGGAAGATTGAGCCGCTGAAGTATGCCGAAGGTAATCAGCAGTTTGTCGAGTCCATGGAGGAAGTAGCCCTCAACGCGACCGGCTTCTACTTCGACCTGCTGGTAGCTCAGGTAAATCTTCAGATTGCGGAGAAAAACCTGATGAACAACGATACCCTATACAAGATCGCGCTTAAAAAACTGGAGTTGGGCCGAATATCACAGAACGACTTACTCCAGTTGGAATTAAGCGTCCTGACGGCCAAAAAGGATTTTGCGTCGGCGCAGCAAACCGCCGAAGTATCCTCGCTGAAACTGAGAACCTATATGGGTTACCGCGATGAGCGCCGGCTGGACCTGGCGCTGCCAACGCAGATCGTCCCGTTCCAGATAGACATCCAAAAAGCTATCAATGAAGCTTTTGCCAATCGCTCGGCATCCATTGGCTTCCGGCGCCGGCTGCTCGAAGCCGAGCGTGATGTTGACAAAGCAAAGAAGGAAAACGGCCTGAACGCCAGTTTGAACGCAGCCTTCGGCTTATCCAACCGGGGAGCCCGCTTCAGCGATGTATATGTACGTCCGCAAGACCGAGAGTTTGTCGAGGTTCAGTTTTCGGTACCCATTATGACCTGGGGCCGGGCGCAGGCCCGCACCGAAACGGCCCGCGCCAATCAGGAACTGGCCAAGCAATCGGTAGAGCAGGACAAGCTGACCTTTGAGCAGCAAATCTACACCCAGGTAACGTTGCTGCAAATGCTCCAGAAGCAGGTGAAGCTCACTTCCGAAGCCGACGGAATTGCCCAGAACCGCTACCAGATTGCGCAGAACCGCTTTCTGCTGGGCGACCTCAGCGTAACCGACTTAGGTATTGCCATGCAGGAAAAAGACCGCGCCAAGCGCGATGCCGTACTGGCCCTGCGCGATTATTGGCAGACGTATTATACCATCCGCCTGCTGACCTTGTACGATTTCGAAAAAGACCAGAAAATTAATTATTAACCACTACCAACTTTCCTACATCATGATTCAACTGACCAACATTGAGAAAGTCTACCGTACCAGCACCATCGAAACCTTGGCGCTGAACAACGTCAACCTGACCATCCGCAAAGGCGAATTTGCTTCCATCATGGGGCCATCGGGCTGCGGCAAAAGTACGCTGCTGAATATCATGGGCCTGCTCGATCAGCCGTCGCAGGGCACCATTACGATTGACGGACAACCCGTAACGAGCTACAAAGACAAAGAACTGGCCCGGCTGCGGAACCAGAAAATCGGCTTTATCTTCCAGAGCTTCCACCTGATTAATGACTTGTCGGTGCTGGATAATGTGGAGATTCCGCTTTTATACAGAACGGGTGAGTCAGCCGGCAAATCGCGCCGGGAGATGGCGAAAGCAGCCCTGGAGCGGGTAGGACTCAGCAACCGGATGAAGCACTTCCCCAGCCAGTTATCGGGTGGTCAGAAACAGCGGGTTGCCATTGCGCGGGCTATTGTCGGTCAGCCCGAGATTATTCTTGCCGACGAACCGACCGGTAACCTGGACAGCGCCATGGGTAATGAGATCCTGAGCATTCTTCAGCAACTCAACGACGAAGGCAGCACCATTGTGATGGTAACGCATGATGAAGCGATGGCGAAGAGAACGCACCGGCTCATCCGCCTTTTCGACGGTACGCAGGTGGCCGATACCCTCGTTTCTGCTGGCATCCCTGCGGGCGTGTAACCATAATCCGGCGTTTAATCTATCCATTCACCGAAACACCACATCGCCGGCAGGAATGCTGACGGAGACATACGACAATGATACTGAACTACATCAAAATAGCCTGGAAGGTCCTGCTGCGGCACCCCTTCTATACGTTCATTACCCTCTTCGGCATCAGCCTGACCCTGACTGTCCTGATGGTACTAACCTCGTTTGTCGACCACCTGGTCGGCAGCCACTACCCCGAAAACCGACGCGACGAGTTACTGTACATTCAGCGCATGGCCCAGCGGGACTCAACGCGGCAGTCGACACGTATGGGGCCACTAAGCTACAATTTCATTAAACAATACGTATTGCCGCTGAAAACCCCGGAGAAGGTGGGTGTAGCCAGCATGTTCAGCTTCGCCAATGCGTATGTAAACGGTCAGCGGCTTAGCCTGCAAACGAAATTGACCGACGCCGGCTTTTGGGAAGTTACGGACTTTGAATTCTTGGAAGGCAAACCGTTCAATGAGCAGAATATTGCCAGTAACGACCACGTAGCGGTCATCACGGATGACTTAAAGAAGCAGTATTTCGAGGTTGATACGCAGCCGGTGGTGGGCAAGACCATTGAGGTCGATAACGAAACGTACCGGGTTATTGGGGTGGTCCGGGGTGCACCGGTAACGCGACCCATTACGGCAGCCGACATCTACTTCCCGTACAATATCCGGAAGAGTAATTACAAATCGCCCGGTATGAACGGGAACTTTGTGGCGCTGCTGAAAGCGAAAAGTCCGGCGGACTTTCCGGCCATTAAAGAAGAATTCAACCAGACAGTGTCCAAAATCCCGCTGCCACAGGAAGACGGCGGCTTTAAATACTACATTCTGGAAACCTCGGCCGATACCTACATAGAAGCCTGGCTGCATAACTTCTTTGACCGGCCCGCCAGCAGCATTTTCTACTCTGTAATTGCCGTATTTATGCTTCTGTTTATGGGTCTGCCCGCCATCAATCTGGTCAATGTAAACGTGAGCCGGATCATGGAACGGGCTTCCGAAATCGGTATCCGGAAGGCCTTCGGTGCGCCGTCGAAAACGCTGATCTGGCAATTCATCATCGAGAACCTGTTCATTACCCTCATTGGCGGTGGTATCGCCCTGGGGCTGGCCTGCATTGTTATTTACCTGATCAACCAGAGCGGCTGGATTGCCAAAGCGGACCTGACCATCAACTTTTCGGTATTCGCCGTCAGCCTGCTGGTCTGCGTAGTCTTTGGCCTGCTCTCCGGCGTCGCGCCGGCCCTCCGCATGGCAAGACTCTCCATCGTCGACGCCCTGAAAGCAAGCTAATCAATCATTCTATCATTCAACCATTCAATCCTTCCCACACCATGTTACAGCATTTGTTCCGACTCATGTGGAATAAGAAGCGCGCTCACACTCTGCTGATTGTGGAGATCCTGGCTTCTTTTCTGGTTCTGTTCGGGGTAACGAGCCTTATCGTTTATAACCTCCGCAACTATACGCAGCCTATTGGTTTTGACTACCAGAACGTCTGGACCATTGACTTTAACGCCCGCGACCAGCCCGATTCGCTGGTGGCCGATATGATGCAGCGGATCAAAGAGCGCGCCAGAACCTATCCGCAGGTTGAGTCGGTAACCCTTTTCGGCAGCAACGCGCCCTATTCGATGAACACCCACAATTCGAATGTCACCTACGATAAGACCAGCACCATGACGCATATTTTCACCAGTGACTTTGATATGCCCCGTACGCTAAACGTACCGCTTCTTGAGGGACGCTGGTTCGATAAATCTGACGAACTGAAGGATGTCAGGACAGTGGTGATTAACCAGCCGTTGCGGCAAAAGTTCTTTGGCGACGGGCAGGCCCTCGGCAAGCTCATCTATTTTGGAGGACCGGATAATAAAGACGGTAAGCCAGAGTATCTGAAGGTAATTGGTGTTACCGGCAACTTCAAATCACACGGCGAGTACCAGGAGAATATTGCCGGAGTGTTCCAGTTGTCGAAGGGCGAGTCGCGTGCCCACCAGCGAACCATGCTGGTAAAAGTAAAGCCTGGAACCGATGCCAGTTTTGAAGCGCAGCTGACCAGAGACCTGGGCACCATGACCCAGGGCTGGAACATTGATGTGTCGTATATGGAAAACCAGCGTAAAAACGCCCATAAACTCACACTGGTCCCCATCATCATCTTTCTGGTGGTTAGCGGCTTTCTGCTCATCAACGTAGCCCTGGGGCTGTTTGGCATTCTGAACCTCAACATTGCCAAGCGCCGGTCGGAGATCGGTCTGCGCCGGGCGCTTGGTGCAACTGAATCGGGCATCTCTACGCAGTTTGTCGGTGAAATCTGGGTACTGGCCACCTTCGGCCTGCTGATCGGCCTGCTCTTTGCTATTCAGTTTCCGCTGATGAACGTATTCGATCTGGAAGCCGGTATCTACATAACTGCCATAGCTATTTCTGTTGTCGTCATTTACCTGATCGTTACCCTCTGCGCCCTGTACCCAAGCCGCCAGGCCGCTACTATTCAGCCAGCAATGGCGCTGCATGAAGAATGATTTTTATGCTTTATTTTGCCATGCTGATGTTTTGTCATGCTGACGTAAGGAAGCATCTCAGACGTTTCTGATGTAGCCAGATTAGAGATGCTTCCTTACGTCAGCATGACAAACAAAACGCTGCCCCTGCCCCACGCCCCATGCTTCTCATCATCGACGACGATATAGCCGTTCAGACCTCACTCTCGCTGCTGCTGAGACGGGAAGGGTTTGTTGTGAAAACAGCATCCTCTCCAGACCAGGCATTTGCTATTCTGGATAAGGAAGCGCCGGAACTGATTCTGCTGGATATGAACTTCTCCATCGAAACGTCGGGGGAAGAGGGGCTACGGACACTGACGGCGATCCGGCGAATACAGCCCGATGCACCTGTGATTCTGATTACCGGCTGGGGTTCCATTGATCTGGCGGTGCAGGGGATGAAAGCCGGTGCCAAGGATTTTATTACCAAGCCGTGGCAGAATGAGTACCTGTTGCAGTCGATTCGCACCATCCTGAACCTGTCGCAGCAAAAGCCGCAGTCGCCGAGCCGGCGCCGGCTGGACCAGCAATATCAGTTTGAGCATATCGTTGGCGAAGATCCGAAACTGCTCGACATTCTGGAAACCATCGGTCGGGTAGCACCCACCGATGCCCCTGTGCTGATCACCGGCGAAAGCGGCACGGGTAAAGAATTGATCGCCGAGGCTATTCACCAGAACAGCAAGCGCAAGGGGCGGGCCTTTGTAAAGGTAAACCTGGGCGGTATTTCCTCTACCCTGTTTGAGAGCGAACTGTTCGGCCATGTGCGGGGAGCATTTACAGATGCCAAATCAGACCGCATCGGCCGGTTTGAACTGGCCAACAAAGGCAGCATCTTTCTGGACGAGATCGGTGACCTCGACCCGGCCAGTCAGGTGAAACTGCTGCGGGTATTGCAGGACCGGACGTTTGAACCGCTCGGCAGCAGTAAGAGCAAGACGGTGGATGTGCGGGTTATCTGTGCAACTAACCGCAACCTGGAAGAGATGGTCGCGAAGGGTACGTTCCGGGAGGATCTGTTCTACCGCATCAACCTGATTACGGTAAAGCTACCGCCACTGCGCGAGCGGCCGGGTGATATACCGATGCTGGTCGAGTATTTTGTCAACAACCTGCGCACCATCTACGGCCGTCCGAACCTGCGTATCAGTGCAGCCGCAGCGAAGTGGTTGAAAAACCTGACAGTACCGGGCAATATCCGCCAGTTGAAGAACATCGTAGAGCGGGCCGTACTGCTATCCAACAATGACGAACTGGAAATAGCCGATTTCCAGAAGCATATTCCCCAATCGTCGGCGGCCAAAGATCCGTCACGCTTACCGGAAGTCGGCTCCATGACGCTGGAGGAGATCGAGTACCAGATGATACGCCGGGCCATGGACTTTCATCATAACCGGGTATCGAAAGTAGCCCGAGCCTTAGGCATTACCCGTTTTGCGCTGTACCGGCGATTAGAAAAATTTGGTATCCCGTACAATGCAGAAGATTGACCGTCTACACACTTTCGTATGGCTGGTCCATTCCATTTCTTTACTTTCACCATCCTAATCAAACAATAACTATGAAACTGTACACAACACCACTCCACACCATCCGGTCAATGCAGAAATCGCTACTTGCTCTGGTCATTACATTTGTCGTATGCAGCTCGCTGGCCCTGGCACAGGATAAGCCCAGCGTTAATGGCACCTGGAAGCTGAACCAGGCCAAGAGTAAATTTACCGGTGGCGGTCCTGATAACATTACCATAGTCCTGAATCAGCAGGGCCAGGCCCTCACTGAGCAGTTGACCGTAGGTACCCCGAACGGTGATGAGAAAATGGACATGAAATACACGCTGGATGGTCAGGAAAGTACCAACAGCATGGGACCGAATCAGATTAAAAGCACGGCCAACTGGAATGGCAACGACCTGGTAATCAACTGGTCAATGGGTGATGCCGGTTATTTTAATCGCAAGATCAACGTTTCTGAAGATGGTAAGGTAATGACCATCGTCGTAAGCCGGAAGATGCAGGGGCCGGAAGAAACCGAAACGGTAGTCCTCGATAAGCAGTAATTCATGAGACTGCCGCTCCGGATCCAGTACGCTCTGTTTATTACCCTTATTCACCTGGTACTCATCTACCTGATCTTCCGATGGCTTGGGGAAAATGAAGTCTTATTCATCATTTCGGAAGTCTTTGTCCTGTTATCTATTCTGGTTACTATACGAATTTACCGGGCTTTCGGACAGCCTTCCCAGTTTATTTCGTCGGGTATTGAAGCCATTAAAGACAAGGACTTTACCATCAAGTTTGTTCCTACGGGCAACAGCGAAGTGGATGAACTGATTCAGGTGTATAATCTCATGATTGACGAGTTACGTACCGAGCGTACCAAACAGATGGAGCAGCAGTTTTTTCTGGAAAAGCTCATTGAGGCCTCTCCCATTGCCATTCTGATTCAGGATTTTGATGACCGCGTTGCGCAGGTGAATTCCAAAGCTGTTGACCTGCTCCGGCTCCGGCCGGAGCAGTTGCTAGGCCGCTCACTGGCGGAGGTAAACCACCCCCTGCTGGAGCAGTTAGCCAGTCTGGACACCGACGCCCCCCAGACAGTTAAAATCAGCGGTATTGAAACCTACCGGGTGTTCAAATCACACTTTATCGACCGGGGTTTCCGGCGTTCGTTCCTGATGCTCGAAGAGCTGACCAGCGAAATTCTGGAGACCGAAAAGAAAGCTTATAGCAAAGTAATCCGGATGATGGCCCACGAGGTAAATAACTCCATCGGGGCCATCAACTCTATCCTCGACGTTACGCAGTCGTATCTGCAGGATACCGATTATCCGGAATTAAAAGATGCCCTCCACATTGCCATCGAGCGCAACGACCGGCTCAACCACTTCATGCGCCGGTTTGCCGATGTGGTACGCCTGCCTCTTCCCCAGCGGAATTTTGCCGATCTGAACGAACTGACCCGCAACGTAACCCGGCTGATGCAGTCCCAGGCCGAAGCCAGAGGCCTCACGGTGCGGTACTCGCTGGCCGCCTATCCGATTGAAAAAGCCATTGATGTCGAGCAGATGGAGCAGGTGCTGGTCAATGTGCTGAAGAACGCCATTGAAGCCTGTCAGCCCGGCAACACCATCGAGGTCATTTCCAACGACCACCAACTCATCATCCGCGACAACGGCAAACCCATCAGCCCAGACCTGGAGATGAAGCTGTTCGACCCCTTCTTCAGCAGCAAACCCGACGGCCAGGGCATCGGCCTGACCCTCACCCGAGAAATTCTGCTCAACCACGGTTTCACCTTCTCGCTCAAAACCAATGCCGACGGCTGGACAGAGTTTGGGATCAGGATTTGAGGAGTCGGCGCTCAGACCAGTCACTTTATTCAACCGAATGCGGGCAGCATATAAGGTCTGGCCGGCCATATGCTTTTCAGAGGGATGTTTTCCGGGCGTTGAGCTCTTGTCTGATTTTCTTCAGGCTGACGACATTTAAGGCGAGAATGGGTAGTAACCCAAAAGGTACAGCCACCAGGGGCGTAAACTTGTCTTTGGCTGTCAGATAAACGATCATCACAAAAAGCATGGCGAGTACTCCCGCAAAGGCGCTTGTTGCTACTAAAGCCGTTTTTTGCAATTTGAGCAGCTCTTCGGTACTCTTCTCTTTAAGGCTATCTTTTTTCATGATGGGAGAATGTATTTTACTAATTACTTTTTGACTCAGCGCGTGAGTTAATCTCGTCGGTGACTTTCTTCTGGTTAGCCGTTACTAAAGCACTTAACAGTAAGGACATAATTAGCAAACCTGAATCACCAGGAAAATGGGCTTTCAGGTAGATACGAATGAGAGTGCCTACGGTTGCCAGTATCATGACGGCGATCATTACCTTCTTAGCTGTACTGAGAAATTTCTCCTTTTTATAAAGTTCGTCAATCGTCAGCTCAGACAATGGTTTGGAAGAAAAGAGATTGGTCATAGTCTACTAATAGTTTTAACTAGTCAGTGCGGTTAACTCAAGTCTGTAACAGGCTTAGATCCTCTGGCTGGAATGTTGCCAACGACGTTTCCCCTGGATGGATGGTATCAAAGATAGTCCCTGCGGTAGGGGCCATTCAACTAATTTCGACAAACACCAGCCTGTATTCCGACCAATGAGCTGTTTTTTTCGACCAATTTCGTCGTCAGGTATTGGTCGAATCAGTTGGTCAGCCTTACGGCCAGTTCAATCCGGTAGGTATACTCACCAGCAGTGACCGATAAATCATACGCCATTAGGTATATAGCGTCTAACCGGCGTTTTACGTTAAGTAAGCCAACCCCACCCCTTCGCTTACTATCCACCGGCTGATCCGGCCGACGGCGCTGGAGCGGAACGCTGTTTTCTACCATAAACCGGAGTGTGTCGGCCTGAATAGCCGCCCTTACCTGCACAAAAGCCGGTCCACTGGCTCCTTTGATGCCGTGCTTAAACGCATTTTCAACAAAAGCGATCAGCAGCAGGGGCGCAATCTGGTATGATGCCGGATCACCCTCCTGCTCATACTCAATCAGCACGTCTTCGCCTTGCAGGCGGTTGCGTTCCAGATCGAGGTAATTCTGGATGTAGGCCAGTTCTTTTTCTAGGCTAATGCGTGGCCCATCGGCCTCATACAGGTTGTACCGCATCAGCTCCGACAGGCGCAGTACCAGATCGGCGGCCTGTTCGTCCGTCTCGAAGACGCGCCCGTAGACGCTGTTGAGGGTGTTGAACAGAAAGTGGGGGTTAACCTGAGATTTCAGAAAACTTAATTCCAGCGCGTATCGCTCACGTTCGGATATGCGCAGGCGCTGCTGATACCTGAAGACATCATTCACGGCTTTGATGAACAGAATAATGGTAGGCACAAAAAAACTGTAGGCATAATTCCAGAAAAAAACGCGCAGGCTGGTGAAGCAACCGAACCAGCCTGCCTCGGTGAGCATCGCTGCTATCTTCGGCACATATGCATCGGAACGAATGGGGGAGTCGCCCGATAAGGTCACCAAAAAAGTAAACTGAACGCGATTAGTCTGATAGATCAGGAGAAAAATTACGCCCAGCATCAGCAGAAACACGCCGTAGCGTTTCCGATACAGGAATTTGGGATAAGCCACGTAACCGATGCTGTAATAAATGGCTATCGTTTGCAGAAAAGACAATACCGATGCCCAGGTAACAACGGTTTCATTGTCTTTTAGCAGACTTGGGCTGAAATAGTACCGTTCAAAGGCGTACAAACTTAGCCAGAACAGCAGATGGGTACCGACCCTGATAAGTCGCCGGGGTTGCGTAACGTTATTAATCATAGATTCTGCGACATTGGTCGAAAAAAACAGGGCATTGGTCGAAATAAGTTTTGGGGAGCACCGGCGTCAATTTCTTTTGTACCCGTCGAACGATCCAAATCTGATAAATAGCTCTGACATGAATCCGATTGCACTCAAACTCCGCAAACTACGCGAAATTCACGGCTATCCGCAGGAATATGTTGCCTTTCACCTCGGTGTGAGTCAGGCCGCTTACAGCAAAAAAGAAACCGGCCGTACCGAACTTACCCTGAGCGTGCTACAGCAGGTATCGGCTCTGTACGGCATCAGTCTGATGGACCTCATCAACCTGAACCTGCAGGAACTGGTTATCACGGCCGTTCAAAAGCAGGTAGCCTGAGGTACTATAAACTTACAATCTGTTTTTTGTCAGCTTCTCAATAACGGATTCGCGGTAGGTCACGCCAATCTGTACGCGTTTTTGCCCGTCGATGGTGGTAATCAGGTTACCGTCGATTTCTTTGATGGCCTGCATGCGCACAATAAACGACCGGTGCACCCGCAGAAACTGCGAGGGGGGCAGCATCTCCTCCAGCCTGCTCATGGTCATGTGGGTGATGAGCAACTGATCGGTAAGCTGCAGCCGGATATAATCTTTCATACCCTCGGCAAAGACAATATCGGCCGGGGCCACGCGCACCAGCTTTTTATCGGTCTTGATCAGGAAATACGGTACGTTTTCGCGGGGATCCGTATTTTCCATCAACTGCCGTTTGGCAGGCGGACGTGTGGGTATGGGAGCGCTGGGGTCTACCACAAAGCCCAGCCGTTTGGTCACGCGGTTGATGGCCTCCAGAAACTTATCGAAACCGGCAGGTTTGAGCAGGTAGTGTACGACCGACTCGAAGCCGTAGGTCTCGGCGGCAAACTGGGGCGAAGCCGTAACCATAACCACAACCGGGTGGGGGTGTGGCAGCGACCGCAAAAACTCAACACCCGTCATATAAGGCATTTCAACGTCCAGAAACAAAATATCAGGCCGGAGTTCCTGCACCTTGTCGAGGCCATCGAATGGATCCGTGCTTTTGCCGAGCAAACTCAGATACGGCACCCGCTCAATGTATTTGGTCATGATATGGTGTGCGCTCCCTTCGTCATCAATCAGATAGCAGGTAAGTTTTTCGGACATAAACAAGTTGTCGAAAATAGGGTGTGAGGGCCTTTGTAGTAAAAATGGCACAAATATTTTTAATAAAGGAGCACAGAAGAAAGGTGCTGGACTTTCTTCGTAGCTACCTGTCACGAAAATGTGCTGTTTTTTATAAAAAAGCCTATCTTTAGGTTTGCTTTAGGCCTAAGCGGGGCCTGTTTGCCCTCCCTCCTGCTGCTGACTCAATGTATGATTGGTGCTGATCGCGCTTTTCTTGACAAGCTTACCCACTACATCGAGGTGAGCCTCGAAGACCCCTCGCTGTCTATCGATTCGCTCTGCCGCCAGATGGGGGTCAGCCGTACCCAGCTTCACCGCTTGGTGAAAGAACAGACCGATCTGTCGACAACCCACTTTATCCGCAAGATCAGGCTCGACAAAGCCTACCAGCTCCTGACCACCACCGACCTGCGCATTGCCGAAGTGGGCGACCGCGTGGGGCTCGATAATCCCCAGAACTTCAGCAAATACTTTACCCAGCAGTTCGGTATCAGCCCTTCCGGCCTGCGCCGGAAGGGCCCCGACGCTATTCCTGAGTCTTTCGCTAACCCGGAAACCATTGCCGATACATCCCCAGACCCGGAAACACCCACCCCGGCCGGCCACGCTTCGGACATATTAACTGTTGCCACGCCCGTTCTACCGGCCAAACAGCCACTTGCCAGCCGGATAACCAGCCGCCGGTTTTGGTGGGCCGGGCTGATGCTGCTGGCCGGACTGGGCGGATGGCTGGTGTACCAGTTTCTGGCGCAACCGCCAGCGGCTGCGCCCTCGACGGCCAACCGCAACTCCGTGGCCGTGCTGCCCTTCCGGAACATGGGTCCGGCCGATACCGACTACCTGGTCGACGGCATCATGGACGACCTGCACACCGAACTGTCGCTGGCAGCAGGGCTCAAGGTGATTGCCCGTACCTCGTCCGACCAGTATAAGGACGCCAGAAAAACCGTCTGGCAGATCGGCGACGAACTGCAGGTGGGCCACCTGCTTAAGGGCAGCGTGCTGAAAAACGGCGATCGGCTGCAGGTAAAACTGGAACTGCTTCGCACCCGCGACGACATCCGGCTGTGGTCGAAAACCTACGAAGGAGCTTACAATGACCTGTTCCGGATCACCAGCCGCATGAATCAGGAGGTGCTGCAGCAACTGAGCCGGCCCACCAACCGGGCCACCCCGCGCCGGCACACCACCAGCCTGGCCGCTTACAATGCGATGTTGCAAGGCCGCCAGTTACTGACTACCCGTTCCGAAGCTAACATCCGGGCCAGTTTAGTAAAACTGGATGAAGCGCTCACGCACGACCCCGACTATGCCGACGCCTACGCTTACAAAGCTTCGGGGTATGAGTTGCTGGGGAATCTGGGCTATACGACCGATCAGGCCATCTACCAGCAGGGGTTGCAGTACGCCCGGCAGGCCCTGCAACTCGACAGCACCAATAGCCTGGCCTACGGAGCGCTCGGCAGTCTGTATGGCGACCTGCACCAGTGGCAACAAGCTGATGCCGCTTTCCGGCAGGCCCTGCGCTATAACCCCAACGATGCCCAGGCCAACTACTGGTACAGCCTGCTGCTGCGGGCGCTGGGCCGGCCCGCCGAAGCCATCTCCTACAGCACCAAAGCCCTCGAACTTGACCCACTCGGGCCGGTTATCGCAGCCGGCCACGCCCTCAACTGCGCCTATGCCGGGCGCTTCGACCTGGCCGACCAATGCCTCGACAGCAACCGGCTCCTGTTTAACGACTCCTTTCTGTACCACTTCGCCCGTGGCCTCTGTGCCATGATAAAAAGCGACTACCGGTTGGGCGAAACCGCCATGCAGCACGCGATACAACTGAATCCCCAATACACCAACCATGTACCGTCTCTGCTCTACTGCGAAGCCCGGCAGGGCAAGACCGACCGCGCCCGCGCTTACCTGGCCGATACCCCCGACACCCCGGCCCGGAACCTGTACCTGAAAGCCGTGGTGTATGCCGGCCTGAATGACCGCGCCAATTGCCTTCGCTCCCTTAAACAGGCCGCCGACGAAGGCTACATCTACAAAGACCTGCTGCTGTTTCCGCCTTTCCGCCCCTACCACCGCGATCCGGTATTCCAGGACATTCTGCGCCGGTATGGATTACGGTAGGCAGTTGGCAGTAGGCGGTTGGCAGATTGAAGCAGGCAGGTTTGTAAGGAGAAGTTGTCCGGTAAGGACAAGCGGTTTATAATAGCTGCCGTGGTGGGCGATGTATACCTGCCTCGTCGAGGCCAGCCTTGATAGGCTTGTGCCTACAGCACAGTGAAGACGCCCACGAACAGGTTTTCTATAACCGTCGGCTCCTGCGGAGCGTACAACAGAGAACCTGCGGCCGCTTTTCTGCCCACTGCCCACTGCTAACTGCCCCCTGCAACAATAGACAAACTCTTTGGAACAATAGACTAAGTTCAGGAACAATACACCAAGTTATTGGCACAATAGACGAACAGCTTTTTTGGGCTATGGGCGAAGTTTGCAAAACACAAACCGCTCACTAGTATGCTGCTACGTCTTACCTTCCTCCTGCTGCCCCTGCTGTTCGGTTCTTCTATACTAGCCTGGCCAGGAATGGCTCAGCCCGGCACTTCGCCCACCATCCGCTACGTCAAACCCGGTGGTTCGGGCGATGGACGTAGCTGGGCCAGCGCTACCAACAACCTCCAGCACGCCATCAATGCCGTAGCCACAGCCGGGGGCGGCCAGGTCTGGGTGGCGGCCGGCACCTACCTGCCGACCCAAACCCAAACCGACCGCAACGCCGGCTTCCGGATGCAGAACAAGGTAGCCATCTACGGCGGCTTTGCCGGCCACGAAACGAGCCTGACCGAACGTCCGTTGATTGATCCGCTGATGGGCCATCCTTCCTCTACTACCCTCAGCGGTGATATCGACGGCGACGGTACCCCCACCGGCAATAGCTACCATGTCTTTTACCACCCCAACGGCACCGGTCTCGACCATACGGCCATACTGGACGGTTTTGTAATCACCGGCGGTAATGCCGGCGACAGCACCGGGGTGAACTCAGACCTGGGCGGAGGGATGTACAACCACGGCTCCAGCCCCGAACTGGTCAACTGTCTGTTCGTGGGCAACACGGCAGCCAGTGCCGGTGGGGGAATGTACAACGACTACTACGCCAATCCCTCGCTCATCAACTGCCGCTTTGCGGCCAATACGGCTTTTGCCGGTGGGGGTATGTACAACCTCTCATCGTGCAGTCCGGAGCTGCTGGGTTGCAGCTTCACGGCCAACACGGCCAGGCTGGGCGGGGCTATGTTCAACAACACCAACGCCAGTCCGGGACTGACCGACTGCCAGTTCCGGGCCAATACGGCGCTGGCCGGCGGGGGGCTGTATAACCTCAACGCCTGCAGCCCGGCGCTGGTCAACTGCCGCTTCACCGACAACGCGGCCAGGGGAGCCGCTATCGCCAGCTTCTTTTTATCCCGCCCCAGCCTGTTCCACTGCACCTTCCGCAACAACCAGGGCAACTGTACCATCTTTAGCGACGACACCCGCTCCCAGGCAACAATAGACCAGGTATTTGGCACAATAGACCAAGTTTCTGAAACAATAAACTAAGTCCAGCCGGCCGGTATGGGCTACTTTTCGCTGATTCTAAACGCTGTTTGCTATGCAACATTCCTTCCTGCTCTATCCGGCCGGGCTGGTGCTGGCCGGTCTGCTTACAGCCTGCACGCCAGCCGGACCTGCCGACCTCGAAACGGTGCAGCAGCAAAACATCCGGGTGGTGCGGCAACTCCAGGCCGGCCTCAACCAGCACGACTGGGCGGGCGTGTCCCAACTCTACGCCGAACGCGTGCGCTACAAAGGCCCTCATACGCGCTACCAGGAGGTAGAGCAAACCCCCGGCGAGGTAGTAGCGGCCTACCGGGGCTACCATCTGGAAATTACGCAGCTCTACGCGGCCTATGAGCACCATGTAGTGGTCGAGGGCCGGCTCAGCCAGGGATCGCCCCGGCCGGTCTGTATGATCTATACCATCGAAAACGGCCGCATTACCCGGCAATACACGTATTAATGTTTCACCCTTTATCAATTAACGTACCTCTATGTCTTACTCTTTACTGATGTCCAGCCTCCGACAAACCCTTTCCGTAGGCCGGGCCACGCTGGCTTTACTGCTACTACTCTGGCTCAGCAGCCCTACCGCTCAGGCCCAGAGTAATGATCTGGTCATAATGGATGCAATGAGAAATAGTAGTAATTTCGGGTGGGGCTCGGTATTTGATTGGCCTACCGATGTTAGCCCTTGCAACTCGGAAGAATTCTGGAATGGTGTCACTTGCTTTCAAAACAGGATAACTGCGCTAGATCTTGTTTGTGGAACTAAAAATTTTAACAACACTCCTGAGGTAAGCGCTATCCCTCTGCCACCGATTCTTAACAGGTTAGACGGGTTAAGTACATTCCGCATATCAAAATGTTACTTAGATCCAGTCCCAACGAGCAGCTTTACAACGTTGAGCAGTACCATGTTGATTTCAACTCCTCCAACTCGCATCATGGTGGAGTTTTTAACCGTGTTGAGGCTTGATGATAACCCGGGCATCACCGGTCCCTTCACCGGCATGTTCCCTAACGACATCAGTCCGGATCGCTCCCCAAATCTCGCCATTATCTCGCTGTCGGGCACCAAAATCAACGGACCAGTTACCACCGGCATGGTGTCGTTCACCAACACCACCAGCGTGCGGCTCAGCCAGACCAACCTCAGCGGCCCGCTGCCTGTTACGGGGGCTTCGTCCAAAAACCTATGGCTCAACGGCAACCAGCTCGACGGCGTTCTGCCCGACTACATCCGCAACGCCACCGGCCAGGTCTACCTGCGCTACAATAAGTTCGATGTGGTGAACACTCCGCCCGGCACCATCGACGACCTCGACCCGGAATGGCGCAACACCCAGACGGTACCCCCCACCAACGTAAAGGTTACGCCCAGCGGAGCCTATGGCGCTACCCTCACATGGACGCCCATTGCCTACCAGGCCGACGGCGGTTACTATGAGGTGCTTGCATCGCAAACACCGGGTGGCCCCTACGTTTCGCTGGGCACCACGGCCAACTCAGGCGGCAAAACAGCCAACCGCCTGCGGGTGACGGGTCTGCCGGAAGGCAAACACTATTTTGTAGTACGCACCTTCACCCCGGCGCACATGGACGATACTACCCCGGCTTTTGAGAACCTGCGCAACAACCCCAACGACCTCACCAGCGTCAACAGTGCTGAGGTGAGCGCCGATATTACCTGCCAGACTCCCACGCGGCTGTACGTCAAAGCCAATGCTACGGGAGACAACTCGGGGCAGAACTGGGAACACGCCTTCACCGACCTGCAAAGCGCCCTGAACTACCCCTGTAGCCAGAACCTGACCGAAATCTGGGTAGCAGCCGGCGTCTACAAGCCCACCAGTACAACAGCCCGCACCGTAAGCTTTCAGATGAAGAACAACGTAGCCATCTACGGCGGCTTTGTGGGCAACGAAAGTAGCCTGGCTGAGCGCCCGGCTATCAACCCCGTAACCACGGATGGCCGCCCCGGCAGTCCCAGCAGCACCACGCTCAGTGGCGATTTGCTGGGTAATGATGTGGTGGGCGATGAGGCCAGCCGTTCTGAAAACAGTTATCATGTCATCTATAATGGACCGGGACTGACCAGCAGTGCCGTGCTCGATGGCTTTGTCATCACGGGTGGCAACGCCAATGGAGCCTTTCCCGACAATATTGGTGGCGGGGTGTACAACATGAGTACCTCTGCTGGCCAGGTGTGCAGTCCCAGCTTCCGTAACTGCTCGTTTCAGTACAACTCGGCTACGCGATCTTCCGCACAAGGTTCCGCACAAGGTGGTGCAATGGGCAATTATGCACGCAATTCAGGCAGCAGTAGCCCACAACTGACCAACTGCTTGTTTCAGTACAACTCAGCTTCAGCTGGCGGGGCGATGGTCAATTATGCAGACAATTCAGGCAGCAGTAGCCCACAACTGACCAACTGCTCGTTTCAGAACAACTCAGCTCCAGGTGGCGGGGCGATGTACAATAGTGCAGGCAATTCAGGCAGCAGTAGCCCACAACTGACCAACTGCTCGTTTCAGAACAACTCAGCTTCAGGTGGCGGGGCGATATACAATGGGGGTTCTGGCAGCATTACTCCTCAATTGACTAACTGCTCGTTTGTTGGAAACTCGGCTTCTGTCTATGGCGGAGCGATGTACAATTTTGCCCCCCTTTCAGGCAGCATTACTCCTCAACTGACCAACTGCTCGTTTCAGAACAATTCGGCGACCAGTGGCGGGGCGATGTACAATTATGGGATGAACGGCACCTCTAGTCCAGTGCTAATCAATTCAGTTCTCTGGCACAACGGAGCGGCCAACATCTTTGTCAGCGAAGGCAATGCCAGTATATCGGTGCGCTACAGCCTGCTGGAGGCCTCGGTGACAGGGTATCCCACTGACCCTACCAACCTGACCACCACCACCTCCCCCTTTGCCGCTGCCAGCAGTGTCGAGCTTGCCACCGGCTCACCCGCCATCAACGCCGGTGATCTGGCCAGTTATACGGCTGTGGGTGGACCGGCTACCGACCTGGCCGGTAATCCCCGCATCGTGGGCGGCCAGATAGACATGGGGGCTGTTGAGTTCCAGGGTACGCCCTGCACCACCCCCGAGCTGCCGGTCGTTAAAGCACCCCTGGCCCCCGTTGCTATTACCACTCCAGTTACGCTGACCATCAGCTATACCGAAACCAACGTCACCTCCGCCACCATCACCTGGGGTGATGCCACCGCCGACCAGATCGTCAGCAATCCCGCTGCCCCCCAGAGGCACACCTATGCCGGGCCGGGCGTCTACACCATCTCCGTGCGCATCGGAAATTACTGCGGACTGAGCAGTGCGGCCGCGTCGCCCCCGCAGTACGTGGTGGTCTATGACCCTTCGGCGGGCTTTGTCACCGGGGGCGGCTGGATCGATTCGCCCGTAGTGAGTACCACCACCTGCGGCTCCTGCACCTTTATGCAGGTGGGTGGCAAGGCCAACTTCGGCTTTGAGTCCAAGTACCAGAAAGGCAGGACCGTGCCCACGGGCAACACCGAGTTCAAGTTTAAAGCCGGGGGGCTCGACTTCCGCAGCACGGCCTACGAGTGGCTGGTGGTGGCCGGCAGCAAAGCTCAGTTCAAGGGCACGGGCAGCGTCAACGGCCAGAGCGGCTACGGCTTCATGCTGACGGCCACCGACGGTGACCTCAACAAAACCAAAGGCCCCGACCGCTTCCGCATCAAGATCTGGCAGACCAGCAGCAACCAGACCATGTATGACAACCAGTACGGAGCCGACGACACGGCCGACCCCAGCACCCAGATCGGCGGTGGCTCGATTGTGATCCACGACCCCAACGGCAAGAACGCCCGCCAGACCGGCGGCCTGGAGCCCACTGCCGAAGGCGTGCAGGTAGTGATTTTACCCAACCCGGTGGAGCAGACGCTGGTGGTGGAGGTGCAGGGTCTGAGCGGTAAGGCGCAGTTGACCCTGGTGGACGTGCAGGGTCGGCAGCGGGGTAGCTGGTGGGTAGAGCCGGTAGCCGGTGTGGGCCACCTGCGGGCGGAGGTAGGGCACCTGTCCACGGGCGTGTACCTCTTGCAGGTGGAGACTCCGGCAGGCGTACTCAGCCGCCGGCGGGTGCTGAAGCGGTAGGAACGGGGGGCAGTTCTCAGTTGGCAGTTAGCAGTAGGCAGAAATGCGGCCGCAGGTTCTCTGTTGCACGCTCCGCAGGAGCCGACGGTTATAGAAAACCTGTTCGTGGGCGTCTTCACTGTGCTGTAGGCACAAGCCCTATCAAGGCTGGCCTCGACGAGGCAGGTATACATCGCCCACAACGGCAGCTACTATAAACCGCTTGTCCTTACCGGACAGTTGCCCCTCACAAGCCTCCCCACTGCTAACTGCCAACTGCCCCCTGCCCTGAACCGATTACCCGGTATGGTGGTTTATAGGCTAAACGGTAAACGCAACGAGCCATGAGTACTACGCCTGCGAACAAGAAAAGCTGGATCACCTACGGGGTGTTTGCGGTACTGATCCTGGTCTTATTCTTTACGGAACTGGGTACCACCCTTCGCGGAGGCATTCAGCAGGTATTTCTGAAAACCGGGCTTAAAGATGCCCGGGCGCCAGAGCCGGATGTGCCGACAACGGCCGTTACCGTAAGCCCGGCCGAACAACCGGCTCCGGCCGCATCTGGACCACCGTACCATCTTACCTTATCCAGTCTGGATGGCAAAACCGTAGCGTTCAATAGCCTTGCCGGAAAAGTAATTTTTCTGAATCAATGGGCGACCTGGTGCCCGCCCTGCCGGGCCGAAATGCCCTCCATTGAGAAGCTGTATCAGTCGGTCGATAAAAACAAGGTAGCGTTTGTGATGCTGTCGCTGGATGACAGTCCGGAGAAGGCCCGTAAGTATATCGAGCAGAACAAATTTACCTTCCCCGTTTACGTACCGGCCGGCCCCATGCCCAGCGACTTTGCCACCGAAGCCATACCCACCACGCTGATCCTGGCCCCCGACGGCCGCATTGCCCAGCGCATGGAAGGCATGTTCAATTACGATACCGCTGAATTCCGGCAGTACCTCGACTCGCTCGCCCGATCTACGAAAAGATAGCTGCGCCAGGGTTGTGATTCAGGGATAAGAACCGTATTTTGGCTGTTAATGCCTTACCCATTCTCAGCCGGATGAAACACCTGCTTCCCTTGCTACTGTGGCTATCCCCGTTTATCGCACTGGGCCAACCATCTTTTAATCTGAATTTTGACCGAGCTGATGCAAGTTCCCGTCTCCCGGCCGACTGGTTTCTGATGGGGGCAGAGGCCGGCTATACGGTGAGTCTTGATTCAAGTGTCAGGTACCAGGGCCGGTACGCACTCCGGATTCAGTCCGGTGCAAATTATCAGAGGCAGGCATTTAAAGCGGTTGGTTTAACGATTCCAGCCAGATACGCCGGCAAACAGATTGAACTCACTGGCTATGTAAAAACCAGTCAGGTTGCTAATGGCTGGGCGGGGCTTTGGCTGCGCATTGATGGTCCGGATTTCCCGCTGGCTTTCGACAATATGGAGAACCGGGGCGTCAAAGGCACCACCGACTGGACACGGTATTCCATCAAGCTAAACCTGGCCAATGCCGCACAGCGCATTGTCCTTGGTGGCCTGCTGAGTGGCTCAGGAACCGCCTGGTTCGATGACCTGACCATACGTATCAATGGCAGTGACCTTGATAACGCCAAACTGAAACCGGAAAAACTCACCAAAGCCGGGCTCGACACCGCGTTTCGGAACGGCTCCGGCATTACGCTCGCCCAGCTTACTTCGCAGCAAATCAGCAACCTTGCCGTGCTGGGTCGGGTATGGGGCTTTCTTAAATACCACCACCCCGCCATTGCCAAAGGCGATTACAATTGGGATGCCGAATTGTTTCGCGTCCTCCCTAAGGTACTCGACACCCGCACCACCGCCGAACGCAGTGCCGTATTGGAGCAATGGATCAGCCGGTTAGGACCACTGCCTACGGCCCGACGTCCGGATACCACATCCCTGAAGCAGGCTTTTCTCAAACCTGATTTGCGTTGGCTGAACGACCCGACTCTGCTGGCCCCCACGTTAGGCCGGCAGCTCCATCAGATCTACCGGGGCCGTAACGCAAAATCGCATTATTACGTCGCGATGGCACCGGGCGTGGGTAATCCTGAATTTAAAAACGAAGACGGTTATGCGGGCATAGCCTACCCGGATGGGGGCCTGCGCCTGCTGAGCCTGTTCCGCTACTGGAACATCATTACGTACTTCTTTCCCTACCGGCACCTGATTCAGGAGGACTGGAACGCCGTTCTTACCAATTTTATACCAAAGTTTGCCGGCTGCACCGACCTCCAGCAGTACCTGCTCGTCAATCTGGAGCTCATCGGCCGCGTCCACGACACCCACGCCAACATCTGGAACAACCCTCCGGAGCTCGAACGCTGGCGCGGCTCGTACCTCTCACCAGTGCAGGTCCGGTTCATCGAAAATCAGGCAGTAGTTACCGGCTATTACCATGATTCAGCCGGGCGCGCGTCAAGGCTGAAAGTGGGAGACATCATCACCAAACTCGACGGCCTTCCGGTGGACCAATGGGTAGCCGCCAGGAGCCGGTACTACCCGGCCTCCAATCAGCCAACCCGCCTGCGCGACATGGCCCGCGACCTGTTGCGTGGTCATACGGCAAACGTAATGCTGGAAGTAAGCCGTACCGGAACGTCATCTACAACCGAGCTAAAGCGTTATGCACGCAACGAGCTGGCCCGAAATACAGCCATCGACTACGCTACCTATCCGCAGGATAGCAGTTACCGGATGCTGGCCGACTCCATTGGCTTCATCTTTCCTGCCAAAATAAAAAACAGTCAGCTACCCGCCATCCAGAAAGCGTTCGGGAACGCCAAAGGCATTGTGGTCGATTTACGCTGTTATCCCTCTGAATTTATCGTGTTCACGCTTGGCAGTTTCTTCCATACCGGCCCGACGCCGTTTGTGAAGTTCACCGAAGGAGAGGTCTCCAACCCCGGTCTGTTTAGCTGGACAAAAGAACTGAAGGTTGGCTCCAGGGGCGTCCCGCATTTTCCCGGTAAAGTGGTCATATTAATCAATGAAGAAACGCAGAGTCAGGCCGAATACACCACAATGGCGTTTCGGGCGGCTCCCAATGTGACGGTTATCGGCAGCCAGACGGCCGGAGCAGACGGCAATGTGTCTCCGTTTCCGCTGCCGGGTAATGTACGGACCATGATTTCCGGCATCGGCGTTTATTATCCCGACGGCCGGGAAACCCAGCGCATCGGCATCGTACCCGATCTGGAGATAAAGCCTACGATTCAGGGAATTCGGGAAGGCCGTGATGAACTGTTAGACAAAGCGATTGAGTTAATCAAAAAGTCCTCACTGACAGCAACGCGATAAATGTTACCCAAAGCACGGCTCCATGAGATTAGTTTGAGTAGCCATTTGCTGTTGTCCCTTAGTAGCACACCCGTTTCACTTCAACTGATACGCCACTACGGATTTGGCCATAAAGGTGGGTACATACAAAATACCCTGGCGAGCATCGTAGCCAATATCGGCCGTATTCTTTTTCTGTGATCGGGTGTCCAGTAAGGTTTGAACCTTACCATCCTTTGCCAGGTGATACACAACACCACCCCAACTGGAGATGATAAACTCATCTTTGCCTGTTGGCTCAATGCCATCTCCGCCTAACTCCAGGTTACCGACTACGCTTTGCTTTTTATCCGGCCCTACTTTGACAACCTCTTTGCTGAGTACATACAGGTCGCGGCCAACCGATTTGAGACCATTGACCCCTTTTGCATCACTCAAATAGAGCGTTGCCTGACCGTTCTTAATCTGATGCACCTTTCCTTCTTTACTGTCCGATACATAGATAGTGCCCTGGTCGTCGATCGTAATGTCGTTCAGGCCTGTGGCAGCTTGTACCGGTATTTTGGTGTCCACTTTGCCCGTCGCCAGGTTAATCACCGCCACTTCCGAAACATCAGCCACGTAGAGATTACCTCGCCAGATGCCCATGCCTTTCGGGGCGTGCAACCCGCTTACCCACGAAGCATTCAGGATCTTACCATTTCTATCCAGTTTGGCAATCCCTCCCCGGCCATCGGTATCCCAGGGAGCCCCATCAATCAGGGAGACATACAGCACATCCTTATCCGGTAAAACGGATTCAGGAATAGCCAGGGTGGAGTCGCTTTCCCAGAGCTTTACGAGTTGCCGCTGGGCCTGGCTGGTGAATCCACTCAGCAGGCCGGCTAATACGAGTAGTGTTTTTACAGAACTTTGCATATAGGAGTTGGGGTTAGGGAAATATACGCTAAAGATAGCAAACAATCTTGAGAGCTAAGCTAGCCAGGTAACAGGCGTTAGCCTTCGGTCAATTTCCGAATTGGGGTCAATTCTACTTTCCGGAATTCAACCTCAGCCCCTTCGGCCTGTAATGCAATCTGTCCCTGCCGGGCGGTAGCATTGTAGCCGAAATTAACCAGATCGTTATTGACCCAGACTTTAACAGAATCATTCAGGCACTCAACAACCATGGTATTCCACTCACCAAGGGGCTTCTCTGAACCATCGGTCAGGTTGATAACGCGCCGTTCCTTCCCCTCGGTAATACCCCAGTTTTCTTTAGGACCGCGCCGTTTTTCCATTTCAGGCACGGTAATATCCTCGACAATGCACCAGAAGTCACCCGCATTCTGATGCATCATCTGCACTTCGATTGATTTGGGAAACATCTTGTAGAGGGAACGCGGGGTAGAGGCATGCACCAGTACCCCACAATTGCCCGGCTTCCCGGCAAAGCGGTACTGGACTTCAAGCCGGTAGTTCTGGTGGGATGCGTCGGTAATCAGGTGCCCGTTGGGCTCCCCTAAACTAACCAGCAGGCCGTTCCGAACAATAAAGGGCGTTCTTACCGACGAATTATTGTCCATAGCCGGCACATCTACATGCCATCCGCTCAAATCTTTACCATTGAACAAACTCCTGGTTTGAGCCACCGAACGCAATGGTAGTAGCAGGATAACCACCAACATCAGGTGTTTACCGGTGACTATATGTTTATAATGCCTCATAAAGTTAAAGGGGTAAGCTTTTGGCGGCTAAATATAAACAAATCAGAACTTCGCACCCACTGTCAGGTAGAACGCCCGACCATCGGCGGGAATGATGCCGGGACCGGGATAGGCATCGGCCCGGCGGGTAAAATAGTGCGCATCGAGCAGGTTGTTGCAGGTACCTTCCAGGCTTAGCCACTTCCAGCGGCAGGCCGCCGAAAAATCAACAATCTGGTAGGCGGGAATTACACCGTTGACGGCCGTGGAGGTTCGGCGGGCGTTGGTGGCATCGGTAAAGTGTTCACCGGTATAGGCGTATTGCAGCGTTGCCGACAGATCTGCGCCATTGGATAAGGTACGCCGTAGGGTAGAACCGGTGCGAATCAGGACCGGCGGTACCTGCTCCACTTGCTTATTCCGAATGGTGTTGTCGTTGGTGTTGATATAGCGGGCATCAATCATCGACACATTGGCGAATACCGACCAGCCGGTCAAAGCCTCCCGGTTGCCGAACAGCTTCGGAACATCTATCTCGCCAAAGGCTTCAATACCGACATTCCGCGAATCAGCGATGTTGGTTCGCAGGCGGTAGTCGAGGTACAGGGGCGGCTGATCGGCTTTTAGCAGCAGACCGATGCGGTCTTTGTAGGCGATGTAAAAGGCCGTTACGTCAAACGTGAAGAAATCTTCGGCACTGCCGCGAATACCCAGGTCGGCGGTATAGCCGCGCTCATCTTTGATGTTCGGGTCTACGGCGAAGTTCGGGTTGGCAATGCGCAGATCGGAGAAGTTGATGGCCCGGTAGTTCTGCGATACGTTGCCGTATACCTCCAGCTTATCGGTCGGTTTATAACTAAGCCCTACGCCCAGCAGGGGAAACGATCGCCGGCGTACCTGGTCGTCCTCAATGCGATTATCGACCAGCAGATTACCGGCAAAGTCAAATACCCGCAGCTTATAGTAGCCTTCCGAGAACGTTCGTATGCTTTCAAACCGGATGCCGGGGGTAACACTCAGCTTTGAACTCAGGTTGAAAATGTTCTCGATAAAAACGGCGTCGTTTTTATTCGGAAAGCGGTAGTCGGAGCCCTCCAGGTTAGTCGGGTTTAGAAAGTAAAAATCGGCACCCGATTTATTGTTGGCATCACCTTGTCGGGCCGTGGTAGTGCCCCGGTACCAGCGCACCCCGGCCAGAAACGTGGCCGGCTGACCCGCCACCGTATACCGGGTCAGCAACCGGGTTTCGTTGCCGATGTTGTTGAACCCGCCGTCGATCAGGTTGCGGTTACCACCCAGATCGGCCACGTTGATCCGCTCCAGATTACCCAGCGCCGACCGGCTCGCTACCAACCCAAACAGACGGGTATTCAGCCGGGTCCGCTCCGATAGCTGGTAGTCGGCCGTAACGGCCATCAGGTTCCAGTTAACCTTGAACCAGTTGCGGGTGCGGATTGACTGCCGGGGGTTTTGGGCAAACTGAGCGTCGGTCAGGCCACCGGGCTGCTGTGCCAGGTAATCCATATACGTGTATTCGACGCCCAGTGTCAGCTTCGGCGCTACCTGATACCGCATGGCACCGTAAGCGGTGTTATTGGTAAAATCGGAATTGGGTCGCCAGCCGTTGCCCAGCTTCCGCTGGTAGAAGCCGTAATAGTTTAACTTGCCGTTGGCCACTGTGCCGCCCACGCTGTTGAACGAGCCGAAAAAGCCCCACGAACCAACAGTCTGACGGCTGGTGAGTTCAATGGCCTTATCTTTCGGCCCGCGCTGGAAACGAAAGTTGAGCATCCCGCCAAACTGCGTACCATACTGCAGCGAAGCCGCTCCGCGCACCACCTCTATGCGTTCCAAAGCCTCCACGGGTGGTGTATAATAGCTCTCCGGATACCCCAGCGCATCCGCCGAAATATCGTAGCCGTTCTGGCGGGTGTTGAAGTTAGACGTCCGGTTGGGACTCAGGCCGCGGCCGCCGATGCCGAGTTGCAGACCGGCACCGTCGCTTTCCCAGATGTTCAGGCCCGTTACCTTGGCAAAAACCTGCCGGGCGTTATTCGTCGCTTTGTTGACGGTAAGGTCGCGCAGCACCACCACCTCACTTTTCTTCGCTTCGTAGATGGCCGTACCCTCTACCGATTTCAGCCGCGTAATACCGAAGGTGCGCTCCCGCTGCGCCTGCACCACTACTTCATCCAGCGTTTTGGCCAATTCGCCCAGATTGAAGTTGAGCGTCTGGGATTCGGTGCCGATTAGTACCGTCTGCGTAGTTGTTTCCAGTCCCAGTGCAAAAGCCACAACCATATGGGTGCCGGTTGGGAGCTTCAGCCGGTACTGCCCGCTGGCGTCGGTAACCGTGTTATAACGACCGTCCTGGGTAGTAACCACGGCATCTTCGACCGGCTTCTGGTTGTCGGCCCGCCGGATTTGCCCCGTCAGAACAGAGGTCTGAGCGAAGAGCGGACAGGCAACGGCTAACAGGCACATTAATAGCAGCAGTCGTTTCAGAATTATGGTTTTATTTGCGCAGCGTAAAGAGTCGTCCACGGTTCGGCAGTAATAATCTTGCGCAAATTTAGATTAATTATAAATAAGCTGGACACGTTTAAACGCTTTTGTTGTTTTTTGGGTCAAATAAGGTAGTACATGTGGAAAAAAATCATAGCTGGCTTACTGGTTGTTTGTTTCGTCGTTGCGATCTGGCAACGTGAACTAATCAGCTACGGCTGGATGCAGGCCAAGGGCCAACTCAGGATTTTGTGGAATACCCAACCGGTTGAAGAGGTACTGGCGGACCCGGCCTATCCCGACTCACTGAAGCGTAAAATTGAACTCATACAGGAGATCAAGCGTTTTGCTGTAGACTCGATAGGTTTAAATCCCTCAGGTAGTTACACTACGTATTACGAGCAGCATGGGCAGCCTATCCTCTGGGTCATTACCGCGTCGGAACCGTATCGGCTGGCCGCGTACCAGTGGTCATTTCCGATCTTAGGCCTGTTTTCCTACAAAGGCTTTTTTGAAAAGCCACGGGCCGACCGCGAAGAAGCTGCCTTAAAAAATGCGGGCCTGGATACGCGGATCGGTGAGGTTTCGGCCTGGTCGACGCTGGGTTTCTTTAAAGACCCAATCCTGTCGAGTATGCTGGATCGCCCCGTCGGTCGGCTGGCAGAACTGATAATCCATGAGCTGACGCACGGCACCCTGTTTATCAAAAACAGCCTGGAATACAACGAAAACCTGGCTGACTTTGTGGGTGAGTACGGAGCGCTGCGGTTCATGGCGCAGAAATATGGTACAGATTCGGAAATCTACCGGTCTTACCTGGCCGAGCGGGAATACGATGAACGCTACGATGAGCATATTCTGCGGGGTACCCGGAAGCTGGATAGTTTGTACCGGACGTTTGGCAAGCAGACTCCGGTTTCGGAGAAACAACGGCTGAAAACGGTGATGATTACGCAGATTGTTGAAACGGTGGACACACTCACCGACGGTCAGCCAAAACTGATTCAGCCGTTAACGAAAAAGCGAAAGACCGGCAAACTAAAACTACCCAACAATGCGTATTTTGTTGGATACCTGACATACCGGAAGCAGCAGAACCAGTTTCGCACGGAATTTGAGGAGCGATTTAATGGAGATTTTAAGCGTTATTTTTCATATCTGAAAGAAACCTATCCATCTTTGTAAACGACGATCAACGTCCAACGACGAATCGACATGAAGAGAATACTTGCAGCTATCGGCATCTCAGCGTTACTGGTATCCGGTTTTTCAAGCCTGGACTCGTACCGGCGTGTGGTTAACAACAGCTTCGGGCCGGGCGAACATATTGAATACCGGGTTCATTATAGTTTTCTGAATGCTGCGGAGGCAACGGTAGATGTTAGCCCGACGGTGTACAAAGTTAACGACCGGGCCTGCTACCGGGTGAATGTTTATGGCCGTACGGTGGGTGCCTTTGACCTGGTGACCCGGATCCGCGACACCTGGCGATCTTACATAGATACCACGGCGATTGTGCCGCAGAAATTCTACATCAATATTCAGGAAGGAAATCACCGCAAGGAAGAGAACGTTACCTTCGACCACCAGAACAACCTGGTGCGGTCGGAGGAGAACGCGGGTAAAAATGTCATGAAAGTCCCCGACAACGTGCAGGACGTTATCAGCGGTTACTATTACCTGCGCACCGTTGATTTTAATAAATTGTCGATTGGGCAAACGCTGGAAGTCCCGGCCTTCTTCGACAAGGAACTCTATAACATGCGGGTCCGTTACCGGGGAAAAGATGTGGTAAAGACGAAATTTGGCCGCATCAATGTCATTAAACTTAATCCGGTAATGCCACCGAATAAACTGTTCAAAGGCGAAGAGTCCATCCGCATCTGGGTATCCGATGATGCTAATAAAGTACCCGTTAAGGTAGAAGTGGACCTGATGGTGGGTGCCATGGAGATGGACCTCCGGGCGTACTCCGGGCTGAAGCAGAAATTAAGATTCTACAAATAAGCGCTGTTTTTTTAAAAGGTGAACCCTTCGGCATTGGGCGCCCAGCGGAAAATAAATTCATGAACACTGTTGCCAAATGAGTTAGGTGCTTCTGGTGTTCTGGAGTTGTAGATATACCCAACGCGGATGAATTGCGATAATTGATACTCCCCTATTCCCTGTATATAATTAATTGATCCCAAACCCAGGCTGTTCCGGCGCAGCGAAAGCCCCAACCCAAGTCGTTCGTTCAGCCACAGCTTTGCGTTCAGGTCGGTGCCGATGGGCTTTCCGGTAACCTGCGTAACCAGCAGCGAGGGTACGAGTACGGCATTTTCGGCGATGTCGAGCCGGGTGCCTAACTGGATAAAAAGCGGGCGGGTGTTCTGGAACAGAAACTGACCGGAAAGCTCATACCCCCGATTGACCAGTTCCGGCAATGAAATACCACCGAAGAACGATTCGGAATTATAATATATGCCTACGCCAACGCTGGCAATTGCCTTATTGAGACCAATTCGGGTGGTCGGGTCAAACACCGGCATGACATTGACGCCCCCCTGCCCGCCAATGGCAATGTCAGATGTCTCGGACAGCGGAAACCGATAAGCTATACTGGCGTATACGCCGGTTGTCGACAGAATACTCATCCGGTCGTTCAGCGCCTGAAGTCCCAGGCCAAGGCGACCATTACCCACGGCCCCGTCAATCGCCAGGGTTTGGGTAATGGGAACATTCCGCAGCCCAAACCATTTGCGCCGGAACATAGCCGTCAGGTGCATCGTCTGCCGGCTGCCGGCATAAGCCGGATTAATAGCCAGTGGATTAATCAGGTACTGGGAATACAGCACTTCTTTCTGCGCAAACAGGTCGGAAGCGCAAATCAGCAGAATCAGAGAAAGTAAGATATGGCGAAAACGAACAGCGAATGTCATAGGTTCATGCAGCAATTCGCCGGTCAAATTGGTTCGTTTTCGCCAGATTTCCTATCCTGAAAGGAGAAAAGTAAGGCTATGCCTCGGCCCGCAGTACCTCCAGGGGCGGACGTACCAGTACCCCCCGGCTATTCAATAAACCGATCAGAATGGTCAGGCCCGTTACGATACCGATAACGGCCAGGAGCGGGGTGAGATCTGGCCGGAAGATGACTTCAAATACATAATGTGCCAGCGCCCATGTTCCACCCAGCGACAGCAAAATGCCGGAAAAAGCCGCCAGTAGTCCCAGCATCAGGTATTCGATTAGCGTAATAAGCAGGATTTGTTTCCGGTTAGCGCCCAGCGTCCGGAGCAAAACGCTCTCCTGCATCCGCTGGTATTTGCTGATGACCACGGAACTACCAAGCACGAGCAACCCTGTAATGATACTGAACAAGGCCATGAAACGAATGACAAAAGATACCTTCGCCAGAATTTCATCTACCGTCTTCAGAATTAACCCCAGATCAATGGCCGACACATTCGGGAACTGCCCCACCAGGTCGCGCTGTAAAGCCGCCGACTGCTGGGTGTCAGGTACCCGCGTCATCAGCACATGAAACTGCGGAGCTTTCTCCAGCACTCCGTTCGGAAATACAATCAGGAAGTTAGTCTGTACCCGGTTCCAGTCTACCTCACGGGTTCCCCCCACAATGGTTGGGATCAGAGCGCCCTGCACATTAAACGTCAGCGTATCGCCCAGCTTTAGTTTCATGCGTTTCAGGTAATCTTTTTCAACGGAAATTCTGGCCATGCCGGCTTCCTGGTACGGTCCTTCGCCTGCAATTAGTTTTTCGGAGTCAATCAGGCTATCCCGGTAAGTCACGCGGTATTCGCGGGTCAGCGCCCAATCGGGTACTTTGGCACTGGTATCTTTCTGGATGGCCTCGACCGTCCGGCCGTTGATTTCGGCCAGGCGCATGGTCACTATCGGCACCTGCTGAATAATGGGTAACTTATACCGCTCCACAAGTTTCTCCACCCCTTCGCGCTGATCACTTTGTATATCAAACAAAACCATGTTCGGCTGCCTTCCGCTGGCCGATAGCTGCACCCGTCCCAGCAGAAGCGTCTGTGTCAGGTAAAGGGTAGCAATCAGAAATGCCCCAAGACCAATAGAGGTTACCAGAATAAGTGTTTGGTTATGCGGTCGGTACAGATTGGCCAGACTCTGCCGCCAGACGTAACTCCAGGATACCGGAAAGAACGTTCGCACCGCCCACATCAGCAGACGACCCAGTAGGGTCAGCACCCCGAAAGCCACCAGCAAACCAGCGGTAAAGCCCAGCGCCAGCCGCCACTCACGGACCTGCCAGTAGGCAAAACCCAAAATAAAGGCAATGATCAATCCGTACACCAGCCACCGGAACGGATCGCGGGAGGTTACGTCCTCCTCATACGAAGTACGAAGTGTCCGTAGCGGTGATACTTTCCGGACCACCAGCAAAGGCAATAGCGCAAACAGCACGGCAATCACCAATCCGGTGCTTACGCCCTGTAGCACGGCCTTCGGCGATACTGCAACAGCCACCTGAACAGGCAGGAAGCTACCAAATATTTCTGGCAATACTAATTGTACTGCTGAGCCCACCACAGCGCCCAAAATAGCACCCAACAGGCCCATCAGCGAGGTCTGAATCAGGTAAATCAGAAACGCCTGCCGGCCTGTGGCACCAATGCACCGCAGGACAGCTACCGAAGCTACTTTTTCTTTGATGTACAGATGTACCGAACTGGCTACGCCTACACATCCCAGCAGCAAAGCCACAAACGCTACGAGGTTAAGAAATTTAGTCAGGTCCTCGAAAGCCCGTCCGGTCTGCCGCTTCCGTTCAGAGATGGTGTCGTAGTTAAAACCCGCTTTGTCCAGCTGATCCTCAATACCTTTTACGTATTTGTCGACATCAAAACTGGGCGCAAACTGGTAATAGTATTTATACTGCGCCCGGCTGCCCCGCTGCAGCAACCCGGTTTCTTTAAGCAGTGGCAACGGAATGAACACCGCAGGTGCCACCGTGGTCGCAATAGCCGCCTGTCCCGGAGTTTTCATCACGCGACCGGCCACCCGGAACATGAGCTTTCCGATCTTTACCGAGTCGCCGGGCTGAGCTCCCAACTGCACCAGTAAGGCATCATCCACCAGGGCTACCCGTTCCTGGGTGTCCCCGGCTTTCCGAAACGCCTTTACGGCCGCAACCGGCTGCGTCTCCCACACGCCATAATAGGGAAACTTACCCTCCAGGGCCTTCACCTGCGCCAGCCGCACTCCGCCCGACGAAGGAAAGAATACCATAGACGGGAAGGATATTTCATAGCTCCGGTCTTTGCCGATGGACCGTAAAAACTCCTGCGTTTTTGGTTTACCCTCTCCCCCGGAGCTTAGTACCAGATCGGCACCTAACAGTTCACGCGCCTGATCCTCTACGCTACGCGCCAGATTATCGCCAAAGGAGTTGATCGCTACCAGAGCCGCAATGCCCAGCACAATGGCCGACATAAACAGCAGGAGCCGCTGCCGGCTCCTGCGGCTGTCGCGCCAGGCCATTTTCCACAGCCAGGGGCTGAACAGCGAAGCCGCCGGCACATTTATTTTTTCGATGGGATTGTCCATGAGAATTGTAGTTTCAGGTTCCAGGTTTCAAGTTGTTTACTCACTATCTAATATGAAACCTGGAACCTGAAACTAATTTTATCCTTTGAAGATCGTTGCGTTATCGGTGATCGTGTCGGAGACGAGGGTGCCGCCTTTGATACGGATGATGCGCTGGGTGCGGGAGGCCAGTTCCAGGTCGTGGGTAACCAGAACCAGCGTGGTGCCGGCTTCGCGGTTCAAATCGAAGATGAGGTCGACAACGCGGGCGCTGGTGTCGGTATCCAGGTTACCGGTGGGCTCGTCGGCAAAGAGAATCTTGGGGCGGTTGGCAAAGGCCCGCGCCAGCGATACCCGCTGTTGTTCACCTCCGGAAAGCTGAGTGGGGTAATGATGGCCCCGCTGCCCTAGACCAACGCGTTCCAGCAAGTCCTGAGCAGTGCGCCTGGCCCCTTTTTCGCCCCGAAGTTCGAGCGGCACCATTACGTTTTCCAACGCGGTCAGGGTCGGCAGCAACTGAAAATTCTGGAAGATAAATCCTACATACTTATTCCGGACGGCCGCCCGCTGGTCTTCACTTAAGTTGTCCAGCTTAATATTATTCAGATATACGCTGCCCGACGAAGCGCGGTCCAGACCGGCGCAAAGACCCAGCAGCGTTGTTTTTCCACTGCCCGATGGTCCGACAATTGAAAAGGTATCGCCGGGTTGTATCTCAAAACTCACATTATCCAGAACCGTCAGGGTACGGTCACCACTCTGATAGGCTTTTGTTAAATTCTCTACGCGCAGAATACTCATAAGGCTTGTATAAAAAGAATGCCGGACGAACCCCCGACCATATATAAACGTTTTTAAATGGGTAAACTATACGGTAATACCTTCTGTATAACAGACTGTACCGAGATTGAGTTTACCCATAACTCCCTACATTATCAAGGATAAGTTAATAAATGGAATAATAAACTGTTGAGCGGGTAATAACCGATTTGGTATATTCGTACTTTACAGAGACTATGAATCTGATTATGAAATTGCGGAACCAACCAAGCCTCATTCGCGCCTATACATTCCTGCTGATCAGCCTGCTGCTGGGTTCACTCTGGGGGTGTGATTCCGGCGAAAACCAGGCCGAAACCAGTCAGCGACGGAAAGGGGCCAATGCAGAAAACAGCAACACGCAGAAGCCTGCTGAACAACCCACCACTGAAAAGATTATTCTGTTCTATGGGAATAGCCTCACCGCTGGTTACGGAATCGAGCCCTCGCAGGCGTTTCCTGCCCTCATCGGGGCTAAACTAGACTCGGCCGGGTACCAATACAAAGTAGTTAATGCTGGACTTAGCGGAGAAACGACCGCCGGCGGCCGAAGCCGGATCGGCTGGGTGCTGCGGCAACCAGTTTCTATCTTTGTGCTGGAGTTGGGCGGTAATGACGGGCTGCGGGGTATTCCGCTAACAGCGACCAAACAGAATCTACAGGCAATCATTGATACGGTAAAGGCTAAAAGTCCAGAGGCTAAGATCGTGATTGCCGGGATGCAGATTCCGCCCAATATGGGGCCGGAGTATACCTCGCGTTTCCGTGAACTCTATAAAGAACTGGCCAGGGAAAACAACCTGGCTCTAATTCCATTTCTGTTGGAAGGCGTCGGCGGTATCCGACGGCTTAATCTGCCGGATGGCATTCACCCCACTCCTGAAGGGCATAAAGTTGTCGCTAAAAACGTGTGGCAGGTGCTGGAGCCGCTGCTTGAGGAGGAAGCCGAAGGCTAGGGCCATGTTTCTGCTTATGCCGGCCTTTCCTCACTACCTACGTATAGGTAAATCCGTTTAGCGCATCAGCCTTCAACCTTTTTATAAATAACATAGTTTAACTATAGAGTTACAATATTTTATCCAGCAACAAATCTCAACAAAGTTATGGAAACGGCTTATTCAACCTCGACGACCACGAAATGGGTCATCGATACGGCACATAGTGAGGTCCAGTTTAAGGTAAAACACCTGATGATTACCACGGTTACGGGATACTTCAAGACGTTCAATCTGGAAGTTGAAACGGAGGGTGACGATTTTACCAAAGCATCCCATATTGTGTTCACGGCGGATGTGGACTCCATTAATACAAACAACGAACAGCGCGACACTCACCTGCGCTCGGCCGACTTTTTTGATGCGGAAAACCACGCTCAGATCAAATTCGTCGGTAAACACTTTGAACCCGACGGAGACGACTACCTACTGCATGGTGATTTAACGATCCGGGGCGTCACCAAACCACTTACTGTCAACGTAGAAGCCGCCGGTACGGTGGTTGACCCTTACGGCCAGACAAAAGCAGGCTTTACCGTAGACGGCAAAATCAGCCGAAAAGAGTTTGGATTGACCTGGAACGCGGTAACCGAAGCGGGTAGCGTTGTAGTAAGCGATGATATCAAGCTGCACTGTGAGATACAACTCATAAAGCAGGGCTAACGATTTTGATGACTACGCTAAGAGCCGGATAACGTAAGTTGTCCGGCTTTTTTTGTTCATGCCTTCTGTATTGCCATAAACCATTCCATTTGGTTTAGCTCTATTCATTTTCTAATTTACCTGCTCCTGTAACTTCATAAACGGAAATGCAAACGGAGGCAGATGTAATTATTGTCGGGGCCGGCCTGGCGGGTCTGGTAGCAGCGGCCGAACTCGCTGATGCCGGCAGACGGGTACTGCTGGTCGATCAGGAGCCGGAGCAAAACCTGGGCGGTCAGGCCTATTGGTCCTTCGGAGGCTTATTTCTGGTCGACTCACCGGAGCAGCGACGGCTGGGCATCCAGGACTCCTACGACCTGGCACTGGAAGACTGGATGGGCACAGCCGGCTTTGACCGGCCCGAAGATAAGTGGCCCCGCCAATGGGCCGAAGCTTACGTTGCTTTCGCAGCCGGTGAGAAGCGCTCCTGGCTCTACCAGCAGGGCCTTCGTTTCTTCCCGGTTGTCGGCTGGGCTGAGCGGGGTGGGTACGGAGCCATTGGACACGGTAATTCGGTACCCCGCTTTCACGTTACCTGGGGCACAGGCCCCGGTGTGCTCGCTCCGTTCGAACATCGCGTTCGTGAGGCCGTAAAGCGCGGCCTGATTACCCTAAAATTCCGCCACCGGGTCAATGAACTGACGCTGACCAACGGCACTGTCGATGGTATACAAGGAGACATTCTGGAGCCCAGCACGGTTCAACGGGGTGAGAAGAGTTCCAGAGTAGTCCTGGAAGACTTCACCTTCAAGGCACAGGCTGTAGTAATCACCTCCGGCGGTATTGGAGCCAATCATGACCTGGTCCGCCAGAACTGGCCGCAACGGCTGGGCGTACCACCCAAATTTATGATTTCCGGTGTTCCTGACCACGTAGACGGCCGGATGCTGGCCATTACCGAAGCAGCCGGGGGCAACCTCATAAACCGGGACCGTATGTGGCACTATACCGAAGGCATTCAGAACTACGCGCCGATCTGGAGCCGCCACGGCATCCGTATCCTGCCCGGTCCTTCGTCGCTCTGGTTCGATGCCCGTGGCAACCGGCTGCCCGGTCCGCTCTACCCCGGCTTCGATACCCTGGGCACGCTCCAGCATATTCGGCAAACCGGCTACGACCATACCTGGTTTGTGCTTACCCAGAAAATCATCCGGCACGAATTTGCGCTCTCCGGCTCCGAGCAAAATCCCGACCTCACCGGCAAAAACTGGAAAATGACCCTCGGCCGCGCGGTGGGCAAAGGGGCCCCGGCTCCAGTTGAAGCCTTCAAGCAAAAAGGTGTTGATTTTGTTGTGAAAGATAACCTGCCTGATCTGGTGCAAGGCATGAACGACCTGGTTGGAGAGCCGCTGATTGATTTGGCCAGCCTGGAACACCAGATTGTTGCCCGCGACCGCCAGATCATGAATCCGTACTGTAAAGACGGCCAGATAACGGCCATTAACGGCGCGCGACACTACATTGGCGACCGGCTGATCCGCACCGCCAGACCACATCGGATACTGGCCCCGGCCTTTGGGCCGCTGATTGCCGTACGTCTGCATATTCTCACCCGCAAGACCCTGGGTGGGCTGGAAACTGACTTATCCGGTCGCGTATTGGGGAGCAATGGGCAGCCAATAGCCGGGTTGTATGCTGCCGGTGAAGCAGCCGGATTTGGTGGAGGAGGTATGCACGGCTACCGGGCGCTGGAAGGCACTTTTCTGGGAGGCTGTATATTCTCCGGTCGAACGGCCGGACGGGCAGCGGCCCAAGCTGTGCGCTGAGCGGAATATCCTGTTTTCTGTAAACAGTGAGGCCTATTCCCTCCATGGAGGGAACAGGCCTTTACTTTCCTTACATCTTCAGGTAAATGTATCAGAAATAGCGTGGGGTCAAGATACGGTTCTTCGTAAACCCGAATTCATACCGCACCATCAGTTCGTGCGAACTGGGCGCCACCAGACCAAGCCGGTTCAGCGTTCGGTCATAGGCATACCCCATACGGAACTGGTCGGTCAGTTGCAGTTCAACCATCCCAACAATGGCATCCGTTGATTCTCTTGTCCAGGTAGAGAACTGGTTCTTCCGAATGGAAGTACCAATGCCAACCCGCTCCGCAATCCAGAGGTTCAGGTTACCGTCGAACCCGAGCGGAGCGCCTTCCGCATATTTTACCAGTACAGAAGGTTTAAGCTTCAGGTTTGGGCTTACACCCACCACAAACCCGGCCATACCATAGGCGTGCCGGCGCTGCACAGACTGGTAATTACCGTATTCGTAATCGCTCAGTCGGTTTTTGATCAAACGTGGCACCGATACACCGATGTAAGACCGGTCATTGCTCAGAAAGATCCCTGTCCCGAAATTTGGCAATGCCTTGCTGACATTGGTGGAAAAAGCCGGGTCAACCGGGCCCATATTACCCGGTGTAAGCTGCACGCCCATAAAATTACGAACCAGCCAGGCAGCGCCGGCCTGCAGGCCCAGCGCCAGCGTAGAACGCTCGCTGAGTTTGATGCGAAAAGCGTATGATGCAAAAAGACCACTTTCATTATCGATACCAGCGCGGTCGTTGTAAAGTTGTAGTCCAACGCCAATCCGTTCCTGGTTCAGCGGCATATCAGCCGTAAACGTAGCCGTTTGCGGAGCACCCTCCATACCCATCCACTGCGACCGGTAAAGAGCCGTTGCACTCAACACATCACGACTTCCGGCATAGGCAGGGTTCAGCGCCATCATGTTGAACATGTATTGCGAGAACATCTTATCCTGCTGAGCCAGGACCCGGCCGCTACCAGCCAGGATAGCCGACAGCGCAATTGCTCCAATTGTTAATAAACGTTTCTTTACCATGTGCTATCAGCGGTTAATCGTCAGGTATTTCACATATTCTCGCCCGTCGCTCAGTCTGACGACGTAATAGTAGGTTCCCTCAGGTAATCCACCGGTAGCGTTACCTACCTGCACACCCGTATTTGACCTGCCATCCCAGTCATTTTTGTAGTCATCACTCTTGTACACCAGATGTCCCCACCGGTTGTACACCTCAAGGCTAACCGTCAGGCCTTCGGTACCGCTGATGACAAAGGTGTCGTTGATACCGTCGCCGTTCGGCGAGAAACCGCCCGGCACAAATACCGTACCGGTTGTCGTTGCTGGTAAAGAAAGCGGTGTTGCTTCGCTCTCGGTGACTTCTGTCGGGTCCTCGTTGCCATTCGGGTCCGGATCAAGACCGTCGGTCGACACATCGATTACCGTAGTAGTACCCGCCCTGGCCACCCCATAAACCGAGTTCAGGAAGGTATTGCTCCGGCCATCGGTCACCACATTGATCCTAAACAGAACGGTATCGGCCTGTCCGGCAGCAAGTATACTTAGACTCTCACCAATGACCAGACGTGTGTCGGAGCTACCATTGAAGCCACTGTTTACAATAAGTTTACTATTCGAGGAAGCCTGTGGCGGTCCAACTACCGTAAAGGTGGCTCCGCTGACTGTATTAAAGACCCGGTTCAGACTATCGGTAAGCTGCACATGTGTTAACTCATCGGAGCCATAGTTCTTCACCACGATTTGATAGGTCACGTCGTAACTGCCGTTAGCCTGCCGTACTGTATCTTTTACAGACTTAGCTACCCCAAGCCGGGCTTCCAGTGGTGAGCCAGTCAGCACAATTTGTGTCGGTTGGCTGTTGTTACGCGGATCAAGGTCGTTGTCCGGGTCAGCATTGGAGCCGGCCGTTGATGTATCCCTGACCATAGTGCCACCAGCGGTTTGGGCCATGGCAATTGCCGTGTTATTAAAGGTAGTCCGGTTGGCGTTACTCACATTGATCCGAACCGTAAACCGTACACTCCGGGTAGCGCCACGTGGCAGGTTACTCAGGTTGCTGTTAAGCATATTGATGAGTAGCCCCTGACCCGTGAAGCCCGCGTTAGGTGTAAATCCGGCATCCGTCGAAACACTGATCGGGTTGCTGACAATCAGGACGCCACTGCCATAATTCTGGGCTAAGTTATCACTTACCTGGACGTTGCTCAAGTCTTCGGTCCCCAGGTTGGTCACCCGAATGGTATAAGTAAGATCATATACCCCCGGACTACCCGGCACCGGCACCGGGGTACTAACCGCTTTGGCCACACCTAACATGGCTGTCGGCACATCAAAGCGTACCGGCGTCGGCGTGTTCCCTACCGGATTCGGATCAAATCCGTTGTTCGACTGATCCTGCACCAGCGTTACCGGACTTTCGGTATAGCCGGTTGCCAGCACACTGCTGAAGAACGGTCCCTGATTCCCGGCTAACACCACATTGACGACGATGAATACTGAATCACGTTCACCCACATTAAGTCGGCTGGCGGGTAACAGCAGTTCTGTACCGGCGGTCGGCCTGCCGGTAAACGCCGGGTTGACAACCAGGTTACTACCCGCCCGAACAACCGGCGCTCCTATTACCGAGAATGAGGTTGGAGCAGCAAATGAGTTGGCCAGATCGCCCATTATCTGCACGCCTGTCAGCGGCACATTACCAAAGTTCTGGACAGTAGCCCTGTACCGTAGTCGGTAAGTATTGGTCGACAGTTGATCCCTGGCCACCAGCGCCAGCGCTACCCCAATGGACGCACTCTGGTTTTGCGGCTGCGTGGTACCACCCCGTACCGATACGGCGATACTGCTGGATGCTTCTCCCAGGCAACCCTGAGAACGGCAGAAGGCCACAAAGCTCTGGTCTATTTGCAGCGGCACCACAATAGAGCTGCCAGTCATACCATTCGACCAGGTTACTGTTCCCGGACAACCGGTAGCTGTCAGCGTCACACTGGAACCGGCGGTGACCAGCGTAGACGATGCCGTGATAGTTGGCCTTGGCGTCTGATTTACAGTGATGGTGTAGTCCTGTGACCGGTCGCTTACGCACTGCCCATTGCGACACACTACATTATACGTGGTGGTCGTGGTAGGCGACACAACGATACTACTGGTCGTCTGCCCGGTATTCCACTCCGGCGTACCATCACAATTCTGAACGATCAGCGTCAGGAACTGGCCGGGACATACCGACTCGGCGCTACAGATAACCGTTGGCCGGGGCCGGGTCGTGACGGCAATCTGGACAACATTGGACGGCAGACTGCCACAGCTAGTGCCTACCCGACAAATAGCCGAGAACTGATTCTGTTGCGGAGTTGGCGAAACGGTTATACTGGTACCTGTTTGTCCATTGGACCAGACAACCGTACCGGCACAGTTGGCGGCATTCAATGTAACGGTGCCGCCATTGCATACGGTCAGCGACGAAGCCGTTATGGTTGGTGGCGTGCCGGTATTGTTTACGTTAATAGTAATGCGGTTTGACTCAGCACTCTGGCACCCTCCCACCTGACAGCGGGCGAATACCTGTTGCGTAGCCGATGCGACAAGACTGATATTCTGCCCGGTAGCGCCATTGCTCCAGACGATGGTTCCGCCCGGACAACTACTGGTAGTCGACAGATTGACCACATCACCTGCACACACCAGCGTACTGCCCTGAACGGTAATTGTTGGCGTTGCCGGATTGGCAACGTTTACCGTCACTCCATTGGATGGATTGCTCAAACAGCTTCCGACCCGGCATTGTGCATAGAAGGTCTGGTTGGCGGTGAGTGTTACATTAATGACGGAGCCCGTCTGTCCATTGGACCAGCTCACGGCACCGGAGCAACCCGAAGCCGTCAGCGATACCGTGCCGCCCACGCAAATTGTACTGGAACTGGCGGCAATAGCCGGCACCACCGGATTAGCTATGTCAATGGTGTAATTATCAGAACGTGGACTGGTACAGGCTCCCTGCCGGCAGACCACCGAATACGTATTATTACCCGGAACGGGTCTGACAATAATATCGGTTGTTGTTTGTCCCGTGCTCCAGATCGGCGTGCCTACGCATCCCACTACTGTAAGCGTTAGTTCTCCACCCGGACAAACCTGCGTAGCGCTACAGACAACTGTCGGCTTGGGAAGTTCAGGTAATATGGTAATCTGGACTGTATTGGATGGCGGACTGGAACATGCGCCTACGCGGCACACGGCCGAGTATTGATTCTGCTGGGCGGTGGGCGCGACAACAATGCTGGCTCCCGTCTGTCCATTGGACCATACCACCGTACCAGCACAATTAGCTACCGTCAGGGTGACCGAGCTGCCCGCACAGGTGGTCAGCGACGAGGCCGTTATGGTCGGCGGTGTACCTACAGGCACAACAATAACCGTAATCGGGTTTGAGGCCGGACTCGTACAGGCACTTTGGCAGACAGCCGTAAATTGGCTCTGCTGAGCAGTCGGTGTCACAATAATGCTGGCTCCTGTCTGTCCGTTCGACCAGACAACCGTGCCGGTACAACCGGCTGCGGTCATAGTCACCGAGGTACCGGCGCACACGGTTAGTGATGAAGTGGCACCCGGCTGCGAGGAGGCTGAACCTGTCGGCGAGGTTGCCGTCACTATGGGAGGTGCCACCGCTCCGGGGGTTATAGTAATAGTTACCGTGTTAGACGATGGACTGGTACAGGCCGCCCCCGCCTGGCACATGGCGGAGTACTGATTCTGCTGGGCCGTCGGGGTAACTACAATGCTGGTTCCCGTTTGTCCGTTGGACCACATGACGGTGCCGGCGCAGTTAGCCGCCGTTAGGGTGACCGAGCTACCCGCACAGGTGGTCAGCGACGAGGCCGTTACCGTCGGCGGAACATTCGGGTTGGCTAGATTTATCTGAACTACATTTGAGGTTGGACTATTACAGGTCCCCACCCGACATACAGCAGAGAATTGGTTTAGCTGGGCCGTTGGTGTCACCACAATACTGCTGCCGGTCTGCCCGTTCGACCAGATCACTGATCCGGCGCAGTTAGCCGCCGTCAGCGTCACCGAATTGCCGGCACAGACTGTCAGCGATGAAGCCGTTACCGTTGGTGGCGCCACCGCTCCGGGGGTTATGGTAATCGTTACGGTATTAGACGCCGGACTGCCGCATGTACCAACCCGACATACAGCCGAGAACTGATTCAGCTGCGCTGTAGGTGTCACCACGATACTGCTGCCGGTCTGCCCGTTCGACCAGATCACATTGCCGGTGCAATTGGCAGCGGTCAAGGTTACGGAGCTACCGGCACATACCGATAGCGATGAAGCCGTTACCGTTGGCGGGGTACCTACAGTAGTAACATTAATACGGATCCGATTGGATTCTGCGCCCCGGCAACTACCTATCTGACAATAGGCGAAGACGTCCTGAGTAGCTGAAGCTACCAGGCTAATATTCTGACCCGTTGCTCCGTTGCTCCAGACGATGGTTCCACCCAGACAACTGCTGGTTGTCGACAGATTAACTACATCACCCGCACAGACCAGCGTACTGCCCTGAACGGTAATCGTTGGGGCAGCGGGTGTAACCACATTCACGGTAGCACCCACCGATGGATTGCTCAGACAATTTCCGATCCGGCATTGCGCAGTAAATGTCTGGCTGGCATTCAGCGACATAGAAATAACCGAGCCGCTCATGCCGTTTGACCAGGTAACCGTTCCGTTACAGCCGGTTGCTGTCAGCGATACGGTGCCACCCACGCAAATCGTAGATGAGCTGACAGCAATGGTTGGTACGGTCGGATTAGCAATATTTATAATGAAATTATCGGAACGTGGGCTGACGCAGTTCCCCCGGCGGCATTCTACATAATACGTATTGTTACCGACTGTGGGCGTTACGGTTATCGATGAAGTAGTCTGTCCTGTACTCCACAACGGGATACCGTCACAACCAACAACACTTAGGGTAACTTGTTCGCCCGGACATACCTGGGTCAGGCTGCAGACTACGGTCGGCTTGGGCAGATTAGCGCCAACATTTATGACCACTGTCGCCGGGGTGCTCAGGCAGTTAGCCTGCCGGCAAATTGCGGTATACGTGGTGTTTACCTGCGGACGCACCAGAATGGAGCGGCCTGATTGTCCGCCTTCAGACCATTGTATAGTACCTCCTTCGCAGCCAAGAGCCGTCAACCGCACAGAATCACCGGCGCAGATCGCTGTTGAGCTGGCTACAATAGTGGGCGGTTGCGGATTTACCACATTGACAACAATGAGGTTGGAGCTATTACTAACACAAGCACCGATTACGCAGCTGGCCGAGTAAGTAGTAGTTGTCTGAGGAGATACCGTTATGGTAGACCCGGTTTGTCCATCTGACCACCGGATAGTACCATTAGCACAACCAATAGCCGTAATTTGTGTGCTGCCACCAACGCAGATGTTCGGTACTACACAAACAATGGGCGGTGATTCGACATTACAGGGACCGGTAACCGGCCGGAGACCGGCATCAACCGTATTGTTTGTACGGCCGATGGTATTGGCTGGCTGTTCAGCATTAATGGTAATCGGGCCGGTAAAACCATCTGGCCCGGCATCGCTGTCAATGGCATCATTAGCGCCAGCGTTCGCGGTTGTAAACTGCTGCCCTGATGGCGCAATAAAACGAACCCGGTACGTACCGGACTGCAATGAATCGAACCGGTAAAAGCCATTGGCATCCGTAAGAATCGTGCGCAGTGGGTTTGTGCCGGTAGCCGTATATAACGCAACCTGAACACCGGCAACACCGGTATTCGGACCATCATCCTGTAAGCCATTTTCGTTCAGGTCCCTGAATACAAAGTCGCCAATCGACCCGTACGGTCCCTGTATAATCTCTATATCACAGCAGTTACCCGAAACACAGCCGTTTCGGGTCGTCTGAAAGGTATAGATGCCTGGACTTCGGATCAGCAGCGAACTGTCGGGGTTCATCATAGCGAGCGTGGGCGACACGGCGGCTGTTCCTATCTGCTGTCCGTTCCGGAACCAGCGAATACCCGTATATCCGGTTGGAATTGAAATGGTGAATTCATCGCCGGGATACCAGAACACTGGCACCGAAAAACAAACCGAAGCATAGTCATCCTCCAGCAGATTGCCGTTGCCCGGCTGCGAATCCGTGTCCAACGGGCTGGCTGTCATAACCTCCGCTATATTGAACCAAACACCCCGTTCGAGAACGCGGGTACTGATGACAAGAACCGCCGAGTCGTTGGGTGCCACCGTACCCACCGTCCACATGCCCGTAGCCGAACTAAACGTATTGCTTCCCCGGAGCGCGTTACTCGACACAAACTGGGTTCCGCCCGCTGGCAACTGATCCCGTATGGTTACATTAGTGGCCGTGCCGGGGCCGCTGTTCCGGACTACTAACGTATAAGAAATTACATCGTTCAGTTGCGGGCGGCTGTTGCTAACCTGCTTACGAAGACTCAGATCTGCCGTGGCGGCCTGTCCCATAGCGCCAACGGAGAAAAGCGTTCCAATAAACGCTGTAAGGCAGAATAGTATCGACTTCAGATTCATCGCCTGCCGACGGGTACCAGGCCCGGCCGACAGAGTAAGATGAGGGACAATAGTTAGCGTAGAAGTTTCTTTCATCTGCAACTGATTTGCGATGTATACTCGATAAGACCTGCCCCTTCCTGCTGCTGAAAAGCAGCCAGTATGTCTTTCGATTTTCAGCGAAAAACAAGTGAACCAGGAAGGCATTTATTGGCTCTTAAAAGTTAACTAAAACTATGCCAAACCGGAAGTCATACAATAAGGCAGCAAATACAACCCCTCAAAAGCTTATATATGAACAACTTACAGATAGCGCAACCAAAAAACTTTATGTTGAACAACAGCTATTAGCCATCTCCGCTTCCTGTTTCTTTAATCAGATGAGGTCCGTCGGAGACTGCTAAAATTATGCCAAAAAAATCATATTGACCAAACTGCTTAGGAAGATTATCCTGATCGTCGAGCCCAGCCCCTCTAAAAACAAAGTCCTGACTCGTTTCACAGTCAGGACTTTGTCTACCCTTACAGGATTCTGCTATCAGAAATCATAACCCAGCGTCAGGTAAGGAATGGCTTTGCTAACCACATTGTTTTCCAGCCCCCAGGCATAGTCGAATTTGACATAATAGCCGAACAGCATGGTGCGTATGCCTGCTCCGTAACCAATCAGGAATGGATTCTTGAAATTTGTAACCGTTGCCCGGAACGGCAGATTACCCCCACCGACCACTTCAGTATTCAGGCTGTTCTGCCGGCTAAAGGGCCCTTTTCCAGTCCATGCCGTACCAATGTCGGAGAATGCCACCAATTGCAGGTTCCGCAGGAAGTTGGAGGTAATGGTTCCCCGATAGAGGTATCGCACCAGCGGAATTCGAAATTCGGTATTTAGCAACAAATGGCTGTTACCGGTCAACTTACCCAGTCTGAAGCCACGCAGCGGGGCGGCAAAGTCGAGGAAAAATACGTCGCGGTAATCGTCGCGGGTATCCTGTAACGGATTAGGTACCTGCACCGGGTTTCTCGCCGATGGCTCAAACTGGCGGGCAATCCAGTTTTCCATACCACCCAGTGTACTCTGTTTTGGAGCGGCTCCGCCCGATTGCCCATACGACACGCGGACAGCGAGCATCAGGTCGCGGTGCAGTTTCTGGTAATGCCGCAGGTCAAACATAAACCGGTTGAAGCTCTCGTTGATGTTCCGCACACCTACGTACTCATCGTAGCGGGCTTTGAACCGGGTACCCTCCAGCATGTTCATGCCGTTCACTTTGGTATTATCGTATACGAACTCACCCCGCAGACCACCGTATTCGGAGGTGCGGTCTGGCTGGCCGATGAACGACAGATCCAGCAACCGGGTAACGGTATAAGAAGGAGATATGGTAAACCGGCTGGTAACCGACAAGGGATAAGACGCCGATGCGGCTACCCGGTTATACCGGTATTTCTGACTTAACCCACCGTTATCCAAAAATAAGGTCTGCCGGTCTACCCTGGCACCGTAGTCGACGCGGTGGGTCAGGTTGTTGTACTCGGCAAACAGATCACTGTTACGCAGGTTGGTGGTAATAAACAGACCGGCCTTAATAATATGGTTTTCCAGCAGATCATTCATGGTAATGGTCTGCGTGTAGCCAAAGCCCCGGATAGGGTCTACCCGCCAGGCCGAGCTGGCATCGTTGGCGATAAACAAACCCTGATAGTCAAACGGGCCCCGGATGGTGATGTTTTCCCGGCGACGGTTGCGTGGAGGGGCAATACTAGTCGGCGAACTGGGCAGCGTCCGGCGCTGACGGTATTCGGCGGCTTTCAGCACGTCTTCGTCAAACTGGTAATTATCGGTATTGACTTCACCCGGCTCCAGATCTGACCGGCCGCTGGGAGTAGCCTGAGATACCTGTGTTACCGGCCGGGTTGTCGTATCGGTCGGGCTTACCGCTCGCTGCGCCGGCGTTGTCTCTGCCGAAGGCGTGAAGCCCAGGCTGATATTCCGCTGTGTGGGTGTGGTTTGCACCGACTGGTTCAGATCCAGCTTGCTCCGGTAGCTGATATAGATATCGCCGTTCTGGATGGTACTATATACGAAGCCCCCATTGGCCGGATTCAGGTTGTACAGGTGAATTCCGTACGGGAAGGCCGTCAGCTGACGAACCTGCCTGGTTGTGGTATCTAGCCGGTACAAGTTCCGGATACCAGCGGCATCGCTGAGGTAATATATGGTGTTTTCGCCGGCGGCTAGCGGCTGTACGGCATGGCGTAGTGAATCCGTCAGCCGGGTTACGGAAGCAGCCCGTGCACCACCTTCGTGCAGGAACAGACTCATGCGGTCGCGGATGGTCTTATACGAGCCTTTATCGACGCCCAGCGTATCCTGCAAACGGTTTGAGGAAAAGACGATGGGGGTAGTAGTCCGCCCGGCAAAGGCGGGGTTCATATCATCGTAAAGATCATTGGTCAGTTGCTGGTACGTGCCCCGGCCAATACTATAGAGATACAAATCATTCTGTCCTTTCCGGTCGGCGCTCATAATCAGGCTGGACCCATCTTCCGACGCGTCCATAGACACTACCTGCGTTAAGCCCTGAATCACCCGCCGGTCTTTAATTTTCGGCCGTTTATCGACATCGGTAAAGGTGTATAGGTATGATTTTCCTTTTTCATTGCTCACTACCACCAGGTTATTGCCTCGCTGCCAGGCTACCAGCGGAGTCGTAGGCCGGAGATTCTGCTCGTCCTGCCGGTACCCGCCGTTTAAAACCGACAATCGCTTGCGGGTAGTCGTATTCACCACCTCCACGTTGAATTTTCCGTCGCGGACAGTCGTGTAGGCAATAAATTGTTTGTCCGGGCTCAGCTTAAGGTTATTCAGCTGAAAAGGAGCTCCCGCCGAACCGATCTTGATTCGAAAATCGTCCTGCCCCTGCTGATAGGATTGCGTAACCGTTTTGGCCATACCGGCATAATATTCCCGCCAATCCCGCAGAAACCGGTTATAAGGCACGCCCAGAGTGCTGGCAATACTGCTCTGTTCGTTGCGGATGATCCGCGTTAGGTTCAGAATATTCGATATATTATCGCGGCCGTATTTCTGAGCGATATAGTTCCAGATGGAGTGACCGATCCGCTCGGCTTCTTTGCCCATCAGCAGGGAAGGCTTACGAACCGGGTGGTTCAGAGCCACATCCCGCATATAGTCATCGAGGTCGGTGCTCCAGCCTTCGGCGGCATAGGCCGCAATGCCGGGCATAAACCAGTCGGGCAGGGTTAGCAGTAGCGAGCTTTGTAAGGCGTCTTTTAAACTGCCACCGTAAAGCATATCGTACACGAACAGCATGGTTATGTCGTGGACAAGTTGCCTGCGAAAACTAATCTGATCGCCGGTGAAGGCAATCTCCAGCCGCGATTTTGCCAGATCTATTTCGCGACCGTTGAGATCACCATGGGTGCTGAGCCCGATATTGCTCTGCGCTAATTCCTGCGGAGAGTTAAAAAGAAATACCTTGATCCGGTTGTAGGGTGTGTAGCCAAGCAGTTCGGTGATGCGGTCGAACTCCGACTCGGCATACTGAGCAGCCAAATTGGCCAACTGATTTCCGTCCTGATAAAAATAGATTTCAAAATTAGCGGTCTTGACCAGCTTCCAGTCAAATTGCCGGTACTGAATCCGGTTTTTACCGAACTGTTCCATGGATGGGTAAATCTGTGCGGTAGTCCCCGACAGTACCCCCAGCCAGGCTATGAAGAAAAGAATGTATTGCTTACGCATAATAATCCAACCGATACCCGAAAAAACACTATGAACTAATACGGTAATATAACGAAAGATGCCGGTTAATATTCACTTCGGCCGCTAATTCTTCACCATACAACAGAAAGCGGGCAAACTCATGCGCCAGATACGGAGCCAGTGATACACCCTTTGTACCCAGTCCGTTAAAGATACCCACCGCCGGATTTGCCGGGTGAAGGCCGAGAAACGGCCGCCGGTCATTCGTTGACGGCCGGATACCTGCCTGCTGTTGAATCACCTCATACGGTATCTTCAGTATTTCTTTCACTTTTGTCTCTAAGAACGAACGGGCATCATCGGATGTTTGCCAATTCAGGTCGTGCCAGGTGTAAGTGGCACCGATTTTAAGCGTCTTATTATCAACCGGTAAAATAAACACGCCCTGGTTGACCACATTCCGGATGGGATAGTCCTCCACCCGGGCCGTCAGTACCTGCCCTTTTACCGGCGCAAAAGGCAACCAGGACCAAAGCGCGTTCTCCTGCGCCTGCACCCCGTCGCAGAAGATTACCTGCTGCACCTGCCAGTCATACCAGATTGCCCCTTTAGCCGGATACATCAATTCCTGAGGCAGGATGGCCTGCTCGATAAACTGATTCTTATCTTGAAAATATTGCCGGATTGCCGCCAAAAAATCAATTAGATCAACCCAGCCGGCCTGCGTTACCTCCAGACCGCCGTACGGATTGTGAATATACGGTTTGTATTGCTCATTATTAACCCGCTCACGAACGTACTTACCAATAGAGGACTCGGCTGTCTGGGCAAGGTAAGAATTTTGCTCTTCAATGGAGCGAAAGGGTCGGTAAATGTCCAGCGGGAAGAAGAAATGAGCCCCCAATTGCTGCTCTATGCTGGTATAAAACTGATGGAGAAACGGAAACAGGTCATCGGCCTTCCAGGTACGAACCAGCTTACGACCCGTCAGCGGGTTAACGATGCCGGCCGCTACCCGCGATGCCGATGGCAACTCGGCAGCATTGGCGACAATGACCTTGCAGCCGAGCCGATCGAGCGTCCAGGCCAGCACCGACCCGCCTACCCCCTGCCCGACAATCAGGAAATCGGCGGTGTTCATGCATTTTCTTTATTGAAGTGGCCCTCCCGGTGGAGTTCCGAAACCCGCCGGTCGATCACGTCAATGACCCAGTCGACCTGCTCTTCAATGGTCATGTAAGACGTATCCAGCACCTCAGCGTCGGGAGCCTGCACCAGGGGACTTTCGGCGCGGGTGGTATCAATCCGGTCGCGCTTTTCAATGTTCTGGATGATCTCGTCCAGATTAATTAGTTCCCCTTTTTCGAGCAACTCCTGCTGACGGCGCTTGGCGCGGATAAATGTTTCGGCGGTCATAAAAACCTTCACCTCGGCATCCGGAAAAACTTTGGTACCGATGTCACGACCGTCCATCACCACTCCTCTCCTGCGCCCCATCCGCTGCTGCTGTGCCACCATGGCCCGCCGGACTTCGGGTATAGCACTGACCTCGCTAACCATGTTGGAGATATACATCTTCCGGATTTCCTCCTCGACATTGAGGCCGTTGAGGCAGGTTTCATTTTTGCCGGTACGAGCGTTAAAATTGAACGAAATCTGAATACGCTCCAGTGCCGCCAGGATCTCTTTGGGATTTGTAAGGGAGATATGGTTTTGGAAGAAGTACAAACTGACGGCCCGGTACATGGCCCCGGTGTCAATGTACGCATACCCCATGCGGGCGGCTACAATTTTGGCGGTCGTACTTTTTCCGCAACTCGAATACCCATCTATCGCAACAACTATCTTCGACATGACCCTATCCCGGCAAAATTTCGGCAAAGAAACAGCAAAAAGGCGGCATAACCAACCCGGCCTTCTCACCGGCCCGGTTCGGTATATTCCTCGCGCAACAAGGCAAAGATGTGTTCGTCGAGGGGCTGGTTGTTCTTTACTGCCGCTTTCCGGAGTACCGCTTCGGGCCGGAAACCGGTCTGCTCCAACACCCGCATCGACGCGATATTACCCTCTAACACACAGGCATAGATCCGGTTAACCTGAAAGTTTTTAAAAATATAACCGACCATCACCGGAATGGCTTCTGACATAATGCCCCGCCCCCAGTACTCCTCGCCCAACCAATAGCCGATTTCGGCGTTGAACCGGTAGATATCATCTTTCACGGTAAACCCGATATTGCCCACGGCCACCCCATCAACCTCAATAGCAAGATTTGTGGGGTTCTGGTAGGATCGGTTGGAGCGCACCCACGAGTGCGCATCGCGAATGGTGTACGGGTATGGAAAGAAATCCCGGACGTTGTTCCAGATATTGCGGTTGCTAGCGTGCCTGGACAAAGACTCCTCGTCTCCTTCGCGCCAGGGCCGAAGTCGGCAAGTAGTGAGCTGAAATGTAGTCAAAGGAGGGTAATTGTTTTTCGCGAAAACTAACAGTTTTTAGCGAAAAACAACAAATGAACAATTTTGTTAGCGCACAATTACGGTCAGGCTGCGGGCACCGTGAGCCCCAATCACCAGTGACTGCTCAATATCAGCCGTTTTGGAAGGCCCTGCAATAAACACCCCGTAACTCAGCGTCTTCTTTTCTATCTGACGGTACGCTTCGTGCATAGTTGCCACTAAGGTGTTCCGATCAATGACCAGCACCAGATGCTGCGTAATAAACGGCAGCGCCCGATGCAGCATATTAGACTCCGGTACCCAGATAGCCGCATTTTCGCCTACGGCAAAAACACCCGCCAGCACGGCTACATCGACCTGTTCGAGCTCCTCCTTAACAGTGTTGACACTCACCGGCATAAGGTGGATACCCTCCAGTGGCACCGACGCAGCAATCCGCTTCGCATCCGGAAACCGCTCCCGTACCACATCCGCTACCGCCTGGCCGGTGTGTAACTCCACCAACTGCCCGCCCACAAAAGCCAGTGCCTCGGCAAACCGGGTAAAGGTTTGGTCCGGGTCCGGCTGAAAATCCGGGATCTCCGGCAACGGAAGCGGCTGGGGCTTGTTTGCCCGCACTTTAGCAATAATCTGGTCTCGCGACGACATACGTACCCCCGACGTTCAGGTCGGCCTCCATAAAAATTTACAATTAGTTAGGATCAACCACCGGTGCCGGTGAAACAGGAGTCTCTACTGATTTACCCGCGTTCTGTGCATACCAATCCCGGAAACTTTGCTTGGGCGGTTCGGGTAATTCGCGCGCAATAGCCCAGGGATTAACAGCACCGGCATGGCTGATGGCGTGCGGAGTCAGGCTGAGCGCCTTCCGGGCCATCCGACCCAGGCGGGCATAGAGCGTCGGACGGGCCAGCACATTAGCCAGCGCTTTCATGGCAAGTCGTTTGCTGGCCGGCATCGCCTTCTCCTTGCTGATAATCTGCCGCCACTTATACAGCTGTACGTGAATATCGATCTTGACCGGGCAAACATCTGAGCAGGAGCCACAGAGCGTCGAAGCAAAGGGCAGCGTGCTATGCTTTTTCAGGTCGGTATTGGGCGACAGAATAGAGCCAATAGGACCGGGTACGGTATAATCGTAACTATGGCCACCACTCCGACGATATACCGGACAGGTATTCATACAAGCTCCACACCGGATACATTTCAGGGAGTTACGGAAGTCGGGCCGGCCAAGCTGCTCCGTGCGGCCATTATCGACAATGACAATGTGCAGTTCCTGACCCGGCCGGGGTTTGTGAAAATGCGATGTGTAGGTAGTTACGAGCTGACCGGTGGCGCTGCGGGCCAGCAGCCGGGTAAATATGCCCAGGTGTTCCAGTTTAGGAATAATCTTTTCAATACCCATACTGGCAATATGCACCGGCGTTAAGGTTACCCCCAGATCGGCGTTACCTTCGTTGGTGCAGACGACAAAGCCACCGGTTTCAGCAATAGCAAAGTTTACACCGGACAGCGTTATATCGGCCGCTACGAATTTCTGCCGCAGGTGCTGCCGTGCCGTTTCGGCCAGAAACTGCGGGTCACTGGCATCGGCAGGGGTTCCCAGGTGCTCATGGAATATCCGTCCTACATCCTCTTTCTTGAGATGAATAGCCGGCATCACTATATGGCTCGGCGGCTCGTGGTTGAACTGAATAATTCGCTCGCCCAGGTCGGTATCCACTACTTCAATGCCGTGTTTCTCCAGAAACGGATTCAGGTGACATTCTTCCGTGAGCATGGATTTGCTCTTGACCATCCGTGTGGCCTTGTGCTTTTGCAGAATGGATAAGACAATGCGGTTATGCTCTTCGGCGTTGGCGGCCCAGTGCACCTGAATGCCGTTCTGCTGCGCGTTCCGCTCGAACTCCTCCAGATAGTCATCAAGCCGGCTCAGCGTATGATTCTTAATCTGCGAGGCCAGTTCGCGTAACTGCTCCCATTCGGGTATCTGATATACGGCGCGGTCGCGTTTCTGGCGCACAAACCAAAGGGCCTTATCATGCCAGGTGGTGCGGTCAACGTCGCGGTTGAATTGCTCGGCGGCTTGTGGGTGGTTCATAATCAACTAGAGTTCTTTTGCTTTCAGACGCACAACTTTACCATCACGCCAAACAACCAATTCTTCATCGTTACGTTTGGCCTGCTCAATAACCCGCTTGACCGCCAGACGCATTCCATCAACTAATCGTTGCCCTTCCACAGATAATTTTTTATCTGCCATACCCTATCAGCTTTTGCCAGTTTATTTCGTCAAAAACCTGCTTCAATTCTCCTTCCCAACATTCAGCAATTGGCTGTAGTTCGGTGGCTGAATTATCGACAACTATTGTTCGCGTACAAACAGGTAAATATAATGACATTAAGTTCTCCAAACTTCTCTTGTAACGTCGTTCAATTACATCCTGAGGTATATTATGACCTCCTTTCGAAACCCGAATAGCAACGCGTTCCTTCGCCAGTTCTACAGACTGAAGCCAAACGTAAAAAAGAGTGACGTCGTACCCTAACTCGCTCGCCCGCCGGATAGTGTGCACATACGAGCGGGTAGACAGCGTCGTCTCAAACGCGAAATCTACCCGCTGCTGTAACAGATGGTCAATTCGCTGCAGCATAATCCGACCGGCCTCAAAAGCGACCGTATCCGGCTGAAACGGGGATAAACCACGAGCAATTTCATCGGCGTTTACAAACTCATAACAGTGCAATACCTCAGGAAGCAGCGTGTACGCGGCTGTTGTTTTGCCTGCACCGTTTGGACCCGCTAGTATGTACAGATTCGGCATGTCCTAATCGGTTTCTTCCAGCTGAAATATCTCTTCGACCCGTTTGTCAAACACCCTGGCCATTTTCAGCGCCAGAATGGTCGAAGGTACGTAGCGTCCCGTTTCTATTGAATTAATGGTCTGGCGACTGACCCCAATCTGGTCGGCCAGTTCGGCCTGCGATATGTTCTTTTCGGCCCGTTCTACCTTAATTCGGTTCTTCATAGCGCCAGTACCCGACTGTTCTTGTACAGCAGCATGTTGAACCGGATCACAAACACAATCAGCATCGTAAACATATTGTAAATCAGCACGTCGAAGAACCGCTCGCCGTGGACAAACAATATGGCTATGGCCAGAACAATATAATTGACGTAAATGCTCCATTGCAGGGCTTCCAGTCGCATCTGGCTCACCATTTCGTCTTCAATACTCTCTTTCGAGAAACCAATCATCAGCAGGCCCGCTATAACACCCAGCGCGGCTACTTCATCCGTTAAATTAATCGTAAGATCTGAGCCTAGAAAGCCCCGACCTTTAGCGATGCTAACGGTTAAAAATTCAAAATGAAATTCAGCGTACATGTACGCCAGTCCGAGGGCTACAGACGGAATCAGAATCAGCCAGCCGATCAGCCGGAAGCGGTGCGGAAATAACCATTGCGTTTTCATAAATACATCAATTAAGTTTGCTTTACCAAAAGTAAAGTAAGCTTTACAAAAAGACAAGCTTAATTGAGTAAACGGTTAATAACTTCCGTTTAGAATCTCCGCTACATGCATGACCCGAACCGGTAGTTGCCGCCGACGGACAATACCTTCCAGGTGCATCAGGCACGACATATCGCCCCCGGTCAGCACCTGAGCGCCATTTCGCACATGATCATCCACCCTGTCGGTACCCATCCGGGCCGATACGGCGGCTTCTGTTATGCAGAATGAACCGCCAAAACCACAGCACTCATCGTATCGCTCCAGTTCAACCAGTTCGAGCCCTTTTACTTTTTTCAGCAGCCGGCTTATCTGCCCGTCCCGCACCGGTGTCAGCTCCGAATCGGTAGCCAGCCGCATACCCCGCTGTCCGTGACAACTCAGGTGCAACCCAACCCGGTACGGAAACTCCGTCTCAATTTCAGTAACGCCCAGCACGTCGGTTATAAACTGCACCAGTTCGTAAGTCCGCTCCCGCACATGCAACACATCCGGTGTCTGATCGATGATATTGAAGTGCTTGCGGACATGATACACGCAGCTACCTGAAGGTGCCACGATGTAGTCGTACGAAGCAAAAGTCTTAACGAAATTATGGTAGACAGGGATCGATTCCTGCTCACAACCGGAGTTGGCCATCGGCTGGCCGCAGCAGGTCTGTTGCATCGGAAACTCCGCTTTCACGCCGAGTTTCTCCAGGAGTTGCAGCGTAGCCATGCCGACCTGTGGGTAGAACTGATCGACGTAACACGGTATAAACAGCGCGACTTTCAAGGTCAGATAACGGTTATTTCAGTAAATAAGTAGCCAAAACCGGCTGATGGTCTGAGGTATCCGGCTCTTTCAGAACCTCGTACTTCAACAGGGTAAACTTACTCTGCCGTCTGGTCAGAATATAATCAATCCGGGCGTTGCCATGAGGCAGGGTTGGTGTCTTTGACCGGACACCCGCATCCTGCCATTCATTCCAGATCGGCTGAATACCGGGCTCGTCGGGCCGGGCGTTGAGGTCACCCGCCCAGATGACCGGCTGAATACTCACCCGCAGCATCTGATTGACCATCGCCAGTTGCATACCCCGGTTCAGCCTCGACTGATGATCGAGGTGCGTGTTACAGAACCGGATGGTTTTCTGGTTCGGCAGTTCAACGTACGCACACAGGATCACCCGTTGCTCGGTAGAGTCCGGATTCGGCAGTGGAATGTTCTGCGATGCAAGAATAGGATACTTCGACAGAATCCCTATCCCGTACGCTCCTGCTTCCAAGTCAATTGCTTTGCCAAAAAGCGGATACATACCCGTCAGGTTAGCGAGTTGCTGCATCTGGTAGCCGCCATAAGACCGGGTAGTGGCACTGTCCAGTTCCTGTAGCGCGACCAGATCGGGCTTATGTTCCCGGATAAGCTGACCGACCCGAATCAGATTGAGCCGGCCCTGCTCATTCGCGCCATGGTGGATGTTGTAGGTCAGAACGGTGATTTTTTGCGCCTGCGCGGCATACACGGTGCTCAGCCACAGCGTCAGTAGCCATAGAAAATGTTTCATAACATAGCTACAACGCAGGCGCTTCGGCTTATGTTATAGCTTGAAGATCCGGTCCATCAGCAGCCACTTCTCGCCCGGTTTGGCCTGAGGCAGGGCCTGCTGGTAGGTCCACATCAGTTCCTCCCACTCCTGTACTCTCCTGTTGCCTGCGTCCATTTCAGATTTTCGCTCAAAAGAAAAGTCGTTTGTGGTTTCCATGATCATAAAAAGCCGGTTACCGATCCGGTAGATCTCCATACTGGTAATCCCGGCGGAGCGGATGCTGTCTTCAATCTCCGGCCAGATTTTTTCGTGGTACTTCTCGTACTCGGCAATCAAGGCCGGATCATCTTTCAGGTCAAGGGACAGGCAATAGCGCATAGCTCAACGAACAGTTTCGGTTTGCACTTTATACCCTTTCCAGCCGTAATAGGCTACCACCAGGAAGCACAACAGCGGCACAATGTACGACACCTGGATGTTGCTCTGGTCAGAAATCCAGCCCATAATCAGGGGGAACAGCGCTCCGCCCGCAATAGCCATTACCAACAGCGAAGAACCCAGTTCACGGTCCTCGTCGACCTTATCGATGGCCAGGGCAAAAATGGTTGGGAACATGATCGACTCGAAGAAGGGCACGGCAAACAGCGCCCATACGGCCAGTTGCGACTGCACCGTCAAAGCCACCGCAAGTAATCCCATGCTTATAAGCGAATAAATCATCAGCAGCCGGTTGGCGGCTATGTAGCGGGTCAGGAAGGTACCCACAAAGCGGCCGATCATAAAGCCGAACATAGACATACCCAGCCAGAGAGCCGCTTCCTTCTCAGGCACATCGCTGGTGAATTTCGCAAACCGGATAAAAAAGCTGGTAACGCATACCTGTGCGCCTACGTAAAAGAACTGCGCCAGAACTCCCCGGCTCAGATGCCGATGCCGTAAGGCGGTCCGCAACGACGATCTACCCGTATGCCCCCCCTCCCTGAACTCCGGCATTTTGGTAAACAGAAACAGCACCATAACCGCCGTAACCACCAGTCCGATGATGAGGTAAGGCGTTTTGACCAGATCGGCTTCGTATTGCAGATATTGGTCCAGTTGCGCCGGAGACATGGCATTCAGTTCAGCGTCAGAGTGCTCAATCCCACTCAGGATAAACTGTCCACCTAATATAGGAGCCAGAAACGCGCCCAACCCATTGAACGACTGGCTGAAGTTGAGCCGCGTAGTAGCCGATTCCGATGGCCCTAAAATGGTAACGTACGGATTAGCCGCCGTCTCGAGAAAGGCACAACCGGCGGCAATAATAAACAGGGCACCCAGAAAAAAGACGTACATCCGGGTGCTGGCGGCCGGAATAAACAAAAACGCGCCGATGGCATATAATAGCAGGCCGGCAATAATACCCTGCCGGTAACCATACCGCTTCATGATAAGACCGGCCGGCAACGCCATCAGGAAATACCCCAGGTACACGGCTGAGTCAATTAAGGCGGATTGCAGGTCGGTAAGCCGGCAGGCTTTCTTGAGGTGGGGAATCAGAATGGGTTCAAGATTATGGACGAACGCCCACAGGAAAAAAAGGCTCGTCACCAGCGCAAAGGCCAGCTTGTAATTGCCGGTAGTGCCGGCCGTGGCTTTGGCAGCCGGAGTAGTTGACACAGACGCCATACGGTACGCGTTTAGGAATTGTTCTGTTGATATAAAGGAGTTTTCGAAGCTCTTTACCCTATAAGACAGAAAACTACGTCAACGCCCTATCCAGATGCACATACCCACCATCCACATGAATAAGTTGACCCGTGGTATGGCTCGACTGATCGGAAAGTAAAAACACCACCATATTGGCAATCTCCACCGCCGTGGTCATTCGCTTCTCAAACGGTATTTTAGATACAATCGACTGCAACTTCTCCTCCGGATCAGGCAACGTCTGAATCCACTTTTCATAGAGCGGTGTCCAGCACTCCGCCACGACCAGACAGTTCACCCGAATACCGTAGGGCAGCAGTTCAACCGCCCACTCGCGGGTCAATGCGTTGCGTCCACCGTTAGCGGCTGCATACGCTGAGGTATTGCCCTGCCCCGTTTCGGCTACTTTAGAGCCAATGTTTACGATACTACCTTTTGACTCCTTCAGCGCCGGTAAGGCATGGTGCGCCATCAGGTAATAATGTACCAGGTTACGGTGCAACGACTCCATAAACTGCTCGTATGAACCTTTCTCCAGCCCTACACCATCATTCACCCCGGCATTGTTGACCAGTCCATCAATACGGCCAAACTGCGCCAGTATCTGCTCTACGGCGCTTTTACAGGCTTCCGGTTTCGTCAACTCAGCGACAACCTGAAAAGCCCGGCCGCCGGCTTCTTCTATTTTAGCTATGGCTTGCCGGTTGTCATCTTCATTGCGGCCAACAATAACGGGAATAGCGCCCTCAGCAGCCAGTACGGTAGAGATTCCTTCGCCGATGCCCTTGGCACCACCGGTTACAATAATGACTTTGTCTTGCAGATTCAGGTTCATGGTTCTTCCGACAACTTGCCGGATTTGGGTGGAAATCAGGTTGGTAATGACTATGGCAAAGACAGCAACAATCTGGCTGGCCCTATAGGTTATAAAATTTCACCGCATTGGCACCGAACACTTTATCGCGCACTTCCTGCCCCCACGGCTCTACATACTCTTCCAGTATAGTCTTGACCTGGGTATAGTTAGCGGCTACCAGACAAACCGGCCAGTCGGAACCATATACCAGCCGGTCGGGGCCGAAGTGTTCAAAAACCACATCCAGGTATGGGAAAAAATCTTTCTTGCTCCAGTTGTGCCAATCAGCCTCCGTCACCATGCCCGACACCTTGCAGTATACATTCGGGCTTTTGGCGATTTCGGCCATATAGTTCGACCAGGTGTTGATCTTCTGTTCTTTAATAAACGGCTTGGCCAGATGGTCTATAATAAACTTGACCTCCGGCACGGCCTGCACCAGTTGCAACGCAGCTTTTAGCTGGCTGGGGTAAATGAGAATGTCATAGGTAAAGTCGAAGGCGGTAAGCTGACGAATACCCCGGATAAACTCCGGGCGCGTCATGAAATCCTCCGGTTCGGCCTGTACAATATGCCGAAAGCCTTTCACTTCTTCAAATTGCGACAAAACCTCCAGCCGCTCATAAATCTTCTCCGACCGAAGATCGACCCACCCGACTACCCCTTTAATAAAGTCATAGGCCTGCGCCAGTTGAGCCAGTAACAAGGTTTCCTCTTCCGACTGAGCCACCTGCACAGCCACGCAGCCGTCAATGCCGTTCTCCTTTAGTACTGGTTCCAGATCAGCCGGCAGGAAATCGCGCCTGATGGTCTGCATCTCCTCCGTAATCCAAGTGTCCCGCTCCAGATCGTAAAACCAGAAATGTTGATGTGCGTCAATAGTCATAAGACTTAACTAAAAGCGACCGCCGTCTGCCGCTGAACGCCCAGGTTTTCAATTCCAAGTTCTACCACATCGCCCGGTTTGAGGTAGCGGGGCGGCTTCAAACCGAGGCCAACACCCGCTGGGGTACCAGTCGAAATAATATCGCCGGGGAGCAGGGTCATAAACTGGCTGATGTAGCTGACTAGTGTTGGCACGTCGAAAATCATGTCGTCGGTGTTGGAATCCTGTAGCAACTCGCCGTTCACCTTCAGCCAGAGGTTCAGCTTATTGGGATCGGGTATCTCGTCTTTCGTTGCCAAGAATGGCCCCAATGGGGCAAACGTATCGGCACTTTTCCCTTTTACCCACTGACCACCCCGCTCTAACTGGAAAGCCCGTTCGCTGTAGTCATTGTGCAGCGCATAACCGGCGATGTAGTCAAGGGCTTCGTCTTTTTCGACGTAGGTAGCTTTTTTACCGATGATAATAGCAAGTTCAACTTCCCAATCTGTTTTTTCAGAACGTTTCGGAATTACCACATCATCGTTAGGCCCGCAAAGGGCTGTAGTCGATTTAAAGAACAGAATGGGCTCAGCCGGAATGGGTGCGTTGGTTTCAGCCGCGTGTTTAGCATAATTAAGACCGACACAAACGATTTTAGAAGGGCGCTTGATGCAGGATGCCGTACGTTCGTCAGGCCTTACCTCCGGGCAGAAGTCAGTATTGCCTTTGAGCCAGTTCGCTAGGCGCTCAATGCCATTGGAAGCAAAAAACTGCTCATCATAATCCTGTCCGAAAGATGTTACATCGATCGCTTTGCCATTGGGCAGAATAACACCAGGATGTTCATTATCGGCGGGACCAAACCGGAAGAGTTTCATTATAGAGATGTTAAATTTGAGACGTTGAACTTAATTATTTAATCGGGTAAACCCTCCATCAATGGGGTAATCGCAACCCGTAATGAAGCCGGCCTCTTCAGAGCAGAGGTATAGCGCCAGGGCACCGACTTCGGCCGGTTTAGCCATACGCCCAATGGGCTGAGTAGCCGCCAGTTTAGCGAATATCTCCTCTTCCCGACCAGGATAATTTTTGGCCAGAAAGCCGTCTACAAACGGCGTATGCACACGCGCCGGCGAGATGCAGTTGCAGCGGATGTTATGCTTCAGGTAATCTTTGGCTACCGATAAGGTCATGGTCAGCACGGCGCCCTTGCTCATGGAGTAGGCGAACCGGTCAGGTATCCCCACCGTAGCCGCTACGGATGCCATATTCAGGATCACCCCGCCCCCATTGGCTTTCAGATGAGGAATCACCGCGTGTAAGCAGTTATAAACGCCTTTAATATTGACGCTAACAATCCGGTCAAAATCGGCTTCGGTCGTGCTCTCCGCCGTACCGATATGCGCCACGCCAGCATTGTTAACCAGAATATGAATAGGGCCCTCGGCAACAATTTTACTGACAACTTCCTGCACCTCTGCCTGCCTGGAGATGTCAACTTCGTGCGCAAAGGCCCGACCGCCCTCGGCCACAATCTCCTCCGCCACCTGCTGCGCCTGACTAACGTTGATTTCTAAAATATGTACCGTCGCACCGGCTTTGGCAAAGGTTTGCGATATAGCCAAACCAATGCCACTTGCCCCGCCCGTGACGAGCGCTGTTTTTCCGTTTAGGTGAAACATAAGGGTTGAATGATTGAGTGATTGAATAGTTGAATGATAGAATAGTTGAATAGTAGCTTGGCGTACCTTATTCAATCATTCCATCATTCAACCATTCAAAATTATAAGGAAACCCCCCGCTTCCAGGGAATGAAATCGTCTTGGCCGAGTTGTTCGGCTTTGGTAAGTGCCTCACCGTTGGCTACCTGGATGATGTACTCCAGTAGGGCTTCACCGTTTTGCTCGATAGTCTGCTCACCGTCTATGATGGGTCCGCTGTCGAAGTCGATGACATCGGGCATGCGTTTAGCAAGGGCTTTGTTAGTTGAGATTTTAACGACCGGGCAGACCGGATTACCCGTTGGTGTACCCAGGCCGGTGGTAAACAGAATCACGTTGGTTCCGGAGCCGGCCATACCCGTAGTAGCTTCTACATCATTGCCTGGGGTGCAAAGCAGGCTCAGGCCAGGTGTAACGGCGGGTTCGGTATAGTTAAGGACATCGGCAACGGGTGCGGTCCCCCCTTTTTTAGCGGCACCTAGTGATTTGATAGCATCGGTGATCAGACCATCCTTAATATTACCGGGAGAAGGGTTCATATCGAAACCAGAGCCGACCGCTTCAGCCTGCGCCGAGTAGGTCTGCATCAGGTCGATAAACTTCTGCGCTTTATCGTCGGAGGTAGCGCGGTTAATCATCTCCTGCTCCGCACCGCATAGCTCCGGAAATTCAGCCAGAACGGTTTTGCCACCCAGCGTTACCACAATATCGGAAAGGTGTCCAATAGCCGGATTAGCCGATATACCGGAGAAACCGTCGGAACCACCACACTTCAGCCCAACCGTCAGTTCACTCAGCGGAGCCGGCCTGCGTTCGATCTTATTTACCTCTACCAGCTGCAGAAACGTTTCTTTTATTGCCTGCGACATCAGCGCGAACTCCGTACCGTCCTGCTGTTCATACACCAGCAGCGGCTTGTCCGATTTGGGATTCTGCCGTTTTATTTCTTTAGCCAGCATATCGCCCTGCAGATGCTGGCACCCCAGACTCAGCACAGTAGCGCCGGCCACATTGGGGTTGTTGATAAACCCGGCCAGTAATGAACAAAGTGCCTGCGAATCCTGCCGGGTACCGCCACAGCCCATTTCGTGGGTGATAAACTTGATCCCATCAACATTTTTAAATGGCCGCATTTTGGCGTGGTTGAAGGTTTGAATCTGGGAAGGATCGGCAAAGGGCTCGATCTTTTTGATGGTATCCAGGTCACCGGCCTGGTACAGACTCAGCAGTTGATGGACCTGCTCCCGGTAAATATCCGGCTGGGCGTAGCCCAACTCCCGCTCAAACGCTTCTTTCAGAATTAGTATGTTTCGGTTTTCGCAGAAGACCAGCGGCACCACCAGCCAGTAGTTACGGGTTCCTACCTGGCCGTCGGCGCGGTGATACCCCATGAAGGTTCTACCCTGCCACCGAGACACTTCTGGCGGTTGCCAGCTATACGGCTTCTTTTTGTCGAGGCCGTAGCGGTTTGAATCGTGTCTGAGGTTAAAGGTAGTAATGGGCTCCCCCCGGCGAATGGGTTGCGTAGCCTTTCCGACCAATACCCCATACATAATAACCGGGTCACCGGGCTGCAGATCGGACGTAACAAATTTATGTTTGGCGCTGACGGTAATCGGCAATTCGTATTCAATATTGTTGAATTCAATGTGTTCTCCGGCGCTGAGGTCGCGGAGCGCCACAATCACATTATCATCGGGGTGGATCTTGAGAACTTTGGCGGACATGGGGTATTGTTTTTTATATAAGTCAGTTCTGAAAACTATATACCCTTGGCTTTTGCCAAAATCTTTGCGGACAAAACTTGTTAATTTCCCGCCCAATCTCAACTTTTGGTATTCCGGTCCTCAACCAACTAATGCCACCCCTAGCAGACCAACCTTCATTCATGCTGACTGCCAATATCATCGACCTGTTTGACCAAACCATTTACTTCGGTACCCTTGAGATTAAAAACGGCCGTATTGCGCGCATTGACCGCCAGGGGGCCCAGCGACCGGGTGAGCCGTATATTCTGCCAGGTTTTGTAGACGCCCACGTCCATATTGAAAGTTCGTTGCTGACTCCGGCTCAGTTTGCCCGGCTGGCTGTGCTACATGGGACTGTTGCCACCGTTTCCGACCCACACGAAATTGGTAATGTGCTGGGCGTTCGTGGGGTAGAATACATGATTGAAGATGGAAACCGGGTGCCGTTTAAATTCAGCTTCGGGGCTCCTTCCTGCGTTCCCGCAACCACCTTTGAGACGGCCGGGGCTAAAATCAGTGTTCGTGATGTACGTAAGCTGCTCGGCATGAAGGAAATCGGCTACCTCGCCGAGATGATGAATTTTCCGGGCGTACTCCATCTGGACCCGGACGTAATGGCCAAAATCGCCCTGGCAAAAGCGTTCAACAAGCCGATCGACGGTCATGCGCCCGGCCTGCGGGGCGATGATGCCCAGCGCTACATTGATGCCGGCATTGAAACCGACCACGAATGCTTCTCCTACGAAGAAGCGCTGGACAAAGCTCAACGGGGTATGCACATCCTGATCCGGGAAGGGAGTGCCGCCCGTAATTTCGATGCGCTCATTCCCATACTGGCCGAGTATCCGGCCCAGGTCATGTTCTGCTCCGATGACAAGCACCCGGACACCCTGCTGGAAGGACACATTAATCAATTGGTAGTTCGGGCGCTGGCCAAAGGGCATACGCTCTGGCATGTATTACGCGCGGCCTGCCTGAATCCGGTACTCCACTATCGGTTACCGGTCGGTCTGCTCCGCGAAGGGGACCCCGCCGATTTTATCATGATCAACAATCTCCAGGAGTTTCATATTGTCAGAACGATAATCAACGGCGAAGTGGTCGCCGAAGACGGGCAGTCTTACATTCCGGACCTGCGCAGTGAGCATGTGAACCAGTTCAACTGTACCCCCAAACTACCAGCCGACTTTAGGGTTCCTGCCTCCGAAGCCAGCCAGATCCGGGTTATCGAAGCGCTGGATGGGCAACTAATTACCAATGAGCTTATAGAAAATGCCGTAGTAGAAAACGGCAATATTGTGCCCGACATAGGGCAGGACATTCTGAAGATAACAGTGGTCAACCGGTACCAGGATGTTCCACCGGCGGTAGCATTCATTAAAAACTTCGGTTTAAAGCATGGAGCGCTCGCTTCGTCGGTGGGGCATGACTCTCATAACATTATTGCCGTAGGCTGCGACGACGACAGCATCTGCCGCGCTGTCAACCTGGTTATAGAGAACCAGGGCGGTTTAAGCGCTGTCAATGGGAATCCGACAGCATCCTCGTATATACTTCCGTTACCCGTAGCCGGACTGATGACCGATGCAGATGGCTATCTGATAGCCCAACAATATGCCGCTATAGACCAGTATGTCAAAAAAGAGTTGGGCAGTTTGCTTAAAGCTCCCTTTATGACCCTGTCATTTATGGTTTTGCTGGTAATTCCTGCCTTAAAGCTCAGTGACAGAGGATTATTTGATGGAAGTCACTTTCAGTTTACTAATCTATCCGTGTAACCTCCTGTTTTTTAACTTTTTGGCTGTATTCCGCGAAATTTCGCTGTTAGCATTAAAATTTCTTTTATTTTTTATAGCATTCTTCCAAATCCAATATTTTGTTGATAAATTTACAAACCCTAACCAACAAAACCTCTACAATTTAACTTATGCCCCGTCGTCGCACATCCTTTGGTCTTGACGAGGAAACGCTCTGGGATCAATTCCGCAGTGGAAACGAGAAAGCGTTTGCCCAGCTCTATCAGGAATACGTACAGGTGTTATACCACTACTGTACACACTTTGCCAGCGATAAGGCTCTTATTAAGGATTGTATCCACGACTTGTTTGTGGAACTGTGGAAGCACCGGCAAAACATAGGCCCAACTACTTCGGTCCGGTTTTACCTCATGGCATCCATCAAGCGTAAACTGGTTCGCCACCTCACGGCCGAACAGAAGTTTAGCAGCCAGGATGATGCCCGTCCCGGTGAGTTACTGACCGGAAGCGATCCTTCGTACGAAAGCACGCTGATCTCTCAGGAAGAAGATCTTCACATGAACGACTGCCTGCAAAAGGCAATCGAACGTCTGCCCCGCCGTCAGCGCGAGGCCGTTTACCTGCGGTACTATCAGAATATGTCCAATGAAGAGATCTCGGAGTTGATGCAGATCAATATCCAATCGGTGTACAACCTGATCTTCGGGGCGCTGAGTAATCTGAAAAAGTACATTTCTCCCGAAAAGGTTGTTTTAGGCATCAGTATGATGTTGGGAAGTTTCCTGATGTAAATCAGTCTTTCTTCCATTAATCTACAAACCTTCTTTTGCGGGTTGCAATACTCCTTGTGGGCGGATAGTTTCGCCCTATGAATCCTGCTATTATTCCCCTGGCTGAGCGGATGCGCCCGCAAAGTCTGGATGAGGTTATTGGTCAGCAGAAACTGATTGGCCCTAAAGGCCCATTGCGCCGGGCGGTCGAGTCGAACCGTCTTCCGTCGATGATTTTCTGGGGGCCGCCGGGAGTTGGTAAAACTACCCTGGCTCAATTGGTTGCGGAAGGTACCAGGCGTCCATTCGTCAGCCTCAGCGCCATTAGTTCTGGGGTGAAGGACGTCCGTGAGGTACTGAACCGCCCAGCCGGCCTGTTCCCTCCTGTTGTTTTTATCGACGAAATCCACCGCTTCAACAAGGGTCAGCAGGATGCGTTGCTGGGTGCTGTGGAGAAGGGACAAATTACCCTGATCGGGGCTACCACCGAAAATCCATCGTTTGAGGTAAACTCGGCCCTGCTGTCACGCTGTCAGGTCTACGTGCTGGAATCACTCAGCCGCGACGAACTGGTGCAAGTGGTAAACCGTGCGCTGGAGAAGGATACCTACCTTAGTCAAAAGAAGATTCGGGTCGAGTCGTACGATGCACTGCTACGGCTGTCGGGTGGAGACGGTCGCAAACTGCTGAACCTGCTGGAACTGGTTGCCTCCTCGCACTTCAGCGATGAGGAACTGGTCATCACCGACGACCTGGTCACCGAGGTAGCGCAGCAAAACATTGCCCGCTACGATAAATCCGGTGAGCAGCACTACGACATCATCTCCGCCTTTATTAAATCCCTGCGCGGCTCTGACCCCAATGCGGCTCTGTACTGGATGGCCCGGATGATTAATGCCGGTGAAGATCCGGAGTTCATCGCCCGGCGTATGCTGATTCTGGCCTCAGAAGATATTGGCAACGCCAATCCAACGGCGCTTATTATGGCGCAGAACGCCATGCAGGCCGTCCGGATGATTGGCTATCCGGAGTCGCGCATTATCCTGTCGCAGGTAGCCGTTTATCTGGCAACGTCTTCCAAGAGTAACGCCAGCTATGTAGCCATCAACGACGCCATGGAACTGGCGGAAAAGACCAGCCACCTGCCCGTGCCGCTGCACCTGCGTAATGCGCCAACCAAGCTGATGAAACAGATCGGCTACGGCGACAAGTACCAGTACGCCCACGATTTTGCCGGCAACTTTGTCCAACAGAATTTCATGCCCGAAGAGCTAAAAGGCCAAAAGCTCTATGATCCCGGCCAGAACGCCCGCGAAGCCGAAATCAGAAAGAACCTACAGAAGTGGTGGGGCGAGTGGTACGACTATTAAAACCCTACCGACTTCAGTCGCAACCCCGTGTCTTCCGGTAAACCAAAAATCAGGTTCATGTTCTGAACCGCCTGGCCAGAAGCTCCTTTCGTCAGGTTGTCGATGGCGCTGGTGATGAGCAACTGACCGTCGTGCTTTTCCAGGTGAATCAGGCATTTGTTGGTATTGACCACCTGCTTCAGGTCAATGGGTGCGTCGCTGACGTGGGTAAACGGATGGGCTGCATAGTACTCATGGTACAACGCTTTAGCCTCTTCGCGGCTACCGGTGAACGTGGTGTATACATTGGCCATAATACCCCGCGTATAGTCACCCCGGTACGGCACAAAGTTGATGGCGTTGTCGAACCCGGTCTGCAAGGCCGCAACGCTCTGCCGGATTTCTTTCAGGTGCTGGTGCGTAAAGGCCTTGTAGATCGAGATATTGTTGTTGCGCCAGGTAAAGTGCGTGGTCGGGCTCAGGGCCTGCCCGGCTCCGGTTGAGCCCGTAATGGCGCTGACATGAACGTCGTCCTGCAGCAAACCGGCGTTGGCCAACGGCAGCAAGGCAAGCTCGATACTGGTGGCAAAGCAGCCTGGGTTGGCAATCCTGTTGGCGGGTTGGATTCGCTCCCGCTGGAGTTCGGGCAAGCCATAAACAAAGCCGTTTGACTCGTCGCGGAAGTCGGTGCTGAGGTCGATTACCTTTACGGTGTCCGGCACCGGGTTCTCCGCCAGAAACTTAGCGGATTCGCCATGACCGGAGCACAGGAAGATCACGTTCAGGTCCGGCTGGGCCAGCAGCGCAGCTGGCTCATCGCCGGAGAACAGCAGGTCGGTATCGCCGAGCAAATCTGTATGGGTATTGTACACCGGTTTACCCGCCTGGCTCTTACTATGGACAAACGCAAGGCGGGCGTTGGGATGATTAATCAGTATTCGTAACAATTCACCGCCTGTATAGCCGGCTCCGCCAATGATGCCGATGTTTATGGTATTAGTCATTGGAAATTCGTTTGTACAAATCAATATGTTGTGCCGTGTGTTTCTCCCAGGAGAACAACCGGGCCTGTTCCAGCGCCCGGACCGCCAGTTCCTGACGCCGGGTATCCGACTGCACCAGCGTCAGCATAGCCTGGCACAAGGTATCCTGATCCGTAGGCGCAACCTGAATGGCCGCATCGCCGACTACTTCCGGCAACGAGGATACATTGGACGTAATGACCGGCAAGCCGCACTGCATAGCTTCTAATGGTGGTAAGCCAAACCCTTCGTACAGCGACGGGTACACAAACGCTACCGCTCCCGCGTAGATGGGTGCCAGGTCTTCGTCGGGCACAAATCCGGTAAAGACAATCCGCGACTGAATAGCCGCATTCCGGCTTAACTCGCTGGTAATCTTATCAAACTTCCAGCCTTTAGTCCCGACCAGCACCAGCGTTACCTCCCCCGGAATAGACTTTTCCTCAATCAGTCGACTAAAGCACCGAATCAGATGGTCGATGTTTTTGCGGGGTTCCAGCGTTGCCAGACTAAGCAGATAAGGGCCTTCGCCTAACTTGTATTTTGCCCGGACCGCCTGCTTGCGCGATGCGTCGTTCACCGGATAGAACAACGAAGGCGCAGCTGCCAGATGAATGGGCACTACCCGTTCCGGATGGATATGGGGGTAGTAATTGCATAAATCCTCTTTGGTGGCTTCCGAAATGGTTACCACCCAGCCGTCGGGCGGAATGGCACCAATGGCGCGTTTGACCGAATCTTCACCCGACAAAAACCATTCGGGATGGATAATGGGAATCAGGTCGCTCACGGTTTGTACCTTATGCACCCTGGGCATTCGGCTGATGGCTTCGGGGATGGCGTAAAAGGGGGCATGATAGATCGTGCCATTCGGCAGCTCGATCCCGTTGAAATCAGCCTGTTCAGCCCTGAGCCGCTTTCGGCTCTGGTAAAACAGATACCGGATTGCTTTTGTCGGCAGGCTGCTTCGCCCGAACGGACGAAGCAGCCCGTTTTCAACACCCGCCCAAAACTGATCCCCGGACCGATTAACAAAAGGAACAGCCTTATTTGGGTAAGCATCCTGAGCGTACCGCATTGTCTCTGCCAAATGACTGGGAGCTGCTAAGGACAACTGTACCTCTGGTGAATCCAGCAGCCCGGCAAGCAAATAGTCGACAATACGGCCGATTCCGGTTTTCGACTTGTTATAGTAATATCCCATGCCCTGGGTACTGGCATCAATTACTACCGACAGTGGCTTTGTTTCTGGCAATTCGTTACAGTTAGGGGTGATTACTCGGCAGCGTTGTTTTTACCCTCGGCAAGTTCCTTTACCTTTTCGTAAATCATTACCTGATTGGACATCACTTTCGAGAAACCGCGCACATCATCTCCTGTCCAGGCGTTGTTCATTTCGCCATAGCTGCCAAACACGGAGGACATCAGGTCGTACGGTGATTCAATACCCAACACGGTAAAGCGATACGGAGCCAGTTGCACATGCACCTGGCCGGTTACGTGTGCCTGAGTTTCAGTCAGAAACGTTTCGATATTCCGCATCACCGGATCAATAAACTGGCCTTCGTGGAGCATGGTACCGTACCAGTTAGCCAGTTGGTCTTTCCAGTACAGTTGCCATTTGGTCAGCACGTGTTTTTCGAGGGTATGGTGCGCTTTGATGATAATCAGTGGAGCCGGCGCTTCGAAACCCACGCGACCCTTGATCCCAATGATGGTATCGCCCACGTGAATGTCACGCCCGATACCAAACGGTCCCGCCAGTTCCGTGAGTTGCTTGATAGCATCGACCGGATTAGCAACCTTTTCGTCACCGATGCCTTTCAGCTCACCTTCTTCAAAGTGAAGCGTAATGGTTTCTGGTTCACTTTTAGTCACCTGCGTCGGCCATGCCGGTTCGGGCAGGTAGCCGTTGGATGTCAATGTTTCTTTGCCACCAACGGAGGTGCCCCAAAGCCCTTTGTTGATGGAGTAAGCCGCTTTGTGCCACTCCTGGTCAACGCCTTTGGCTTTCAGATAGTCTATCTCGGCTTCGCGTGACAGCCGCAGATCCCGGATGGGCGTAATAATTTCGGCCTGAGGCAAAATGATCCGGAAGGCCATATCGAACCGCACCTGGTCGTTGCCGGCCCCGGTGCTGCCGTGAGCAATGGCGCGGGCTCCGATGGTGCGGGCATATTCGCCAACGGCTACGGCCTGAAAGATACGTTCGGCGCTCACCGACAGCGGATAGGTGTTATACTTCAGCACATTGCCGAATACCAGGTATTTCAGGCACTGCTGGTAATAATCGTCGGTTTTGGAGATGGTGGCGTGGTGGGCGACGCCCAGGGAGTAAGCGCGCTCTTCGATCGCCTTCAACTCGGCATCTGAAAAGCCCCCGGTATCCACCAATACCGAATGCACTTCATACCCCTTATCTTCTGACAGGTATTTTACACAAAACGAGGTATCCAGACCTCCACTGAACGCCAATACTACTTTTTGCTGGGCCATTTAACGTAAAAGCTCGAATAAGAAATTAAGGTAAAGCGTAATTTTCCTGCAAACATAAAAAATCCCTTCCGACGAACCGCCGAAAGGGACTTGATTATCAATCCAAAATACCAATTCAGACAACAATCACCCAGGCAGTCTCAGACGGTTTCCAGTTCCCGCTCCGACTTCCTGGAACGCTGACGGTCCTGAATCCGCAGCAGTATTCGCTGCTTCAGGCGCATCCAGCGCTCATATAGATTAGACTCCTTGAGAAAATTCCATTTCTCCTTCTTCTCGGTCTTCTTTTTCTCCTCAGGATCGTACAACATCCCTGTGCAAAGGCAATGTTTGCGATTGGTCCGGGTGAGCACATCGTAGTTCACGCAGCTTGAACAACCCTTCCAGAACGCGTCGTCGGCCGGCAGTTCGCTGAGCGTAACCGGCTCATAACCCAGATCGGAGTTAATTTTCATAACCGCCAGACTGGTCGTCAAGCCTATGATTTTAGCGTTCGGGTATTTGGTACGTGACAGCTCAAAAGCTTTCGCCTTGATGCGGGTGGCAATGCCACTCTTCCGGTGGTCCGGGTGAACAATCAGCCCAGAGTTTGCCACGAATTTACCATGCTCCCAGGTTTCGATATAACAGAAACCCACCCACTCGCCGGCTGTTGTTATCGCAATAATTGCTTTCCCCTCCAGCATTTTCTCCATCAGGTAAATCGGCGAACGCTTGGCGATACCGGTGCCCCGGGCCTTGGCGCTCTGCTCCATTTCCTTACAGATAGTGTCGGCCAGCCGCAGATGGTTTTCGTTTGCTACCTGAACTATATATTGGTCGTTTACTACTTCTTGTGTAATCATCGTCGTTTATTGAGAAACGAGTATCACGATTAGACGTTTAACTCAAACGGAGACGTTTTGATCCGCGTTGTTTAAATGAGAAAGTTGATAAGAGAATCAGGTACCAGCGAGAAAGTTTTGCCCCGTAGGCAAAAAAGATTATATGGTCCTTTCGGACCTAAACCGAAATGGCGTAGTGTGATAGAAGGTCGGTATGTAAACTTGATAGGCCATTTTATCGGTTTACCACAGGCATGTTTTCGTTGAAAACGGTGGCAATGTTAGGTAAATTGCCCGACCTGTGCAATGATAAAACATGATTTTTTTGGAATAGTTCAAGGCTTTTCTTTTTATTTTCTGTCCGGTAATCCCTTGTAACTAACCTCGTTTTTTTATATAAATTTGTCTAAGTAAGTATTCAGTCCACTATTCATGAACAAGCTCACCGCCGACGACCTCATATATGGCTACATAAACGGTATCTTTCCGATGGCCGATGCTGACGGTACGCTGTATTGGTATTCGCCGGACCCCAGAGCTATAATTCCAATTGATACGTACAGGCCCTCCCGTTCGCTGCGTCCGGTTTTGAACAAAAAAGAGTTTGAAATCCGGGTTAACTCCGAATTCAGCCAGGTAATGCGCTACTGTGCAGCCCCCCGCAGCTACGGCGACAGCACCTGGATATCTGACGAAATCATTACTGCCTATACCGAGTTGCACCGGATGGGCCTTGCCCACAGCATTGAAGCCTACCAGGATAACCGGCTGGTTGGTGGGTTATATGGTGTGGCTTTAGGCTCGGCTTTTTTCGGGGAATCCATGTTCCACCTGGTCAGCAATGCGTCAAAGGTAGCGTTCCACTACCTGATGGTTATGCTGCAGGAAAACCAGTTTGAGCTCCTCGACACGCAGTTTATCAACGACAATGTCAAGCGGTTCGGAGCCATTGAAATCCCCAAAGGAGACTACCTGAAACGGCTTAAGCAGGCCCTGCGCCGGAAATCCCGCTTTACGGAGCCCGTACTGGAACACCTGTTCAAGCACCAGCCGAACGATTAAATCCGCCGAGTCTCTCTACAAAGCTGTGTTTTTGCGCGAACAGGTAGGGGCATAAACCGGCTAAACCGCGTACCTTTGCGGGCATGACAAAGCCCATTTTGGTCATTAAGTTTGGGACAGCGTCCATTACCAAACCCACCGGCGAACTTAACGAGACGGTCATTGCCGACATTGCCCGGCAGGTGGCCAGCCTGCATCCGCATTACCGGATTGTTCTGGTTTCATCAGGGGCCGTAGGGGCCGGCAAATCGTTTATTCATAACTACCGGGGTGATATCACCCAGCGCAAAGCAGCCGCTGCCATCGGTAACCCACTCCTGCTCAGCGTATACAGCCGTTACTTTTCGGCCTACCAGATTCCGGTTGCCCAGAGCCTCTGCGAGCGCCATCACTTTGCCGATCGTAACCAGTTTCTGCAACTCAAGCAGACCTACGAAGAACTCTGGAACAATGGCATTATTCCTATAGCCAACGAGAATGACGTGGTTAGCAGCCGGGAGCTGAAGTTTTCGGATAATGACGAACTGGCCACGCTGATCGCGGTAGGGTTCAAGGCCGACCTGATGATGCTGTGCACTTCGGTAGGAGGCCTGCTCGACAACGATGGTCAGATTATCCGCCAGGTTACCGAACTCTCTCAGGAGGTATTCGGCGTTGTCCGAACCGATAAGTCCTCGCTGGGACTAGGCGGAATGAGTTCCAAGCTGACGTTTGCCAAACTGGCTACACGGATGGGTATCCGGGTGGTCATTTTCGGCCTGAACGAACCCGACGGCATTGTCCGGGCGCTGAACGGCGAAATGGGTACCTTCTTTACCGCCCATACCAGTTCACTCTCGGCCCGTAACCGGTGGCTGGGCAGCGGTAGCCTGGTTACCGGTCGCCTGCAGATTGATGCAGGGGCGGTAAAAGCCTTACAGCGCCGGAGCAGCCTGCTGGCAGTGGGTGTACGGGCCATAATGGGTGAGTTTGACACAGGAGAAGTTGTCGAAATCCTTGATACCGAACAGACCGTTGTTGGGGTTGCCAGAGCAAGATTATCCTCAGCCCAGCTAGCGGAGCGACTTAATCAGCAAAATGTAGAGGTGGCAAATGCCAATGATATTGTACTTTTGTAAAGCATACTACTTATGTCTACCGTGATAACGCCCCTGTTACAGCAGACTCAACGGGCTTCAGCCGTTGTCCGGCGGCTGAGCGACAGCCGGAAAGCCGACCTGCTCAACCGGCTGGCCGACGTACTGACCCAGCATACAGCCCATATTCTGGCCGAGAATCAGAAGGACCTCGACCGGATGCCGGACGATGATCCTAAGAAAGACCGTCTGCAACTGACCGAAAGTCGGGTGGCCGGTCTGGCCGCCAGTCTGCGCGATGTAGCCAAACTACCGGACCCGACGGGTGAGGTGTTACTGGAGCGGACCATTGAGCAGGGCTTATCACTCCGTAAAATAGCTGTGCCGCTGGGTGTGGTAGGCGTTATCTATGAATCGCGGCCAAATGTCACGATAGACGTAGCAGCTCTCTGCCTGCGCTCGGGGAACGCCTGCGTCCTGAAAGGCGGCAAAGAAGCCGACCACTCCAACCGATATCTGGTTAAACTGATTCAGGGCGTGCTGGAAGAGTTTGGCATACCCAAATCGGCTGTAGCCCTGCTGGCTCCCGACCGGGCCGTAGTGAATGAACTGCTGAAGGCGACTAAATACGTCGATATTATTATCCCCAGAGGTTCTGACTCGCTGATCCAGTACGTCCGGCAGCACTCGCTGGTGCCGACCATTGAAACCGGAGCCGGGGTTTGCCATACATATGTAGAGAAAACCGCAGACCTGGAAAAGGCGAAAAACATTGTGGTTAATGCCAAAGTGTCGCGGCCATCGGTTTGCAATGCACTGGATTGTCTGTTAGTTGATGCGGTAATAGCGGAGACATTCCTGCCTGCCCTTAAGGAAGACTTCGAAAAATGGAATGTAGAGGTGTTTGCGGATGAGACCTCAGCTACTATTCTGAAAAAAGTTGGGTATGCTCACCTGAAACGTGCCCGGCCGGAAGACTATGGCCGCGAGTTTCTTGACTACAAATGCGCGGTAAAGGTTGTTTCCGGCATTGATGAAGCTTTGGCACATATTCAGATGTACTCGTCGCGGCATTCGGAGGCCATTGTCTCAAAAAATCAGGCGCTTATCGACCGCTTCCTCAACGAAGTGGATGCAGCCGCCGTTTACGCCAATGCCTCCACCCGCTTTACCGACGGAGGTATGTTTGGCTTAGGGGCCGAAATCGGTATCTCTACCCAAAAGCTGCACGCCCGTGGCCCTTTTGCGCTGGAGAAGCTGGTGACGGAGAAATGGGTGGTTGTGGGTGATGGGCAGGTGAGGTGGTGACAAAGTAGCACGGAGTTGTACTCCGTGTTACACGGCTACCCCAGGTATCATCAGCCTACGGCTGCACGGAGTACAACTCCATAGTACTGGCGTTCTGAAACCGCCGGAATGTTTTCCGGTAAACCCGCTGGTGATCGGGGTTTGGCTGAAAGGTCTGCCCAAATTCCACCTGCCTGGCTGCTTCTGCCAGAGAACCTACTAGTCCGCGGGCTTTCATCGCCAGCAGGATAGCGCCAATGGCTCCACTTTCGTTGCTGGCATTTAATTGCACGGGTACCCCGAAAATATCGGCCAGCATCTGCACCCAGAACTCCGACTGGGCAAAGCCTCCGTTGGCATGAATCACCCGCGTAGGACCGGTGTAACGGGCCAGCATCTTCTCTATGGTGAGTACGTTAAACATGACGCCTTCGAGCGCGGCCCGGATGAAATGTGCCCGCGTATGCTGCCAACTGACATTCAGATAAGCTCCCCGCACGTTGGCGTTCCAGAGCGGGGCGCGTTCCCCCTGCAGGTATGGCAGAAACAGGAGTCCATCTGCACCGGCCGGAACCTGTTCTGCCTCGGCCAGCGCATCGGCTACGTCCAGTCGGGTTAGGTTTTCGGCCAGCCATTGCAGCACGTTCGCCCCGTTGTTGGTCGGGCCACCCACTACAAAGTAAGAGTCTTTACCAGCTTCATCTACATCCAGAATGTAGCTGAACAACCGGCCCTGCCGCTCACGCAGCGGTTTGCCGCTGGTCCGCCGAATGGCTCCGCTGGTACCAATGGTCAGGGTCGTAACCCCCGGCGCAATCGCTCCAGCTCCTAAATTAGCCAGACAACCATCCGAAGCGCCAATGTACAGGGTCACACCGTCGGGCAGCGCTGTTTTGTCGGCAACCTGATTCTTCTGATAGCTAAATGAGGTAGTCGTTGGTTTAGGCTCCGATAGTTGACTCGCCCGAATACCGACGTACTTCAGCGCGGGCGCGTACCAATTCCGGGTCTGACTATTGAACAGCCCCATAGCGGTGGCAATGGAATAATCAATCCAGTGGTGCCCCGTCAGCTTATGCCAGATGTATTCTTTAATAGAAATGAACCGCGCAGCCTCCTTTAGCAGCCGGGGTTGGTTGTCGCGCAGCCACGCCAGTTTACACAGGGGCGTCATCGGGTGAATAGGCGTACCGGTGTGCCGGTAGATGTCGCGACCAGTCGGCGAACGGTCGGGTCGCAGAGCCTTAGCCTGCCGTTCAGCGCGGTTATCAGACCAGATGATAGCGTTGGTTAGCGGTTTCCCCTCAGCATCGATGGCCAGCAGACTATGCATCGCCGAACTGAAGCAAACGGCGTCGATTGAGGCCCCCTGAGCCTCTGTCTGCTGTACCAGTTCATCCAATACCTGGCACAATTCCTGCCAGATATGGTTAGGGTCCTGCTCACAGTGGGTGGGTTTGGGAAAGAGGGTGGTCACCGGGGCCGAAGCCTGAGCAATTACCTGGCCATCGGCAACCGACATGGCAAGGGCTTTTACATTGGTTGTGCCGATATCAACACCTACGATACAATTCATGAAATCAGGTTTAAGGGACATACGACTCCAGCAATGTCATATCGTCCTCGGGTACCAGCGTTACCTGCTTTACAGAAGCGGGAATCAGGGCACATTCTCCTAATTTCAACGGTACGTTATAGCCACCGTCGGCCTGGATCGTCACGGCTCCGCCTACACAGACCAGGATCACAAAGGAGTCGAGGTGAGTGTAATCGTGCATCACCTCCTGGTCGAAGTTCAGGATGTTGGTAACGAAGTAGTCGGAAGTAACGGCATTGACACTCTGATTCCGTTTACGCTCGTACCGGGTTTTGTAGTCGTCGTGGTGGTTGTAATCAATAGCATCAACGGCCTGTTCGGTATGCAGTTCACGCTTCTGCCCTTTGTCGTCGACCCGGTCGAAGTCGTAAATGCGGTAAGTGATGTCGGAGGTCTGCTGGATCTCGGCCAGCAACAGGCCCTTGCCGATGGTGTGCACGCGGCCGGCGGGCAGGAAAAATACATCGCCCGCTTCGGCTGGCTCCCGGTTCAGAATGTCGGTCAGCGTATTACTCCTGACGGCATCAATATACTCCTCCCGCGACACGTTACGGTTGAACCCGGAGATCAGCGAGGAACCTTCATCGGCCTGAATGATATACCACATCTCGGTTTTGCCGAAACCGTTATGCCGCTCGTGGGCTAACGCGTCATTGGGGTGAACCTGAATGGAGAGGTCATCGTTGGCGTCGATGAATTTGACCAGCAGCGGAAACCGGTCGCCGTACGTTTCGTATACGTGCTTCCCCACCAACTGTTCTTTATAATGCTCCAGCAATTCCTGGAGTGATTTACCCTTCAGCGGTCCTTCCTTCACCGCCGACACTTCGCCCGCTACGCCGGAAATCTCCCAGGTTTCGCCACAATTGGGCAGGGGTGAAAAGTCTTTTCCCAGGATGGACCTGATTTTCTGTCCACCCCAGATTTTATCTTTATAAATGGTTTTGAACGTCAGTGGATAGAGCATGGAGCCAGGTATTTGATGTTGCGCCAAAAATAATGGTTTGTCCCTGTAAACAGATAGAAATACCTATCGATTCACCATACTATTTTTCCGGTTGATTCCCTGATTGTACCAGCCTGTCTACGCTGCGGTTGAGGAGACTTATTGATTTGGCTACTTTGCCTGAGTTCTATTACAGGCACCTATGAGAACAACGATTACCACCCGCTACCTTATAGCCTTTACCGCCTTATTTCTGGTTCTGCACGAATTACACGAACAGGCGCACACCAGTGTGGGCCGGCTATTGTGTGGCTGCTGGGGCCCACGAGGCTTTAATGTCTGGCATTTATGCGAAACCTGCTCTATGAACGGAGCCTATCCACTGGCGCTCATGGCTGGTCCGCTGTTCAGTTATGCCCTGGCCTGGACCGGATATTACCTGATGGGACAGGCAGATAGGCAACGGAAAGCGCTGGGCTTCTCGCTGGTGTTTGGCAGCGTGATGCAGGCCCGGCTGCTTACCGCTGTTATGGGTGGTGGTGACGAGGTAACTCTATTCCGGTTAATCACCGATCAGCCGGTGTTGGGTCGCTGGCTTGGTTTGACGGTGACCGTCCTGCTGGCAGCACCCCCATTATGGCGTGCGTTCCGCCAGTTACCCCGTCCTAAGCAGGTAGTCTATTGGCTGGGGTTTGCCTTCGTACCGCTGATTGTCGAGGCCGTGGTCGTCTTTAAGGGACTGGATGGCTTGTTACAACAAGGTATCGGAGCAGAGCCAGGATTGCTGGGCATGCCGATGCTGGTAACCGTTTGGACCGGGCTAATGGCCTTGATTCTGATTCCGACACACCGGTGGTTGCTGAGCTTGTTTGTGAGTGTGGAGACCCCCCATCTGAAACAGCTTAACGAAGTGCGTTAGAGCCTGCCGCACATTTGTGCCCTGCATAACCAAATAATAAAAAGTGTTACGGTTTTCCGTGGCACTTTTTGTATTTTAGTCCACTACCACAAAAACAGACTTCATTTCTGCCCAGTTTAGATATACTTTTTAGAGCTACTGTGTTTTCCGAAGATATATTACGCCAATCTGAGGCAGTAGATTTGTTATTAGGCGGCTGCATCTCTTCAAGAGATTTTTCAACTTCATATGCAATTTGCCTGACTGCCGGTAGTACTGGAGAGTTGATAGGTGTTTGATCTACCCCATTAGTAATATTCCATTGCATAGAGTTTTCCCGTGAAAGTTTAATAAACTCTTCATCAAGCTTAGGATCAACATGTGCTCCACCATCTTGATCTGCTAAGTATAGAACTAATTCTTTTCTGGTAAACTCTTTACCTGTGCTGTCCTTTAATACCGGTTTGTTCCACCAAGCATCAAACGGTTTTGAGTGCTCTACCCCTAAATAGCCTTCGCCCAGAAGAGGAACATAACCATCAAAACTATTTGACGACATTATTGCTAGTAAATTGCACTGAGTCAATAAATTATCTGGTTCTAAATCCAAGCATGTATCTATAAATCCAATGCCCCCTTTATACCCTAACTGCTCGAGAACGGATTTACTATTTCTAGTATCATGTAATAGAATTCTTAAAGTTACAGCCAGTCGTTTGGCTTCCCCATAATAACCTGAGTCGAAGGAATTGCTTGATACCTTTAGAAAATGTATTTGCTCTTTTAGCTGTTCTTTAAGATCGTCTGCAGTTCGTTCCCTTTGTACTTTTCCCATTATTCAATAATTGTATTATATGGAGTATAGTCATAAAAATGAAACAGAAAACGCAAAAAGCCTCAAATTATTGAAATTTGAGGCTTTTTGCTGCCGAACTCAAGTCGTACGAACCAAGTTGATTACACTCTCTACGTTCATACCAGATACAATAGTCTAATTTCATTCTTTCGCTCTTTCACTCTTTATATCACCCCTTCCAGCATCTGTATATACAGCCCTATGCCTTCTTCGATCTCACGCAGGTAGATGAACTCATCGGCGGTATGCGACCGCTCGGAATGGCCGGGACCGCATTTCAGCGATGGGCAGTCGAGTAAAGCCTGGTCGGAGGTGGTTGGTGAGCCATAGGTAGACCGGCCGAGGGCAATACCCGCCTGTACGATGGGGTGGCCGACGGGAATGCTGGAGGGTTTCAGCCGGATAGAGCGGGGCTTTACCTCCGACTGAACATGTTGCCGGATGGTATCAGTCACTTCTTCCAGCGTATACTGCTCCGTTACCCGAACATCAACCGTAAACGTGCAGGCATCGGGGACAACGTTGTGCTGCGTACCGGCGTTGATAATCGTCACCGACATTTTAATTGGGCCCAGTGTTGGTGACACTTTGGGAAACTGGTAGCTGGTAATCCAGTTAATATCCTGAATAGCTTTGTAGATGGCGTTTTCGCCTTCATTGCGGGCAGCATGGCCCGATTTTCCGTGGGCAGTACAATCAAGAACGAGCAACCCTTTCTCAGCTACGGCCAGATGCATTTCGGTGGGTTCGCCCACAATGGCAAAGCTGATGGGTGGCAGTTCGGGTAAGATATACTCCAGCCCTTCGCGCCCGGAAACCTCCTCTTCTGCGGTAGCCGCCATCACGATATTATACCCCATACCAGCTCGCTCGTAGAAATAGCAGAAGGAAGCCAGCAGCGAAACCAGGCACCCGCCGGCATCGTTGCTGCCGAGGCCGTATAGTTTGCCGTCGCGCTCCAGCGGCTCAAAGGGGTTCAGCGTCCAGGATTTATTAGGCTTTACCGTATCGTGGTGAGAGTTGAGCAGCAGGGTCGGTTTGGCCGCATCGAAATAAAGGTTAGTGGCCCAGATGTTATTTTTTGTTCGCTGAAAGGGAATTTGCTGTTCCCGAAAAAAAGCCTCAATCAGCAGGGCGGTCTGGTCCTCTTCACGACTGAAGGAGGGGATAGCAATTAAACGTTTGAGCAAAGCAATGGCCGATTCGGTCAGCACCGCCTGCCGGGAAGTATTAGTCACGGTCATACACACAAATCAAAATCACAACGAAAATGGCCAAAATACCCCTAAAAAACAAAATTTCCCTTTCTGCTATCTTCTCTACTCCTCATAATACTTTACCCCTTTTTCGCGCAGGAACTGTTTGATCACATCAACGTGAACACATTGTCCAACATTGAGAAACGGGTAATTGGAAACACGTGTTTTGCGTCCGTTAACAATGACGTCCCGGTCTTCAATATCAAAACCCAGGTGCAAATGCCGGGTGGCGCTCTGCATGCCGTATACGGTGCCGTTAACATCAAACAAAGGCGCACCGCTCTGCCCCCGCAGGCCAGGAGTGCTCAGTTCAATACCGGTTATTTCACCGGTACGGCTGCCGTTGGTATCACTCATCAGCCGGGTCACAATGCCGTCGATGGGAAAGCGGGGCGAGTGAACGCGGCCTTCGCTGGTCCATTCAATATCGTCGGTTTCCTTGTTGTAGCGGTAGTTGGTAAACTCCGGAAACGGGTAGCCCAGGCGGCACAAACTCCGGCCCGATTTAATGCGGCTGCTATCGCGCAGGAAAGTAGCGTATGACCGGTACAGAATGCGATTATACCCCTTGAAGCGCAAAATGGCCAGATCCTGCGTCGGGTGCGCATCAATTAGTAATTCGGCAAACTGATCGACGCAGTTCAGGAAATTGTTCCGGATGCGGATCATCGTTTCTGCCCGTAGCTGGTATTTTTCTTCCAGCCGCTGCAGATGCTGACCATAGTTGGTAAGCCGTTGAAACGGGTGGCGTTCCGCTAGAAAATTCCGATAGTGCTTGTAAATATCCTCGGCAGTGGAGATGAGATCGGCTACGTGCTTACAGGTAACGGCGCAACCCTGTTCATTAACAAAAAAAAGCGTGGCGCTACCAGGCAGGATTTCGCTATGACCATACATCCGGATAATTGAGTGAATCGGCCGGGTAAACAGATCAACACGTTCAATCGCGTCTACAAACATGGACAGTGGGCAAAAAGAAAAGGCAAATTAACGCAATTTCGGCTGGTTATCGGTAAAAACAAAAGCAGCCTCCCAAAAGAAGGCTGCTTTGTTCAGGTTGACAGCGCTTAAACAGATTCAACCTATTATCTTTTGCTAATTCGGCTAACAAATCATTCAAATGCCCTCAGGGTCCAACATCTTATGGCCGCTTAAACGGTCCAGCGGCTGTATCGCGGGTAGAACCATTAGCATCCTCAATGTTTTCACGGGTAGATGGCGACCGGTCCTCCACCGCATTAGGCTCTGCTCGTGAGGTTGTATCGGTATAAACGCCTTCAGTACCAGACTGGTTTTGCCTGCATTTCTGCACAATCAGAAACAGAATAAGCGCTCCAACGGCAAACAATACCCAGCGCAGCCAGGTTACATTTTCCCGCCGGCGTTCCACCTGCGGACTTAGCGGTATGTCCGGGCTGACCGGGGTACTCGTCATCGTGGTGGTCCCCTGAATAGATTCACCCGGTTCGGTGCGCATTTTATCGAGGTTCAGCACCCCAGACAAAGAAGCAAGTCCAGCCGGCAGGCTCGTTCGTATATAATCGGCCTGACCTGCCAGCAGCGTAGTCAGGTTTGTCGCTGACAGGCCTTTATCCTGCGCCTGCCGGCCCAGAATGCCCATCAGAACAGAGCCCGCCAGACCCATAAGCGCCAGGGCCGAGGGTTGCTGCACACCGCTGTGCAACGCCACGGCACTGGCAACTTCGTCGGTATCATCACCAAAGATCCGGTCGAGCAGGCTACTACCGGTAGCGGCTGCGGCCTGTTCGTCGCCCCGTGAGCCGATTACCTGTGATATATCGAGCGGAGTATTCCCATAGTTACCGTCCTTTAGCAAATCAACAATATCGGAGGCACCGCCGGATTCCTGCACGCGCTGCGCCATACCGCCCAGCACCGCCGGTAATACCCCATCAATGGCTTTACGGGTATTAGTGGGCGACTCGTTTAAATGACTGCTGAGCTGATCAACAACCGAAGGTGTAAACTGCTCCTGGAGATACGATAAAAGGTTAACAGCCATGTCCATAACGTTGGTTTATTCATACATAAAACAGACTGTCAACCGGAATGTTCGATAAAGTTAGTAGGATGATCGTTGGCCAGATCAGGTCCAGTACAGGATAGGCGCATCCGGAAACCGTTTTTGCCATTCCCGGTAAAAAAACTGCTTCAGGATCTGCATATCCGCCGGCTTGTAAACGTACTTGGTACCTCCGAATTTATTGCGCTTTCCGGCGCGGGTTTGCTCGTTCATTTCCAATGAGGTATTTGGATACCATTGCAACAGCACGTCTTTGGAGCCGGGGGTAAAGCGGTGACTGATAAACTCAGCGTTGAGGTCACAGGCAAAATCGAGGGTTTCGGCCAGGCGGTTAAGCAAATGAGTATAGTGCTCCTGCCAATCGGGTATAGGCATGATTGGTGCCAGCACAACCCCAACGGGATACCCTCCCCCACCTTCCTGACGAGGTAAGGCCAGTTTGCGCAGAGCCTGCAGGCGGGCCTCCACGGAAGCAGTACCGCCTTCGAGCCGCCGGGCTACGGGGTCGGCATTGAGGCTGACACGGGCACGGGTCTGATTGTGGTGCGGCAGGTTCAACAGCGCATCTACCTGATCGTATTTGGTCACGAAGCGCAGCTGGGCCTGCTCCCGCGTACCAAAGTACCGGATACATTCGGCCAGACTGCCCGTCAGGTGTTCAATGCCAATCACGTCGGTGTAGCAGCTTACCTCAAAAGTCGTGAGTTTACCGGGGACTTCGCAGGCAGCGGTGGCCTTTAGCATCTTCGGCAGGTTGGCGTACGCCCGGATAACCGGCGGCCCCTGCAAACTACCTGCCAGGTAGCAGTATTGGCAGTAAGCCGGACAGCCTTCGGCCAGGTTCATCTGCCAGTCGGCCGAGGGCGGTATGGGCTGCAGCCGGAAGGCACTGGGCGGAGCATTCACCACAGCCAGGGTATTTTTGGCGATGCGGTAGGTTTCCCGTTCGTCGGCACCGCGTAAACCAGTGATGCGGTTGTTCTTCATTACCTCAACGGGCAGATTCAGTGAACTTACCCGCTCGTAGATCTGCTGACCAAAGGGTTCGTTGAGTGCGTCGGGCGTAAACACCACCCGCTTAGGCATCCAGAGTCGGGCTGAGCGAACCAGCGGCAAGGTTGTACCATCAGAGAGTAAGGTTGGAGAATCAGGCGTTTCGACAATCATAAGCTGAGACAGGAGACGGCGGAAAAACACACGTATCACCAGCACACCGTCCCTATAGAATAACACCAATCCAGGGCTAATAAATCCAGCTTCCGACTTGCTTTATAAATCCTGTGGTTGCAATAAAAAAGCCGGACCATAGCAGTCCGGCTTTTATTATGGCCATCATGATTTACGTCAAGCCTTACGGATTGGCCCGGCCAAAGTAATAGTTAAAGCCGAACCGAATACGACCGCCCAGGTTCCGACCTGCCAGGGCATTTACCCGGTCGTAATAATTATTCTCGATTGAAATTTCGCCACCTAAATTAGGCAGGAGCCTGACCATAGCCCCCAGTTCCAGATTGATGCTGTTAAAGCGGGCCCGGTCACTGTCGCTAATGTTGCTGGCATACTCCCGGCCTACATTGTACCCAACACCACCAAAGGCACTAATCCGACCTTTTAGCGGATAATACCGGATAAAACCACCCACCTGATTGGCGCGGTAGCTGGTTGAGAGCCGGTTTTCAAACCCATATCGCAGACCGGCCATCACCCCCGGCAGGAAGAAATAACCGATGCGCGGATGGAAGTTCAGATAGGTACCGCTGCCACGGCCCAGGCCAAAGCCCAGCGATGCGCCGGCAAAGAAACTACCCGGCTGGAACCATGACAGTTCGTTCCGGCGAAGCTCCCGAACCTCTTGTTTCACATCCTGCGATACCTCCTGTGCAGTCTCCTTTACTTCCTCTGTGGCATTCGATACCCCTTCTTTCACATCCTGCACCGTATTTCGGGTAGCATCCTTCACATCCTGTACGGTGTTTCGGGTCCCTTCCTTCACATCCTGCGTAGCCTCCTTAACCTCTTCTTTCACCTCCTCAGTGGCAGTAGACGTAGCTTGTTTTACATCCTGCACGGTATTTCGGGTGCCTTCTTTTATATCCTGTGCCGCATTGGAAGCTCCCTGTTTTACATCTCGTACTGCCTCTTTCGTTTCTTCTTTTACCTCCTGAGCGGCATTCGATACCCCTTCTTTCACATCACCTGCCGCTTCTTTGGCGTTCTGCTCTACCTTGTTTACACCTTCACGGACATCCTGTTTGGTGCGCTCGTTGATAACCGGTCGCTCGTTGGCTGGCCTGGTGCTGTTCGTTGTCTGTGCAAACGACACTGTCGAGAGCAACGCCAGCAGCGCCGGCATGATTAGTAATCGTCTCATAGTCGTTGAGTTGGATAAATGGTACATATACTTTATCTACAGTAAAGTAACTCCCACAAATCCATAAGGTTTATAGAGAACGCTATTCAATTCCGGTAAAATAAAAAGAGCAGGACGGCAACGCCTATTTGCCAGTACCTGCTCTTGTATATAACCGTCGCTATTTACGCTAACTTTTTCAACTCGCTAATCAGATCACTAACCTGTTCAGCCGAAGTAGCGGGAAAGTTTGCGATACGAATCTGCGACTCCTTGAACTTGCCATAACCACTGCCGATTACCATACCCGCCTGCTTTACCGCGCTGATCACCTCGGCGGAGGGCTTTTTCGTTTTCGCCACCACCACGGTTTGCGACCGGTGCCGCTCCTCCTTTACGAACGGCTCGTAACTGTCACTGCTATCGAGGAATTTATACAGCATCCGGGCTTTTTCTTCTGTCTGCCGACGGAGGGCATCAATACCGATGGCATTAAAATCTTCGGCAATCTTGCCGAGCAGGTAAATGCCCAGCACGTTAGGCGTAGCCGGCGTTTCAAACGTCTGGTAATTTTTCCAAAGCACCGGCAGCGTATGGTGGGCGCCGATGACGCAGCCTTCGTACCGTTGCAACCGTTCGGCTTTCTCCAGACATTTGTCATTCACAATCCAGACACCGAGCCCGGCCGGCATCCCAAAGGCCTTTTGCACCGAAAAAAAGGCGGAGTCAATCACACTGAAGTCCAGATCCGGATACGGAGCCGACGATACCATATCCACCGCAAACAACTTTTTATTGAATTTCCGCTTCAGCTTATGAATTTCCGGCGTTCGCATCTGCACCCCGGACGACGTTTCGTTATGCGTCACACAAACCAGTTCGGCATACTCGGGTACCTCTACATCGGCGTAGTCGAACCCTTCGCCAAACGGCTTTTCAGCGAGGTGCGCGTACTTATGCAGTGCTTTGGCATAGTCATAAAATTTGCGCGAGAACGAGCCGTTGACCAGGTGAAAGCTTTCGTGCTCCACACAGTTCAGCAGAATGCGCTCCCAGATTTCGGAAGCAGAGCCCGTAAACAGAATGGCATGCGAGGCCGGGACGCTGAGCAGTGTCCGAAGTTGTTCGTCGGTGTAGCGGTAAATATCGCGGAAACGCTGGCTCCGGTGCGAAATTGATCCAATCTGTTCATCCAGCGCCGTTTGCAGGTGCTGGTAAAACGTCGGATACAGCTCGGCCGGACCAGGAGTAAAGTAGGTTTGTTTCATTTTTAATACAACAGCCTGAACTTTATCGTATGCTCAATCCGCTTCAGTTCCTCCACTACTTCTTCGGAGTAGTTCTTGGCGATATCGGTGATTACATAACCGATGCTTTCGGTAGTTTTCAGGTACTGACCGCGTATGTTGATATCGTGTTTGGCAAAGATCTGATTGATCCGACCCATGATACCCGGCACGTTGGCATGGATATGCAGCAGCCGGTGTGAATCTTTCAGCAGGGGCAGTTGCAGTTCGGGGAAATTTACGCTGCCGTAAGTGCTGCCGTTGTTGATGTACTCGAGCAGTTTGCCCGGCACAAAGTTGCCGATGTTTTCCTGAGCCTCTTCGGTGCTGCCACCGATGTGGGGCGTCAGAATCACATTCGAAAAACCGCGTAATTCGCTGACAAACTCTTCCTGATTGGTCTTTGGCTCATGCGGGAACACATCGACGCCCGCACCCCCTACTTTACCGCTTTTCAGAGCCTCTACTAACGCCGGCACATCAACGACGTGACCACGGGCCAGATTCAGGAACAGCACGCCGTTCTTCATCCGGTCGAATTCCCGCTTGCCGATCAGGTTTTTGTTGTCGGGGCGGCCGTCTACGTGCATGCTGATGATGTCGGCAATGGCCAGCAGTTCATCAAGAGATTTGCATTTACGGGCATTACCCAGGGATAGTTTGTCAACCACATCGTAGAAGTACACCTCCATACCCAGGGCCTCGGCTACCACGGATAATTGGGTACCGATGTTGCCATACCCGATCAGGCCCAGTTTCTTGCCACGAACTTCAAAGCTGTTTTTGGCCGACTTATCCCAATCACCCTGATGCATCTGGTTGCTTTTCGGGACAATATTCCGGATGAGCATGATGATTTCACCAATGGCCAGTTCAACCACCGACCGGGTGTTGCTGTACGGTGCATTGAACACAGCAATCCCGCGCTCCATACAGGTCTTCAGATCAATCTGGTTGGTACCGATGCAGAAAGCACCGATGGTCATCAGTTTATTGGCATTCTCCAGCACCCGTCGTGTTACCTGCGTTTTCGACCGTATACCCAGGATAGAAACATCGCGGATAGCTTCGATGAGTTCATCCTCATCCAGCGCCCCTTTCCGGATTTCAACTTTAAATCCTTCCTGCTCAAACAAATTCACGGCCACCGGGTGAACGTTTTCCAGCAGCAGCACTTTGATGCGGCTCTTGGGATACGACTGGCTCCGGCTCAATTTGTTGTGGTATAAGAACTCATCGAGCGAAGGAGCAATATGATCTGCTTTTTCAATCACAGTTGGACGCATAACGTTTTCGGTAAACGCGTAGAACCGGTTGGCCAGACCAGCTTCTTTAATTTCATAATCGGTATAGCCATCTCCGATAACGTACACGTCGCCGTCGAGGTTCAGGTCGCGGATGAGCTGCACTTTCCCTTTATCCATCGAGAGCGGATTGGTACAGTCACAGCCGATGATATTTCCGGCTTCGTCAAACTCAAACGTATTGGCAAAGACATGGTCTTCCTTAATACCCAGCGGAGTTACAATAGGTACGATAAACTCCTTAAACCCGCTCGATACCACATAGATCTGGTCGGCATGGTCGGTCAGGAATACCCGGTTGCGCTGAAAAGAATCGGACACCTTGCCGGTCAGCGTTTCAACCAGTGCAGGAAGGTGGTCGCGATGGGCGTTAAGCAGTTTCAGCCGCAGGCGGAGTGATTCAGACAGGGAGATTTCGCCGGCCATGCCGCGGTCGGTAATGGCCTTGATCTGATCCAGTACGTCATCCCGATCGGGACGGCCCGCCAGGGAGATTTCGCCCAGCACATCGAGGGCTTCAACTTTGGTAAACGTACTGTCAAAGTCGATGACGAAATACGTTTGTTCCAGTGGTTTGGTTAACATAAAGCGTAAGTTTCCAATTCAACAAAAGCCGAGTCACTAGTCATTTTTGAGGTTCTTCTATCGTTTGTTGAAGATGTGCTTAACTGGTTAAGAACGCCAATGCCCGCTGCTCCGACCAATACACCCCATTAACGGGGTCGCTGGATGGAAAGCCGCAGTGGCCGCCCTGCTCAGGAAACTCCATATAGACGTTCGGTAGTTCCCGAGCCAGGTTCTCCGGATAACATTCCGGAGCCAGTAACGGATCGTTTTTAGCGTTGATGATGAGTGTTGGTATGGCGATTCCCCGCAAAAACCGGATGGAACTATTCTGCTGGTAGTAATCCTGTGCGTTGCGAAAACCGTGCAGAGGTGCCGTATACCGATCGTCGAAGTCCGCAAAAGTACGAACCCGGCGGTAGTCTTTGGAAGATATTTTTTCGGGAAACAATTTTTCTTTGCCAACGACCTTCGCCTGGAGGTGTCGCAGGAATCGCCGGAGGTAGACCCGGGAGAAGCCGCGGTCGATCATAACACTACTGGCGGCCAGGTCGAGCGGTACCGAAAACGCAACGGCTTTCTTCACTTCACCCGGCAGGGCATGGCCCCGCTCCCCGATGTACTTCAGCGTGAGATTACCGCCCAGACTATAGCCAATCAGCGAAATATTTTTATACCCCTTACCAATGGCAAACTGCACCACATAGTTAAGGTCGTCGGTGGCTCCACTGTGGTAAAATCGCAGTTGCCGGTTCATCTCACCACTACACGACCGGAAGTTCCAGGCCAGGCAATCAAACCCGTGCTGCGTCAGATGCCGTACCATACCCGCCACATACGGCCGGCTGGAATCACCTTCGAGACCGTGGGAGAGGATTACCAGTGGGCAGTCCTTAGTAGGCAGTGGGCGGTTGGCAGTTGGCACAGGGGCAACTGCCAACTGCCTACTGCCTACTAAGGCAAACGCCCAATCCAGATCCAGAAAATCATCATCGGGCGTTTCAAGGCGTTCACGCAGGTAGTTGACCGTTACGCGCCGGAACAGCGACGGAACGATGGTTTGCAGGTGGCCGTTCCAAAGACGGGCAGGCGGCCGGTAGCTTGAAGGCTCAATCAGCGGCATACAAAACGAACTATGCCGCAAAGGTAGGATAAAATAGAAAAGGAGGAGAAAGCAATGCTCCCTCACTCCTTTTGCTTGTCTCTTCTGTCAAATTAAAGCGCAAGTTCCTTTTCCGACACAATCGTCAGCACCTCGGTGTCCTGGAGACGCTTAGCAAGGCCGAGTGTCTTGGGCACTTCGTAGTGGAAGAAATACTTCATGGTATGCAGCTTACCTTCGTAGAAAGCCAGCTCGTCGCCTTGCGGATTCTGGGTCAGTAGGGCCTGCTTGGCAACAACGGCCTGCTTCAGCCACTGCCAGGCAATGGTAACGATGCTGTACAGTTCCAGGTACAGGGTAGCATCGGCCAAAAAGCGCTCGTAATTGCCCTGTCCGGCAAACGGCAGCAGGCTCATGGTTACCTCCTGAATGCGCGTCAACTCGCCTTCCAGCATATCAGCGTAGGATTTCAGGTCGTCGTGGGTGGAGGCTTCGGCAATAGTCTTGCGGATTTCGGCGAAGAGCAGTTGTGGGGCCTTCCCTCCTTTCATGGTCACCTTCCGGCCCAGCAGGTCCTGCGCCTGAATGCCCGTGGTGCCTTCGTAAATTGGGGTAATGCGGATGTCGCGGTAGAGTTGCTCAACCGGGAAGTCTTCGGTATAGCCGTAGCCGCCCAGCGTCTGCATACTCTGACTCACCGACTGCACACCCATTTCAGAGGGATAGGTTTTGGCAATCGGTGTCAGCAGGTCGAGCAGCAACTGGTAGGTTTCGCGCTCCTCGCCTTCTGTTACATGAATCAGGTCCGACAGTCGCGAGCATTCCAGCAGAATCGCCAGCGAACCTTCCACTACTGATTTCTGGAACAATAGCATCCGGCGTACGTCGGGGTGATTGATGATCGGCGTCTGGGGAGAGTCCAGCAAATTCTTATCGTTCAGCCGGCGACTCTGCGGGCGTTCCTTAGCGTATTGCAGCGCGGCATAGTAGGCAGCCGTGGCAATGGCGGCCGCCGTCATCCCGACACCAATGCGGGCCTCATTCATCATCTGAAACATATAAGGCAGGCCCTGGTGCTGCTGCCCAACCAGCCAGCCAACGCAGTCGTCGCGCTCACCCATAGTCAGGTGCATAGCCGGTACGCCCTTCTGCCCCATTTTGTGGTAGACCCCAGTCGAGGTTACGTCATTATCGGTAAAGCCGCCATTTCCGTCCGGGCGGTATTTGGGCACTACAAACAGCGAAATACCCTTGGTGCCTTTGGAAGCACCTTCAATGCGGGCCAGCATCAGATGAATGATGTTATCGGCGGCATCATGGTCACCGGCCGAGATGAATACCTTCTGGCCTTTAATTTTGTAAGTTCCGTCTGGCTGCGGAACGGCGGTAGTTATCACATCCGACAGCGAACTACCTGCCTGCGGCTCGGTCAGCGCCATGGTGCCCTGCCATTTGCCGGACAGCATATTAGGCACATACGTTTCCTGCAAGTCTGGTGTTCCGAACGACGAAATCAGGTGAGCGGCTCCCGATGTCAGGCCGATATACATCATGCCGTTATTGGCAGCCATCAGGATAAAGCCGAGGGAAGCATTGATCAGCTCGGGCAGTTGCTGCCCACCGTGTTCAAAAGAAAAACCAGCACCAATGAGACCAGCCTCGCCCATAGCAGTCAGGTATTCCCTGATTTTTGGGTGTACGGTTACTTTGCCGTCTTTCAGCTCCGGCTGGTTTTTATCAACGTCTTTCACATACGGGTGCATCAGCGTATCGGCTATCTGCGTCGCTGATTCCAGTACGAGGTTAAAGGTTTCGCGGTCATGCGCTTCGAAATAGGGGTATCGGGTAAGTTGTTCTGCATCGAACACTTCGTATAAAAGAAAGCGCAGATTTCGCTTACTGAAATAGGTAGTCGCCATAAGATGTGGTCTTTTTATTAATGGTATGCAAGCATACCAATTTCGGTAAAAATACTTTTTTTACTGTGCAAAATTATACACCACCGAAAAATTTATCGTTTACTTTGTATGTTAATGCCACGTAACCAATAAATAATCAAGTATCATGAAAAAACTGAGTGCAATCCTGGTCGCTCTTTTCCTGACGGTTTCTTTTGTGTATGCTCAGGGCACCAAGCCTAGCCCTGCCGTAACGGCAGAAAGCCCCAGCAAAAACATCAAAGTAAAGTACGGTCAACCGTCCAAGAAAGGTCGGGTAATCTTTGGTCCTGAGGGCTCAACCAGCCTGGAAAAGTACGGTAAAGTATGGCGCACGGGTGCTAACGAAGCAACCGAGATCACTTTTGCCAAAGATGTGAACTTCGGTGGCAAGCCGGTAAAAGCGGGCACCTACACCCTATTTACCATCCCCAACGAAAAAGAATGGACCGTTATCCTGAATGGTAAGCTTGGCCAGTGGGGTGCTTACGACTACGAGAAAAACAAGGGTCAGGATGTTGCCAGCGTGAAGGTTCCGGCCAAAACTAGCAGCGAAGTCGCCGAAAAACTGACGATCACGCCAACCGACAACCAGTTGACCATCGCCTGGGACAAAACGATGGTTGCTGTACCGATCAAGTAAGATACCTTTGCTTATTCTGATAAAGCCTGGCTATTGCAGTCAGGCTTTATTTTTTTGTAAAAGAATGGCTTAGCTGTCCAAAAGCATTTGCTTAGCTCTTTTATTTGCAGTTACTGCCTCCCTTGTCAACCCTGACCTATGAAAAATCTATTTACGTCTGTCCTTCTGTCTGTCGTATTCGCTACACTTCAGGCCCAGCCCCGCTTTCTCATCTCCGCCCCGGCGGGCACTGAATACGCTAAAATTAATAAAACGGGCCTTACCGTACTGCCTAATGGCCGATTACTGACACCTCGGGGTCGGCAAATCACCACAGCTCCACACCCGTACGGACTCGCGCTCAGCCCCGATGGGCAAACGGTGGTAACGGCCAATTCGGGGACCTCTCCATTTTCTATTTCCATACTCCGGAACATACTAACAGCCAATCCACAGGTCCGGCAGATACCCGAAGGCGCTAAGAATGATAAAGGGATGCTGGAAGCCTGTTTTATGGGCCTGGCCATTACGCCGGATAACAGGACCGTGTATGTGGCCGGTGGCGAAACCAACAAGATCTTTGTCTTCGATCTGGCCACCGGCAAAGGGGTCGGATCGATTAACTGCTCCGTCAAGACAGGCAGTGCCGACTACTCGCATGGTTATATTGGTGATATGGTGCTGAGCCGCGACGGCCGTACCCTGTACGCCGTAGACCAGATTGGGTTCCGGATGCTGGTGATCGACGTAGCCAGCCGCAACATTCTGCACAATGTGCCCACCGGCCGGTATCCGTTCGGCATCACCTTATCTCCGGACGAAAAGACAGCCTACGTTGCCAATGTCGGCGTATTCGAGTATAAACCCTTCACCGACCTGGATCGGAAGAACCTGAAAGAGACCGCCCATAACTGGCCGGCGTCGAAATACGGCTCCAGAGAAATGAAGGAAGGGGTACCCGAGAAAGGTATTCCGGCGCTGGGTGATCCCAACGTCCCCGAAGCATTTTCGGTCTGGAGCATCTCACTGGGCAATCAGCCGAAGGTACGGGCGAAAATTAAAACCGGCTTTCTGGTGGGGCAACTAATCGAAGACTTTCCGGCCATCGGTGGCTCCAGTCCTAATTCCGTGGTGGCTACTGACCAGTACGTTTTTGTCAGCAACGGCAACAACGACTGCATTTCGGTCATCGATATCAAAAAAGATACCGTGGTACGCAACATTCCGCTCTCGCCCGATACCCGGCTGGGTAAATGGCGGGGTGTTATTCCGTTTGGAGTAGCCCTGTCGCCAGACGGCAAGCGGCTGTACGTAGCCGAAGCGGGTATCAATGCCGTAGGCGTAATTGATGTACCCACCATGCAGGTGATCGGCCATATCCCGACCGGCTGGTTTCCGTCGAAACTGAAGGTGAGTCTGGACGGTAAAAAGCTGATTGTCGCCAATGCCAAAGGTTTCGGCAGCGGACCCAACGGTGGCAAAAACTTCCAGATGGGACCGGAAGGCAGCTACATCGGTGGGTTGATGAAAGGAACTGTTTCCGTGATTGATATTCCCGCCGATGCGCAACTAGCCACCGAAACCCGGCAGGTGATGGGCAATAACTTCCGCTTCTCGCCGGTCCCAACCGGCCGCCATACCAATCCCATTCCGCTGTATCCCCGACACAAAGAATCGCCGATTAAACACATTGTCTTTATTGCTAAGGAGAACCGCACCTACGACGAAATATTCGGGCAGGTAACCGGCGGTCAGGGAGCCCCCACGCTGGCCCGCTATGGCCGTGATGTTTCCTTTACCAGCCGCGACAAAGCCCGGTCGGTGAGCAAGGTTACTGTAATGCCGAATCACCTGGCGCTGGCACAGCGATTTGCCATGTCGGACAACTTTTACTGCGACGCCGACGTATCAGCCGACGGCCACCGCTGGATGGTGAACACTTACCCGAATGAGTGGGTTGAAACCGGCACCGCAGCTGCCTACGGGGGCAGGCGTAACCAGCGCGACAGCTCCAACGCGCCAGGAAACCTGGCCTTTTACGGCTCAGCCGGCTCCATCTATCCGGAGGATTACAACGAAGCTGGTTCCATGTGGGAGCACCTGGAGCAGCACGGCAAGGAATTCTTCAACTTCGGCTTTGGGGTCGAGATGGCGGCTGCCTACAGCGACAGCACCATGAAGTACATCGGCGAAAAGTACACCATAAATTACCCGCTACCCGCTCCGCTGTACGACCGCTCGTCGCGCATCTTTCCCACTTATAACATGGCCATTCCGGACCAGTTCCGGACGGATTTGTTCATTAAAGAATTCAACGAGAAATGGGTTGGTGACGGCAAAACGCTGCCCTCCATGATTACCCTGATGCTACCCAATGACCACGGAACCCGCGAACGCCCCAAAGCCGGTTTCCCTTTTACGGAGAGTTACATGACAGACAATGATTTAGCCGTAGGACGGGCCATTGAATTTCTATCCCGGTCCCCCTACTGGAAGAATATGGCTATTTTCGTGTTGGAAGACGATCCGCAGGGTGGCGTAGACCACATCGACGCGCACCGAAGTCCGCTGCTGGTCATTTCACCCTACGCCAAAAAGAACTACGTCGGGCATGGGCACTATAGCTTCGGCAGTGTCTTCAAAACCTTCTGGCATATCCTGGGCATGCCCTACCTGAACCAGTACGATGCCGGAGCTACCGACCTATCCGACCTGTTCACCGACCAGCCTGACTTCACCCCCTACCGCGCTGTGCCCGTCGACGCCCGCGTATTTGACCCACAAAAAGCTCTTGACCCCTTCGACGAAAAATTCGACTGGAAAGCCTTCGCCGAATCGGAAGAACTCGACCGCACCGAAACCATGCAAAAACGCCGGCAGGAAGACGACGAGCAGGCGAAGAAAAAGCGCAAAAAGCAGTAAGCTCGTCCACGATTGTATCGCGAGACGGGTGAGGTGCGCATTTGTAATGCGCGCGTGTACTAGCTGGTAGCAGAAGCACGGATATTTGCGCGTCACAGACGCGAACCTCGCCCGTCTCGCGTTGCAAACGCGGACGAGCACCAGGTTGGCAGAGATGCTGACCTGGACGGCGGAACCAACCCATTCGGCCACCTGTTTTAGCGATTGAACGGATTGCCTTACCTTTGCAGCCGTTTTACCAGCACAACCATGTTCATTACTGCATTAAAGTCAAAAATTCACCGTGTTAAGGTTACCCAGGCCGAACTAAACTATGTCGGCAGCATTACCATTGATGAAGATCTGATGGATGCGGCCGGCATTATGGAGAACGAACAGGTGCATATCGTTAATAATAACAACGGAGAGCGGCTGATTACGTACGTGATCAAAGGCGACCGCGGCTCCGGCATTATCTGCCTCAACGGAGCGGCCGCCCGGCGAGCGCAGGTTGGCGATATTATCATTATTATTGCCTATGCCATGATGACACCCGAAGAAGCAAAAACGCACAAGCCGACTGTGGTCTTTCCGGATGAAAACAACCGGCTTGTCAAAGGCTGATGGTGCCGTTTACAAATATTCACAAAAGGATTAAGCCATATTCTGTTACTTTGGACGGAATATGGCTTAATCCTTTCAGAGCATATAGATTTGACATAGAAAAATGAAGTTTAGTGTAAAAGATTTAATAAAACTGCTTGTATCACTCGGCTTGGCCGCCGGTCTTCTCTGGCTCTTTTTCCAATACAGTGGTATCCGCATCGATGAAATTGTTGACCGTTTCCGCCAGGCCGATTACCGCTTCGTTCTGATCTCAGCCGCTCTGGCGTTTGTGGCGCACTGGAGCCGGTCTATGCGGTGGCGTATGCTCATGGAGCCGGTTGGTTATAAGCCCACCGCCCAGAATGCGGTGTTAGCCGTCATGACGGGGTACTTTGCTAACACGCTGGTGCCCCGACTGGGTGAGGTGACCCGCTGCGGTACCCTGAACCGGCTGGAAGGGGTGCCGGTAAACGTCAGCTTCGGCACCGTGGTGGCCGAGCGAATCATCGATGTACTGATGCTGCTGGTGCTTATCGGCCTGACGTTCCTGCTGGAATTTAACCGTCTCAGCACCTTCTTTATTAGTCTCTTTACGGATAAACTGGGCGGAACCGGTCAAAACAGCAACACTACAATGCTGCTCCTGCTCGCGGGGGGGTTACTTGGGCTCGTCATTGTAGCCTGGGTGTTATTCTCCCGGTATAAAGATGTGCTGCGTCAAAAGCCGTTCTACCAGAAAGTGGAAAAATTTCTCATAGGCTTGCTCGAGGGGCTGACCAGCGTCCGCCGACTGAAAAATCCGGGCGGTTTTCTGTTTCACACCGTATTGATCTGGACGCTGTACTACCTGATGTCGTACGTGCTGTTTTTTGCGGTACCCGAAACCAGCGGTCTGGGTATTCTGGCTGGTTTGACCATCCTGGTGGTGGGCGCTATCGGAATGACCACCCCTACCCCCGGCGGTACGGGCTCCTTTCAGATTCTGGTGGGCAGTGTGCTGGTTCTGTACGGCCTGGAGAGCAAAGACGGTGGCTTGCTGGCTACGTTTATCTGGGCGGTGCAGACGATGACCGTACTCCTTTACGGCGGCATTGCCTTTGTGATTGTGCTGCTGAAAGCCGGTAATAATACGGTCACCCGTCAGGAGCAGCCGGCCGCCGTCGGCAGCAAATAACACGACCAATGACTGATTCGAAGATTCTTACCCGCGAGGAAGCCGTGCAACTGGCAGTCCAATGGCGGACGGAAGGGCAGCGTGTAGTATTCACCAATGGCTGCTTTGATATCGTCCACCTGGGCCATATCGACTACCTCGAAAAAGCCCGTAACCTCGGCGACAAACTCATTCTGGGCCTGAATACCGATGCCTCCGTCAGTCGGCTGAAAGGCCCGCTGCGGCCCGTGGTGAACGAATATGCCCGCGCCCGGCTAATGGCTGCGCTGGCGTTTGTCGACGCCGTAACGCTCTTTGATGAACCCACCCCGCTGGAATTGATCCGGGCCGTTCGGCCGGATATTCTGGTGAAGGGCGATGATTACACGGCCGAAAACATCGTTGGGGCAGATTTCGTTATTCAGCAGGGAGGAAGTGTGCAGACGGTACCGTTAGTGAAAGGATATTCCACCTCTTCCCTGATCGAGAAAATAACGAAGATCTATTCGGCGTGACTAATGGTAAACAGACTTTACCAACGGTGAAATGAATTCTGAGCAAAAATTGTTTTTTTAATGAACGGTTAGCAAGTTTGGCCGTTCATTAACCTAAAACCAGGAAACTACAAAGACTATGTTAGGTGCATATGTAATCGGTATAGTGGTGATGCTTGTCAGCCTTTTTGTAAGCTGGCGGCTCAAGAGTAAGTTTAACGAATACTCACAGATCGGGCTAAGCAACGGCCTCAGCGGGGCCGAAATTGCCCAGAAGATGCTGAACGAAAACGGCATCTACGACGTGCGGGTGGTGTCGGTGGAAGGCATGCTGACCGACCACTATAATCCGCAGGACAAGACCGTAAACCTGAGCGCCGACGTATATTATGGTCGCTCGGTAGCGGCTGCGGCCGTTGCCTCGCACGAGTGCGGTCACGCGGTGCAGCATGCAACGGCGTATGGACCGCTGAAGTTCCGCTCGGCCATGGTACCGGTCCTGTCGATAGCCTCCAGCTATATGCAGTGGATTATTCTGATCGGTATCCTGATGATTAACACCAGCATATTGCCGCTGACGATTGGGGTTGGCTTATTTGCGCTAACGACGCTGTTCAGTTTTATAACGCTGCCGGTTGAGTTCGATGCCAGCCGGCGTGCCTTGGCCTGGATTCAGAATCGGGGTATTGTTAACCAGCGCGAGTTCGGGTACGCAAAGAACGCCTTGTGGTGGGCCGCGATGACCTACGTGGTTGCCGCTATTGGTTCACTGGCCACGCTGCTGTACTACGTGAGCATCCTGATGGGTGCCCGTCGGAGCGACTAATCCCGTTTGAATGATATATAAAAAAGCCCCCGAGCGTCGGGGGCTTTTTGTTTTTAGCCAATCAAGAGCTGGAAGCTGCGAAGAACTTGCTGCCCACCTTCCTGAACGTACTCAGGAGGAGCCAGTGAGCGGTCAATCAACACCCCGACAACGGCTACAACAATAGCAATCACCAGCGCGGGCCAAAAGCCGTCGATCCGGAAGCTTGGCAACATCTTGTCGATAAGTTTCAGAATGATGGCGGTAACAATAATCCGCACGATGCCGGTCAGCAGGAAAAAGGTCACCAGATTGAGCGGAAACCGGAAGATCCAGCCGATCAGAAAATTGAGCAGGGCCAGCAGCACGGCCACGATGAGCGCGGTCCCAAAGTTTTTAACCTCTACCTGGGGCATAACATACGCCAGACCGAATATAATAGCCGCATCGAGCAGCAAATGCAGTATAAAATTCATAAAAAATGACGGATTGGTTTATTTAAAGATAACAACTATTTCCCGACAAATGAAAGAATACCAGTTATACCAAAATCATTCGGTGTATGTTCAGAGAAAAAAGCATACGGACTGAATAATCCTTTGTGCTTTACAAAGAGTTACCGCTTAAACTACTCTCTGCGTATGCTTCGTATGCTATTTATCCTGCTATTGTTCGTGATCAACTGCGACCGGCAGACAACCCGCCAAACGGCTAATACCGCCGACAGTACCGGCGTTTACCAGTACCGCAGCGCCAGCCGGGATGGTGTCGGTAAGGTTTACCTGGGCCGTGAAATTGCGCAGGTAATGGGCCACCTGGGAGCGGCCTGGCTGGAACGGCCGGAACGCGAACAGGAAGAACGGACCGACCTGCTACTAAATGCCCTTGATCTGAAACCCACTGATGTAGTGGCCGACATCGGGGCCGGCACGGGTTACTTCAGCTTCCGGATTGCCCCCACTGTACCGCAGGGCCGCGTATTAGCCGTGGATATTCAGCCCGAAATGATTGATTACCTGAACCAGAGAAAGCAAAAGAATAAAACGGCCAACGTAGAACCAGTATTGGGTACCATTGATAACCCAAAACTCCCGCCCAACAGCATCGATATGGCGTTGATGGTTGATGCCTATCACGAGTTCTCGCACCCCCGGGAAATGATGACAAACATTGTGCAGGCCCTGAAACCCGGTGGCCGCGTCGTGCTGGTCGAATACCGCGCCGAAGATCCGGATGTGCCAATCAAACCCCTCCATAAAATGAGCGTGGCGCAGGCCAACAGCGAAATGAAGTCGGTGGGCCTGCGCCTGCTGAACGTCAATAAGTCGCTGCCGCAGCAGCATATACTGTTTTTTGGGAAGTAACTATTTTTTACGTCAGCACTTCTTTCTCGGCCAGCCGGCTTTTTTTATAACCGTATGAGAAGTAGATGATCAGACCAATGAACAGCCAGATGATGAAGATCATCCAGTTGCTGATGCCCAATTCAGTCATCAAATATAGGTTGGTCAAAATACCCATTACGGGGAGCAGCGAGAAGTTGTGCCGGAATGCCAGTACGGATAGCACGGTCCAGGTGAGCCAGAAGAACGCCAGGAGCGGCTTGGCCTGAATACCCGTCAGCAACGTGCCGCTCTGCCAGGCAAATACCAGCGCCACCACCAGCCCGATACCAATAATATATTTCCCGTTGACATACGGCACCTTGAACTTCGACTGCTTTGAAATTCCTTTGGCATCCAGATACAGAATCCCCGCGCAAACCAGGATAAAAGCGAAAAACGTGCCGACGCTGGTCAGGTCGATAAAGAACTGCATATCCAGAAACAGCGACGGAATTGCCACCAGAAATCCGGTTACAATGGTAGCGAACGATGGCGTCCGGTAACGCGGATGAATCCGGGCAAATGCCGGCCACAAAAGACCATCGCGGCTCATAGTCATCCAGATCCGCGGCTGCCCCAACTGGTATACCAGCAGGGCGCTGGTAATAGCCACCACGGCACTCACCGAAATGACGCCGGCAATAAAATCCATACCGACATGCTGAAACACATACGCCAGGGGATCATCAACGCCCAGTTCCTTATAATTGACCATACCGGTCAGTACCAGTGTAATCAGCACGTACAGCACCGTACAAATGATAAGGCAGTAGATCATTGCCCTGGGCAGGTCACGCTGGGGGTTTTTGCACTCCTCGGCGGTCGTTGAAATGGAGTCGAAGCCGATGAAAGCAAAGAACACGGAAGCAACGCCACTTAGTACACCGGCTACGCCATTCGGCGCAAACGGCGACCAGTTTTCCGGCCTCACAAAAAACGCACCCGCCAGAATCACCAGGCCAATAACGGCCAGTTTCAGTACCACCAGAATGTTACTCGCATTGCGGGACTCTTTGATACCAATGTAGACCAGGGCCGTAATCAGCACGGTAATCAACCCGGCCGGCAGGTCCGCAATGAGCCGGAGGCTGCCCAACTGCGGAGCCGCTTCGTAGGCCTGCGCCAGCGCCACTGTATTACCGGGTAATGTGCTCAGGCTAACGCCGGTACGATTGGCGGCCTGGACGGCTTCATAGGCCGTTGCCGCCGACCCATAATCGGTTCCGAGATAAGCCGGAAACTGTATCCCAAACCCCGCGAGCATAGACGTAAAATACTCCGACCAGGATATGGCTACGACCATATTACTGACGGCATATTCCAGAATGAGCGCCCAGCCAATAATCCAGGCAAATATTTCTCCGAAAGACACATAAGCGTAGGTATAAGCGCTACCACTCACCGGAACCGTTGAGGCAAACTGAGCGTAACTGAGGGCGGTAAACACGCAGGCGATGGCGGTAAAGACAAACAACAGCGATACGGCCGGACCACCGTTGAAACTTGCCCGGCCGATGGTACTGAAAATACCGGCTCCGATGATGGCGGCAATACCTAAAGAAGTGAGATCTCGTACGCCCAGTACTTTAACCAGATTTTGGGAGTCACCGTGGGTAGCGTCGGCGACGGCTTTGTGAACAGATTTTTTACGAAATACAGATTCGCTCATGCAGGTATCGTTAGAAGTAGCTTTTCTACGGGGGTCAAGGGGCTAAAAATAGCCATTGTCAGCGGACATTGAAAATTGCCGGAACATGAATCTTGAAACTTGGAAGTATAAACTCATTTTCGCGCCTGCTTCACCGGCTCCTTCGTCCGCAAAAAAGCAACCAGATCCAGGACCTCTGCTTCCGTGAGGTTATCAAACAGACCGGAAGGCATTAGCGAAACCGGCGTTACCTCCCGCGACTGGATAGCAGATTTGCTCAATACCACGGGGTCCTGCCCGACTACGCGCATGGTTACCTGCCGGTCATTTTCGCCAATGATGTTGCCGGAGTAGGTGCGCCCGTCGCGGGTGGTGATGACGACCATCTTATAATCCTCCTGAATATCTCCACTTGGGTTCAGCACGTTAAAGAGCAGGTAATCCAGATTGGCGCGGTTGGAGCCGGTCAGGTCGGGGCCGATCACCCCGCCTTCACCGTACATCTTATGACAGCTTCCGCAGGTGCGCTGGAAAACGGTATGTCCTTTAATGGGATCAGCGCTGCCGACGGCTTTGGCCGTCAGCAGGCGCTGGTATTTGGCGTAGGCCCGCTCGTCGGTACCCGACTGCTCAATCGGCCCGTACACCTCCACGAACCCGCTGCCGACTACCCGCAACAGTTGGCGGGCTACGTAAGGCGGTACATCCCGCTTGGATATGTCGTTACTCTTCAGCGACTGCGTTAGCATCCAGCCGTACCGGGGCCGCGAGGAAAGCGTCTGTACCGCTTGTAGTTTTTCGGCCGCGTTGAAATTGTTGTACCGGGACAACAGCAGTTTACCGAGGGATTCGCTGTCGAAAGCGGCAATAGACCGGATGGCATCGGCCCGCATGGCGGGTTCGCTGAGCAGAGCGGGCAGTTCGCTGGTGAGTTCCTGCCATTTGCGGTTGGTTACCAGTTGCAGAGCCTGCCGGCGTTGTTCAAGCGGTGCGCTCTTGTCTTTCAGCGTTGTCATGGCCTTCTGCACGGCTTCGGTATCACCGAATCGCTGCGCCAGGTCCGTAGCCAGTTGGGCGGTTCGGGTGTTGCCGTTTTTCAGCTTAGCGTAGACAGCGGCCCAGTTGGTTGGGACTTTCAGGTCGTAGCGGCCCTCCATGCCGTCGCGCATGCCCTCCAGCATGGCGGTCTGCATTTTTGGCCCTTTGTCCAGCGCGGCCACCAAAACGTCCATCGCGTCGGCATCTACGGCCCGGCGGGCTACAAAGTTGGCAATCATCGGAATGGCACAACGGCCGGCCAGTTCCAGCGCCCGTGCGGGATTTGCTTTCGCCAGCGGTTCCAGGCCGAACCAGAGCATTTTGGGCAGGTTATGGTCGTCAGCATCCTCTTTGTGCATCACTAGTTGCTCAGTCAGTTGCCAGGCGGCATTCGGATCAACACGCTGTAAGGCCGACGCCAGGTAAAGCCGCACCACCGGCGAAGTATCCTCTTTAGCCATTCGGGTGAAGGCCGCAATGGCCTCGGCCGACGGTGCTTTGTCCTCGCACAGCAGTTGAATAGCCCAGGCCCGTACGTATTCGTCTTTATCGCTCAGCGACTTGATCAAATCAGCCGGTTTGAACCCACCCGTTACGTGCAGCGCCCACATGGCCCGCAAGCGCCAGTCCGGGTTGGCATTAGTCTGGAACATTGTGCGAAGCTGGTCATGCGTCTTTTTAGCGAGTTTGTCCTTAACCGACCTGTTTTGCAGGATAGTCCGCGCCCGGCGGGCGTGCCAGTCACTGCCACTAGTCTGCAGGGATACCAGTTGCTGATCGGTCATTTTGGTCAGATCAGCGTACCGGCCCTTCCAGTTCCCGGCCAGCGACTGCTTGGGTGTAATCCGGAAAATGCGGCCGGTTTCGCCGTTCACGACTTCATTGCCGCAGATATCGGCATCATGCCAGTCCAGCACGTACAGCCCGCCGTCGGGCCCAACTTCCATGCTGAAACCCACCCACTGCGCATTATTGGCCATCATGAAATCGTCGCCGTGGTGGCCCACAAAGCCTGAGCCTTTGCGTTCCAGCACATCCGACAGCACACCGTGTTCGTGAATGTTAGCCATAAAGATGCGCCCCTGCTGCTCCTTCGGAAAAGCATCCGACTGGTAGACCCTGGCCCCGCCATGCGCCGACCGGTGGCGGTGGTCGGCAATGGTCTTGATGTCGTTGTAGACGTACGGATTGAAGTGCTGCCCGCCCTGCCGGTGGTAGATTCCCCCTGGAATGACGTGCCAAAGGTGAGGGATCACGCAGGCACTCATCAGCAACTGCCCTTTTGCGTCGTAGTCGATTCCCCATGGGTTGCTAAAGCCGTGCGCCACTACCTCAAAGCGGTCTTTAGTGGGATGGTAGCGCCAGACGCCACCATTAATATCGACACCCTCGCCTTTCAGAATGTCCTCCGGAAACGGGTCCTTGTGCCGGTACAACTTACCTTTCCCCTTCGGCTTGCTCACTTTAGAAGGCGTAGCAAAGCCCTGTAGTCCGTACAGCCAGCCATCCGGCCCCCAGTGCAAACTATTGAGGGTTTCATGGCGATCGCGGATACCCCAGCCGGATAGCCGGACTTCAATATCGTCCATGTCGGCTTTATCGTCGCCGTTCTTGTCAGGCACATACAGTAAGTTAGGCGGAGCGCCCAGGAATAGGCCATCGAAACCTACCGCAATAGCCGCCGGGAACGCAATGCCCTCCATAAATACCTTTTTGCTGTCGGCTTTGCCGTCGTGGTCAGTGTCTTCCAGAATCAGAATGCGGCTGTTGCCGGCATTGGAGAACCCGCGCCCCCGCGATTCATAATCCCGGTTTTCGGCCACCCACAGCCGACCCCGATCGTCCCAGCAGAAAGCCATCGGCTGGGTCATCATCGGCTCCGACGCCCAGACATTCACCTGAAAACCATCCTTAACCGTCATGTTGGCCACGGCCTCCTCCGGCGTCAGGAACTTCGCCGAGCGCCCCTCCTGCTGCGCAATCCCCCACAGGGCATAGGTTGAATTCTGGCCACTGAACGCACTCCAGGTTTCGGTCAACTCCACGTCGTTCAGCTTTCCGGTATACACAACCAGTTGATGTTTAATCACCTCGGTATCGCCTTTCTTAATGGTCCAGTCAGCCATCCGCGCCCGCGCCGGACCAATGCCCAACTGACCATCGACCCGCCAGTACTGCGGATACCCTTTATTTTCCGGATGATCGAAAATGGCAATGTGGGCCAGATCATCCCGGCCCTCCACCTGCATCCCCACATCCACCCACATCGCGCGTTGCCCTTCGGCTTTTTCGTTGCGCTGGCGGGCGGCATTGATCACCTCGCCGTTAATCCCTTCTTTCCACGGCATCCGCAGAAACAGCCCGCCATAATCGTATTTGCCGATGGTCACATCCGTTTTCGCTTCACCCGCCCACTCCAGGTCCAGCAGGTATTTTCCGTTCCTGGCCCGCATTACCCAGGTCTGCGTTTCGGTCAGTACGGCATTGCCTTTGTCGTCGAGCAAATCGTACACCGTTTGCCATTTCACCTCCGGACCAGAAGCCCGAAGCACCTTCGCCGATACCCGACGCCAGTAATCGCCCTGCGGGTTGTGGAAATAGTCGCGGCCGTTGACCCTGGTAAAGCCCCAGTACAGACCGGTCTGGTGCTTGTGGTGTCCCGGACTGTATTCGGTCAACAGCCCCTTGCTGTCGGGAGCCACAATGGGGTGCAGATAGGGCCGGAAGTCGGCTTTGGCATGCTGGGTAACGATTGGCTCGTTGCCACCGGCCCGGAAAATGGAAATAGTGCCGGCCTGCTCATCCTGTTTGGCAAGCAGTAAGCTATCGGCGGCCGGAGCGGTGGAGGTAGCTTCTTTGGGTTTCAGCGCTACCCAGCCGAAACAGATCAGGATCAGAACGGTGCATAGACTAATTGACCTAAGCATAGGACGTATGACGGAAAAAGGGTTAAAGGCAGACTATATGGTAAAGACAGCAAGTAACGTTTCCTATCTGTCAGAGTCAATAGCCCCGGCAGGATACCCACCCGCTATGCCAAACCGTGGGCCAAATTGGCTACCTTTGCGGACTTCCGATTATAACCACTGAAGGTTCTGTATGTCGATTCGCGTCGAGCAACTTACCAAACAATACGGCAGTACCGGCCAGCGGGCCGTCGATCAGATTTCGTTTTCGGTAAAACCCGGTGAGATTGTCGGCTTTCTCGGCCCCAACGGAGCCGGTAAGTCCACCACCATGAAAATCGCTACCGGTTACCTACCTCCTACGACCGGCACGATTGAGGTGAACGGCTTTGATGTGCGCACGGCACCCATGGAAGTGCGCCGGAGCGTGGGGTACCTGCCGGAGCATAACCCGCTCTACCTCGATATGTACGTCAAAGAATACCTGCGCTTTGCCGGTTCGCTACACGGCTTATCGGGCACCCAACTGACCAGCCGCATTGCCGACATGATCGACTTAGTCCGTCTGGAACGGGAGCAGCACAAGCGCATCGGCCAGTTATCAAAAGGCTACCGGCAGCGTGTCGGTCTGGCGCAGGCGCTGCTGCACAACCCGCCCGTGCTGATCCTCGACGAACCCACCACCGGCCTGGACCCTAACCAGCTGACCGAAATCCGGGAGGTAATCCGGCAGGCCGGCAAAGACAAAACCGTGCTGTTTTCCACCCACATCATGCAGGAGGTAGAAGCCGTCTGCGACCGGGTCGTTATCATCAACCGGGGCCGCATCGTCGCCGACGGTCCGCTGAGCGAACTACGCGCCAGCGCCGACGATAAAACCACCGTTGTTGCCGAGTTCGAACAGGATCTGGCGCAGCCGGAATTACTGGCAAACCTGCCGGGAGTAGAGCAGGTGGTGCCGCTGGGGCAGGGCCGGTACCGCCTTGTAGCGCAACGCCAGGCCGACCTCCGGGCGGCCGTATTCCGACTGGCAGCCGATAAAGGGCTGACACTGGTAGGGCTGAAACAGCAGGAAAGTTCCCTGGAGGGTATCTTCCGGGAGCTTACGCAGGGGTAGCCCACGAGATACAAAACTGCCGAGCATCTGAACATCTCTATTGGGTAAAGACACCAAACCGCCTGAGGTTTTGTTCCAGCGTAGCCAAGCTGCAAACCCAGGTACCGGACCGCAATTGGTAATCATCGGCTGTTGGCGTAATCACCAACAAGGGCGGATTGCTCAGGTCCTGCAACGCAACGGTATTGCCTTTGCTGAGGGCAGGGGAATTGGTTAGTTTAATCTCAACTGCCAGTATAATACGGGCTCCCTGCTCAATGACTAAGTCCAATTCAGCGCCCTGCTGAGTCCGGTAGAAATAGGCGGTAGTACCCGACTCCAGCATCGCTATGATTTGCTGCACGATGTACCCCTCCCAGGAACCTCCTGCGACGGGATGGCCCAACAAGGCTTCTTCGTCGTACAGCCTGAGTAGGTGGTGCGCTATCCCCGAGTCGCGGATGTATACCTTTGGAGCCTTTGTCAGTCGCTTGCCCACATTAATAAAATAAGGAGCCAATCGCCGGACCAGAAAAGCCTGTTCCAGAAAATCGACATACCGATGTACCGTGGCCACAGAAATTCCAAGCGAATTAGCCAGCATAGAGTAATTCAGTAAACCGCTCTGCTGACTGGCCAGCATGGTGAGCAACCGCCGGACTAACGCAGGGGCGGCCGGTAAGCCCAACTGAGGTAAATCGCGCTGAAGGTAGGTCGTAATAAACGATTCAAACCACTCCCGCAGCCACCAGTCGGTTGGTGCCAGAAAGGCTTCGGGAAAGCCACCCCGCAACCAATGCAGCCGATAGCTAGCCGGGGCCGGCAACTCCTGGTACAATAACGGATGCATCTCCAGGTACACCACCCGCCCGGCCATTGATTCCGATGTATTTCGCAACAGAGCGGGCGAGGCCGAGCCCAGCAGCAAAAACCGGCCACCTACCCGATGCTGATCAATGACTCCGCGCAGGAGCGGAAACAAGTCCGGAAACTGCTGTACTTCATCCAGAATAACAGTCTCTTCCTGGCGGTTTATCAGATAAATTTTCGGATCGGTTTCCAGCCTGGCCCGTTGCGACGGGACCTCAAGATCCAGGTAAACCGACGGACGGGCGAGTCTGGGTTGAATGGCTTTTACTAAGGTAGTCTTTCCTACCTGCCTGGGCCCCACCAGCACAACAGCCGGAAAATACGTCAGTAAGTCGAATACTTTCTCCTCAAGAATGCGCTGTATCATACCCAAATATTCATGTAAATTTTTTATCGCGTGAAAAATTTACATGAATATTATTGAAAAATCACGAAAAAAGCCGGCCCAAAGGCCGGCTCAACAAGTAGAAGTTTCTGTGCGGTGGTGGAATCGCTATTTCTGCGAGGCCATAAGGGGATATTGGTCAAAAATAGAACGGACAATTCCTTTAAAGTAATTGTTTTTGAAATTCGGGTTCCTCATCATCTTTGAGGCATACCCTTTCCAGATTACCTGATACGTCTCCGCGTCAATCAGGGAAATCATCAGCGTGCCTTCATCCAGGTTGTAATCAATCCGTTTGTAGGTAGCCTCATCATCCTCGCGCACCACCCAATCTCTGATGACCGGCTGCTGATACCCCCGGAAGCGCAGGTCGCTCCGGAAAATATTGTAGGAGATCAGCAGATTTGGGCTTCGGTTACTCACCCGGTAGCCACGGGCTTCCATCTGATGCCGGATGGCATCCTGGATGTCGGAGCACAGCAACGTGGAGTCGATGTACTCGCACTCCAGAAAATTAAAGGATTTGTAATTTTTAAATTGCCCTTCGTAGCTGTAATCGTGCTCCACAAACAATTTTCCGGGCATACAACCAACCATACTGACGACCGCCAGCACAACAAGAACGCCAACCAGTTTTCTCATAATAGACTTGTAACAGTTAAGATGGACTAAAAAGCGACTTTTTGTAAAAATGTATGACTTTTTGAATCAAACTCTATGTACTAAGCCTTTGTTTAGCGTTCTGACTGTCAGGGACAACAATTTAGTTAACCCCGATAATAGTCGAGCGCCTGGCGCATTTCGGACCTGGTAACCGGTATATCGAATGCACAGCGGCCGGGCCCGTCCAGCAGCGCCATGCGCACCTGTTTACCCTGGTTTTTCTTGTCCTGTACTGTCAGCGTCACAATGGGTTCTACGTCGGCTCCGGTCAGGTTTACTTTTCCATATACGGAAAAAATGTACTCTTCGATTTCTGCCAGCAGGGTGGCGTCAATCATATTTCTCTGATGGGCCAGAAAGGCCTCGGTTACCATACCAACCGCAATCGCTTCGCCATGCAGCAATCGCTTCCTCGGCTGGGCCAGAAAATAGGTCTCCACAGCATGACCCAGCGTATGACCGAAATTCAGAATCTTCCGCAGCCCTTTCTCGGTGGGGTCCTGCTCCACCACCCGCTGCTTCACGGCAACGGAATGAGCTACTAACTCAGTCAGATTCTGCTCGGTCAGATCGCGTCGACGAATTTCATCCCACATCCTTGCGTCGGCAATCAGACAGTGCTTGATCACCTCGGCAAAACCCGAGCGCAGTTCCCGTTCGGGCAGGGTTTGAAGAAATACCGGATCGATAAGAACCGTTTCGGGCAGTTTGAAGACACCAATATGGTTTTTATATCCGTGAAAGTCAATACCCAATTTACCGCCTACACTCGCATCGACCTGCGCCAGCAGCGTAGTTGGAATCTGCGCAAAGGCGATACCGCGCTTGTAGGTAGCCGCGCAGAAGCCACCCATATCGCCAATTACCCCCCCGCCCAGGTTCAAAAGCAGCCCGTGGCGGTCAAAATTAGCGTTGGTCAGTGCCTCCCAGATCGTTTCACAAGTGCGCAGGTGCTTGTGTTCTTCGCCCGCCTTTATGCGAATGATGGTGTGTTTTGGCAACCACTTTTTTACTAAAGGGTAACAAAATTTTTGGGTATGGTAATCAACCAGTACAGCAACGGATGAAAATTGGTGTTTTTCGAGAAATTGAGGTAGCGTTTCGGCAATGGGCGCAATACGGACGTCGGACATAAGGGGAAGGTTAATTTCCCACAAAAATAGGATAGTCAATAGTCGTTAGTCGTTAGTCATCAGTAAAAATTACCAATCTCCCAACAACTAACCACTACCGCCCTTATAAGAACACAGTCAACCAATTAACCAATTGACCAATCAAACCGGCTACGATACCACTTTCAGCGCATCAGCAAACGCCTTCATCTGGTCCATCGTACCGAGGCTGACGCGGCACCAGTACTGACCATCGAACTTCCACTGCCGCACACTCACCCCCTGCTCCATCATTTTGCCGGTAAAGGCATCGCCCTTCATCCGGATCGGGAACAGTACGAAATTGGTACCCGACGGCAAATAGGTATAGCCGTTCTGTTTCAGGGTTGTGTACAGAAACTCGCGGGCCTCAAGCCCTTTGCTCAGCGAGAACTTAATAAACTCCTCATCTTTGTAACAGGCCAGAGCCGCCCGGATCGTCGTCATACTTAACTGACCAGGACCGCCCCCCCATTTCATCAAAGCCGCCAGCGTTTCCGGTTTACCAACTATATACCCTATGCGTAGTCCAGCCATCCCGTAAATCTTGGAGAACGTACGGGCTACCAGCACATCCTGTCCTTTCTTCACGTTCTCGATGACCGAGTACTTGGCCGGGTCGCCCGTATAGTGAATATAAGCTTCGTCTACAAATACCGGCTTTTTCGCCGACGCCCGCTCCACAAATCCCCGAAGCTGAGCCGGATCAATGGTTACGCCCGTCGGGTTGTTGGGGTTGCAGACATACACCAGACTGGTTTTGTCGGAAATGCGCTTTTCCATTTCAGCCAGATCGTGGTCGTAGCTGCCGCCGGTCAGGGGTACTTTCTCCCAGCCGGCTCCGTGGGCTACGGCCGTCCGCATCAGTTGCTCATACGTAGGATCGGCCGACAGAATGGCTCCGCCCGGTTGTTTATGCGTGTAGTATAACGCAGCCGCCGTTAGTAACGAACCCGAACCCGCACTCAGCAAAATATGATCTTCGGGTACCCCTTCCTGCGCGGCAATCATCTTCTTTAGTTCACCGGCATGCTGGAACGGATACAGAAACCCTTCTGACGATGCTTCGGCAATGGCTTTGATCGCCTTAGGAGAAGGACCATAGGGATTCTCATTGGCCGACAGCCGGGCCTTCAGGCCTGCCTTGGGTGCCATAACGGGCACAGCGGTGGCAGCTTCATCGAGCCAGGGTTCGCAATAAGCAGCCGGAGCGGTTACCAGACCGGTTCCCATGAGCATACTGGCCCGCAGCCAGTCACGACGGTTTAGATTCATTTTAGAAGAGTTTGACAGGTTGTTTTTAATTGTTGAATGATTGAGTGGTTGAATGATAGAATGGTAAAAAGCCTAAGTATGTGGGATTGCCTCAGCGGCCATTCAATCATTCTATCATTCAACCACTCAATTGTTAATTGACTGCCTGCACCCGCGACAGCCGGGCAAAGGCCTGGCCTTTGTATTCGCCGGTCCAGGTGAGTGAAACCGAGCTACCGGCTTTGGGAGCGGTCACGCCCAGCTCAGCCCAGGTTTTCGTCAGGCTGGCTCTGCCCGTGTTATCGGTCTTTAGGTCACCCAGCGCCGTACCATCGCGTTTGGTCAGTTTGATGGTCAGAGATGTTACAGGGATAGAGTCAATGCCAACCTTGTAGTTCAGAATGCCGCTTTTGTCGAGTTCAAAAACCCGGACGGCAAGAGTAACCGGACCAGATACTTTTTGCGAGACAATCGGTTCGCCGTTCATTCCGCCCCCATCGCCAACAGCATTATCAACTACGACCAGCACCGGAGCGACCACGCGGTCAACAAACGGATCATCCTTCTTCATACAGCCCACCAGCAGGCTACCCGCCAGCAGGGTTATCAGTTGTATTTTATAGTTCTTCATCAGGCATTCAGCGTTTATCGTTCGTGCTTATTTCTCTACCCACCACAGTTTTGTCCGCATGTTATCCGGTCCGCCGTTCAACGAGATACCCTTGTCGAGTTTAGCCTTATTGAGCGAGTACTCAGTAGTGGGGTACGGCAGACGGGTTGGCAACACACCCTCGTTTTCGAAGATAGCGCGTGGATCTTTCGTCGGCAGTACCGGCAGGCCTGTCCGGCGATACTCCGTCCAAGCTTCCAGCGCCTGCCCGAATAAGGCGATCCATTTCTGCTCCATCACCTTCTCCTTCGTTACATTACCCACCTTGGCAAAGTAATCGGCCGGTACTTTCAGGCCGTATTGATCGAACGAGGCAGCAATTCCCTTCTCAAAATACGCCTGTGCATCGCCGGTAATATCGCCATCCACGGCGGCTTCGGCCAGGATCAGGTTCAGCTCGGCGTACGTCATCAGGACGCTGGGCGTGATCGTCTGTTTGAAGTAGGTACCCAGATCAGAACTGGTGCCGAGGTAGGTAGTTGCGATCGCATCCGGCAGGCCATTGGCGTGCCCTTCGTATTTACCAGCTTTGTTCGGCTGCGCAAATACAGTGATGCGGGTGTCGTTCAGCTCGTTCAGCTTATCCGCCAGCGTTTTGCTGATGTTCCAGTCGGTACGGCCGTCCTGGATCATCACCTGATGCCACTCATTATTGCTGGGCAACACGGCCGAATGCTTCAGCGCAGCGTTGTCGGCATTGCTGGTGAAAACCGGGTACTTGACAGGGTCGCCGAGGATTTCCGTCATAATGGCTTTTGACTCGGCCGGTTTCTTAGCGGCCTGCCGGTTAGCCAGCCGCAGCCGGAGTGAGTTGGCAAACTTCTTCCACTTCAGAATATCACCCCCATATAGAATGTCACCCGATACCGCCGGTCCTGTTGTGCTAAGCTTTTCGTTAGCCAGTTTCAGGTCGTTCAGCATCCCGGCGTAGATCTTCTCCATAGAATCGTACTCCGGCGTATAGATGGGCTGATCGCCGGTCCCTTTCAGAGCTTCGGTGTACGGAATAGCGCCGAACATATCGGTCAGCAGGGAAAACACCCACGTCCGCATTACTATGGCAATGCCTTCGTAATTAGGGTTTTCGAAGCGCCCGCCGGTACCGGCCAGCGACGCAATGCGCTGAAAGTTTACCTGGCTGTCGTTGAAGAAGGCTTTCCAGTTGTTGTTGTAAAAAGCAACCGACACGCCATAGTTGTCTCCTTCGTTGGAATAGATGTTCCGGGTCAGGTACTGCATCCAGAGCATGGTACCGTCCAGGTTCAGCCGCTCAAAGCGCGTACGGCCACCCCAATAGCGGTCAATGGACGTTTCGATGGCATACGGCAGCAGGTACTGCGGACCGATGGCCGTCGGGTTGTTGGGATCGGTGTTCATGGTGTCGAACTCCTTTGTGCAGGAGCCGCCCGCCAGCAGCACACCCATCAGCAAAATTGCTTTTATAGTCTTCATACGCTTCTCGTCTGGGGGTAATTAAAACGACAGATTGAGGTTGACACCGAGGCTGCGGGAACTGGGTAATTCTCCGTAGGCAAAGCCCTGCTGATTAGCACCAAACCGGTCTACTTCCGGGTCCATGTGCGGGTGATTCTTAAACAGCATCAGCACATTGCGACCCACCAGCGATACCCTAGCCGAGCGGATAAAGACTTTGCTCAGCAGCGCAGCCGGGATCTGGTAGCCGACCGTTACCTCGCGGAGTTTTGCGTAGCTGCCGTCGAAAATAGCCGCTTCGTGGTACCGGCGGGGGTTGTTGTAGCCGTAGAAGGTAGTAGCCGGAACAAGTACCGTATTGCCCACATACTGCGGGTTCTCTGCCGTGCCGACGTTGACCACGCCTTTGCCAATTACTCCTTCTTCGCGCCCAACGGCCGTTTCCTCATACTGGCCGGTCCAGCGGGCGTTGGCGGTACCTTCGTCGTAGAAATCGCCACCCATCTTCACGTCTACCAGCGCCGACAGCGACAGCCCTTTGTAGCTGACCGTATTGAGCCAGCCGCCCATCCACTTCGGCTGGATGTTGCCCAGCACACGGGGCGTAGTGGACACCACCGGGTAGCCGTCTTTGTACAGAATCTGTCCATCCGGCGCGTGCTCAAATCCAATGCCGAACAGGGTGCCATACGGCTGACCCACGCGGGCTTCAGAGGTAAGACCCCGGCGCTCGTTCAGGATATAGGTGGTGAGCCCTTCGGCCAGTTCGAGTACGCGGTTGCGGTTGCGGGAAAAGTTCAGCGTAGTCTCCCAGGCAAAGCCGTTCGGGAGCTTAACCGGACTTCCCGTCAGCACAACTTCAAGGCCTTTGTTGGTGATCTTACCCGCGTTCAGGATGCGCGAGTTGTAGCCGCTGGCTTTCGAAATTTCGACGCCCAGAATCTGGTTGCGCGATGTCTGGTCATAGTAGGTAACATCCAGACCAAGGCGTCCGCGCAGGAATCGCAGGTCGACACCCAGTTCGGTACCGGTAGTAATCTCCGGCTTCAGCGTGGCGTTGGCAATACGAATGTTCTCGTAAAACTGCGGCACCGAACCGGCCCATGACCCACCCGAGCGGAACGTCTGCATCAGTTGGTACGGGTCGGCATCGTTACCGACCTGGGCCCAGCTGGCGCGTAACTTTCCGAACGACAGCACACTGCTTTGGAGATTCAGCAGCTCGGTTATCACGGCGCTTACCGACACGGATGGGTAGAAGTACGAGCGGGCTTCTTTCGGCAGGGTTGATGACCAGTCGTTACGAGCGGTTGCGTTCAGGAAGAGCGCGTTGCGGTAACCCAGTTCGAACGAACCAAACAAGCTGTTTACCTGCGATTTCTCGATCCGGCTTTCTACCGAGTTCTGGCTGGGGTTGGAGTTGGCGGCATTGTATACGCCGTCGACTACCAGTTCACCAACATAGAGGTAATTACGCTTGTAATAGTTTACCCGATTGATTCCCCCGACCTGCACATTGGTGGTGAAGTCGGTGTTTATGGCTTTGTTGTAGGTTAAAATAAAGTCGTTGTTGGTTTCCTGCCGACGCAGTACCTCTTCCGAATAGCGGCCGGGCGTCCGGTTGCCGTTCCGTACCCGCTCAAAGTTCACCACATTAATACGGGTATCCGTCCACAAATCCGTACCGCTGCGCAGCATCAGGCTGAGCGAGGGCAGAATTTTGTAGTTCAACGCAATGTTGCCGACCAGCCGGTCTTTTTCGTTGGAGTACGGCAGCATTTCGGCGGTGTAGAACGGATTGGTAAAGAAGGTATGCTGCCAGTTAGGCGGCTCCGTATCGGCCGGACGACCAGGTAAAGCCCGCTGGATGTGGGTACCTATGTAATCCCGCCAGTTTTTGTGCTGTTCCCACGAGATATGCCGGTGCGACCAGATAAACTGCTGACCCTCGGTAAAGCTGCGGTTGGCCGAGCCGGATTTGATATACTCCGACGACAAGGTCATGCTCAGCTGGGGTGTAAAGTTGTAGCCGGCATTTAGCTTGACGTTGTTGCGGTAAAAGTCATTTTTGTAGGCGATCCCGCTCTGGTTGACCCGCCCCACCGACAGCCGGAAATTGCCTTTATCGTTGGCACCCGCCAGAGCTACGTTGTTGGAATAGGTGCTGCCGGTTTGCCAGAATTCATCCCAGTTGTTGGGCTGGGGCGTTAGCGGAGCTACCTCTTTGCCCGACCACCAGTGCCGCACCAGCCGTCCGTCCAGCGGGCCACCCCAGCTTTCATCGGTACCATCGGTACCACTCAGCGGAGCATTAGGCCCGTAGGCCGCCCGGTACTGCTGAACTTCAAGCGGGTCGGTGATGGCTCCGCTCCAGCCGTCGTTATACCAGGTACGGTAGCCGTTGCCGCCCCCGTAGATGTCCTGAAAATCAGGTTTGATCCAGGGGCGCTCAAAGGTAGTGTTGGAGTTGATTTCCACTCCAATGCCTTTGGTACCTGCTCCATTTTTGGTAGTAATCAGGATAACCCCGTTTGCGGCCCGTGAACCATATAAAGCAGCCGCATTGGGGCCTTTCAGCACACTAATCTCTTTGATGTTATCGGGATTCACCTCCGATATACCTGAGCCAAACTGCTTGTCGAATGATTGCTGAATAGGCACCCCATCGATAACGATCAACGGCTGGTTGTTGCCCGATACCGACGACGCTCCGCGGATCTGAATGGTAGACCCACTGCCGGGACCGCCGTTGGAACTGACCCGCAGACCGGCTATTTTACCAGAAAGGCCATTGACAACATTGGTAGCCCGCGCTTCGGTCAGTTGCTGGCCTTTGATCTCCTGCACGCCGTACCCGAGCGATTTTACTTCTTTCTGCACCCCAAAGGCCGTTACCACTACTTCTGCCAGGGCGCGCACATCGGCCTTGAGCGTCAGATCCAGTTTCGAACGGCTGCCGACGGGTATTTCTTCTGTAATGAATCCAATCGAGCTGACAATCAGTACGGCATTGTCGGCAGGCACGCTCAGGCTGAATTTACCTTCCGAATCCGTTGATGAGCCAAGCTGGGTTCCCTTTAGTACTACGTTAACCCCCGGTAAGGGGCCTTCCTCCGCCGACCGGATGGTGCCGGTAAGGATGCGCGACTGGGCATGGGCCATCATCGCCGGGAGCAGGCTCACCAGCATCCAGAGCAGTAATTGTTTCCTCATAGTTCAATCAGGTTATTTTGGGAATCGATAAAGAGCCTTTGTCATGTACCCCCGGTGCTTCCGGAACGGGACACTGGCCGCTTCGCCCGGCCCTTGGGCAGCCGGGGGCATGACAAAAGAGGGTTGACCGGATTGCGCCGGACAATGCGTTGCCGGCTTTGCCAAACCAGGGGATGCATTGTCGTCGGTAAAGCCAATACAATACATCACCAGCGGGCGAATAGCCGTTGTCGGTACTCAGATAAAAAGTGGAAGAATATCCCCCGGATGGGCCGGGGACCGGTAAACCAGCCTACCCGCTTACAAATGCAGGGTAAGGGTATCCGGTAGAGATTGTTCGGTAGTGCGGCCAGCGAACAATCGTTTCAGTAAGGCTGCGAATGCGTTTTGTTGTTGAACCAAAAATAGGCAATTAGACATAAAAGCCAAATATAATTCGGAAAATACTTTTAAATGACATACATAATTCACATTATAATACAATAAACAAAATTAACTATATATAAACTTCAAGATTACCTTACTAAAATGCAACTTACTTCCTAAAGTCTATCGATAAATCAATAGTGACTGTTTTTATAAGCAATGAATATTTAAGATTATTGCAACCTCATCTGAGAACTATTAACCTGACTAATCTATGAAAGACCAACTACTCAAATGGCTTCTGCTGTTTGTTTTGAGCGGTTTTACCGCTTTTCACACCAGGGCCCAGGACCGGACGATTACCGGTAAGGTGACCTCCGCCGAAGATGGCTCGGCCATTCCCGGTGCGAGCGTGGTTGTAAAAGGTACCGCACGGGGTACCAACACCGACGCTACCGGTACCTACCGCATTCAGGCCAGCACGGGGCAGACCCTCACCGTCAGTTTTATTGGGACTCAGTCGCAAAACATTACGGTCGGCAATTCCGACGTGGTGAACGTAATCCTGCGGCAGGAGGCTTCTACGCTCAACGAAGTGGTGGTGACGGCCCTGGGGGTAAAAAAAGAAAAACGTCAGCTTGGTTATGCTGTCACGGAAGTTGCCGGCCAGGACCTGGCCCAAACCCAGCGCGATAACTTCCTGAATGGCCTGCAGGGCCGGGTGGCCGGGGTAAACATCGCCACCACCAGTGGCCAGCCGGGAGCCTCGTCGCAGATCATCATCCGGGGCGTCAACTCGATTAGCGGTAACAACCAGCCTTTGTTTGTAATCGACGGTCTACCCATCGACAACCGCACCGCCCAGAGTGCCAACTTTGTGGCCGAGCGTAACTCCGCTACCTCGTTTGCCAACCGGACGGTCGACTTCAGCAACCGGGCGGCTGATCTGAACCCGAACGACATCGAATCCATCACGATTCTGAAAGGCCCCGAAGCCGCTGCCCTATATGGCGTTGAAGCGGCCAACGGAGCGGTGGTGATTACGACCCGTAAGGGACGCTCCGGCACAGGCCGTATTTCGTACAACAGCAACTTTACGGTTGAGCAGGTAGGCCGCCTGCCGGAGTTGCAGCGGGTATACGGCCAGGGCAACAACGGTGTTTTACAAAGCAATGTGTTCAACTACTTTGGCCCCCGTTACCCGGAGAACACCACGTTCTACGAAAACGCCGAAAACTTTTTCCAGACTGGTACGGGGCAGCGCCATAACCTGGCCTTCGAAGGCGGTACTGAACGGTACACGTACCGACTCTCGGGCAGCTACTCGACCCGGCAGGGGGTAATCCCGACCACAAAGTACGACCGCTTTAACCTGTCGCTGGCCGGAACCGCCAAACTATCCGACAAACTCTCGACCGAGTCGACGCTGCAGTATATCAACACCGACAATATCAAGGTATCGAAAGGAGCCAACAGCTTCCTGCTGGGTATGTTGCAGTGGCCGGCCACCGACAACATGAGCGGTTACCTGGACCCGGCTACGGGCCTGCGCCGGCGGGTAACGGCGGGTAACGAGATTGAGAACCCCTATTTCGACGTAAACAAAAACCAGCTCCGGGATGTGGGCAACCGCATTCTGGCCAACATAGGTCTGACCTACGACGCCACCAACTGGCTGTCGCTGACGGGCCGGGCCGGTATGGACGTTTACTCGACCCAGTACCTGATTAAGTACCACCCGCAGTCGAACCGGGCGCAAAGCTTCGGCGGCAGCCTCGATCAGGCTACCGATAACAACCGGACCATCACCTTGCAGTATTTCGCTACGGCCCGCCAGAAATTTGGTAAACTGAGCACGACGATGCGGCTGGGTGGTGCCCTGTACGATTATAACTATAAGGTATTGTCGAGCCGGGGCGAGAAGTTTCTGGACCCGGAATTTGTGTCCATCAACAATACCGATCCGCTGACGCAGCGGTCGCTGTCGCGGCTGGAGCAGCGCCGGCTGGTAGCGGCTTTTGGTGACGTTACCTTTGACTATAACAACACCTTGTTTCTGACCGTAACGGGCCGCAACGACTGGTCGTCGACCTTCCCGAAAGCCAACCGCTCGTTCTTCTACCCCTCGGCTTCGCTGAGCTTTATCTTCACCGAACTGGCGGGTGATGCCGGTCTGCGCGATGTCCTGAGCTACGGTAAGATCCGGGCGTCGCTGGCGGAAGTAGGTAAAGAAGCGCCCCCATATGCTACCTCTCAGGCCTACGAAAACCAGCCCACCACGGGAGGTGGCTTCGGCTACGGCTTTACGGCCCCGAACCCGTTCCTGAAACCGGAGAAGGTAACGTCGTTTGAAATCGGTACCGAACTGAAGTTCTTCAACAACCGCCTGGGGCTGGATGCTGCCTACTACCGGACCCGCAGCCGCGACCAGATCATCCGCGACCTGCGCATCAGCTACGGGACCGGCTTTATTCTGAAGGTCATCAACGGCGGTGAGCTGTGGAACAACGGGGTCGAATTGTCGCTGAACGCCGAGCCGATCCGGACCAATAACTTTACCTGGAACACGATCCTCAACTTCACCAAAACCAACAGCCGCCTGGTGAGCCTGCCCAACAACCTGCCGGAGTTCTACATGTCGGATACCTGGGTGTACTCCAATATCCGGAACGGTGTTCGTGTGGATGGTCCGCTGACGACGCTGACGGGTAACTCCTACCAGCGCAACAGCCAGGGTCAGATCCTGATCAGCCCGATTACGGGCCTGCCGCTGACCGAAACCAACTGGAACGTGGTGGGCGACCGGAATCCGGATTTCGTGATGGGTCTGAACAACCAGTTCAATTACAAGAACCTCTCGCTGAGCTTCCTGCTCGACTTCCGCAAGGGCGGTGATGTGTACAACGCCACCGAACTGTTCCTGTTTCGCCAGGGTCTGAGCAAACGCACCCTCGACCGCGAAACACCCCGCGTGTTCCAGGGCGTGCTGAAAGACGGACTAGAGAACACCGCCAGTCCGACGGCCAACACCATTCAGGTCATTCCGTATTACAACAACGCGTACTACACCTCGCTTGCGGATGAGAACTTCATTGAGCGTGATGTGAACTGGATGCGGCTGAAAGACGTAACCATCCGTTATGCGCTACCGAACAACCTGCTGACCCGGACGAAGGTCTTCAAAGCGGCCAACCTGTACTTCACCGGTACGGACCTGTTCATGATTACCAACTACTCCGGCGGTGATCCGGGCGTAAATGCCACCACGGCCACCGTGGGCGGTAGCGGAGGCTTCGGCATCGACTACGGCAACCTGCCGCTGCCGCGGACGTATAATGTTGGCATAAACCTGACTCTATAATGAAACAAATCATAGCAACCATCCTTCTCGCCGGGGTTATGCTGACGTTCAGCAGTTGCGAGAAGTACCTCGACATCAACAAAAACCCGAATAATCCGGATCAGGTGGAAGCCGCTTTGCTGCTGGCCCCAATCCAGAACTTTTACGCCCTGGGTATCCAGTTCGACGCCCGCTACATTGGCCGCTACGTTCAGAACTGGCAGTGGTTTGGTGCAGGTGATGCCTGGGACCTCCACGGCTACGTCCCCAACTCCGATGCCGGGGGCGAAATCTGGCGGAACGTGTACTGGAAAGGCGGTCTGAACCTGGAAAACCTGATCGCCGATGCCCGCGCCAACGAAAAGTGGGATTACCTGGGCGTGGGCCTGGCCATGAAAGCCTGGGGCTGGCAGATGCTGACCGATGCCCACGGAGAGATCATCCTGTCGGAAGCCTACGACTCCGACCCCAACAAGAACACCTTCAACTACGACACGCAGGAAAAGGTCTATGCCGAGATTGTCCGGCTGTGCAACGAAGCCATTCAGGCGCTTAACCGCACCGACGGCCGTGTATCGCAGGTGCAGCTCGCCAGGGGCGACGTCATTTACAAAGGCGACCGGCTGAAGTGGAAGCGGTTTGCCTACGGCCTGCTGGCGGTTACCACGCAGCGGCTCGCCAGCAAAAAATCGGCGTACGACCCCAACAAAGTCATTAGCTACGTTGATAGCTCGTTTACCAGCAATGCCGACGATGCCATGCTGACTTTCAACGGTCTGAACACCACCGACGCCAGCTTCTTTGGTCCAATCCGGGGCAACCTGCAGCCGTATGGCCAGTCGGCGTTTATCGTCCGGCTAATGGATGGTACCGTATTCGAGGGGGCCAAAGACCCCCGTATGCCACTGATGCTGCAACCCAGCGGAGACGGTACCTACCGGGGGCTGACGCCGGGCTCAGGGCAGTCGACGGCCGCCAGTGTCCCAACCAACACGCGGGTTGTAAATCCCTGGGGTGGTACCCTGAACGTTACGCCGGCCGCCAACACACCGGGTAAGTATATATTTACCAACACAGGACCGTTCCCGCTGATGACCCACGCACAGTTGCAGTTTATCAAAGCCGAAGCTGCTTTCCTGAAAGGTGACAAGGCTACTGCGCTGGCTGCGTACCGCCGGGGTATCGAATCGCACCTGACATCGCCCCTGTTCGGCACCGGTATTTCGGCCGCCGACCGGACCGCGTATCTGACCAACGAAACCATTATACCGAAGACAGCCGCCGAGCTGACCTTGAACCAGATCATGCTCCAGAAATACATTGCCGAATGGGGATGGGGTTTTCTGGATACCTGGTCGGATCTGCGCCGGTACAATTACAGTTCCGATGTGTATACGTCGTTCCAGTTGCCGCAGAACTATTTCCAGAACAACAACGGCAAGCCGGTACAGCGTCTGCGCCCGCGCTACAACTCCGAGTACGTCTGGAACATCGACGCCCTGAACAAGATCGGCGGTTTGGATATTGATTTTCACACGAAACCGCTGTGGTTTACGCAACCTTAACAACCATGCTCAAGAACTCACTATACGTTCTCTCGGCGGCTGCCCTACTGGTGTTGTCCTGCGAGAAAAATACCGTACCGGTGCAGGATACGCCGGTCACCTCGGGAGCTCGCGTCAAGCTGTTCCATGCGGCACCGGAAGCACCGGGCGTGAACCTGTTCGTCAATGACCAGAAGATCAGCGCCAACACGCCCGTTGGCGCTACGGCTACCAGTCCGGGCACGCCGGCACCAATCGCGTTCGGCGGCACGTTCCCCGGTGCCACCAACGCCAACTACGCCGTGATCGGCACGGCAGCCGGCCAGCAGAAAACGGTAAAGATTTCGGCACCCGCCAGTGGCACGGTTACGTCCGAGACGGTACTGTACAACCAGCCCGTTACGCTGGAAGACAATAAGTATTACACCCTGTTTGTCGCCGGAGCGGGTACGCTGCCGGAGGTGCTGCTGGTGAACGACGATTTCAGCAGCGCCACAGACAACACCCGATACTACGTCCGGTTTATCAACCTGATTCCGGGAGCCAACGAATATGACCTGGCCTTAAGCAACGGGACGGTCATTGTGCCGAAGCTGGCCTATAAAGCCTCGTCGGCCTTTGTACCCGTTGATGGGGCGCTGGCTTCTAACTTCAGCCTCCGGCTGGCCGGTACAACTACGGCAGTGGGCGCGAATTATAACTTCACCGGCAGTACGTCAGGCCGGGTACTTACCATTGTTGCCGTGGGCATACCGGGCCGCACGGGTACGGTGGCTCCGCGCATAACGGGGTATATTAATCGATAAGTTTAGTGGGCGGTTTCCAGTGGGCATCAGGCAGAAAACCAGGTACGGTAGCTGCCCGATGCCCACTGTCTGTATTATTTATCGGCAAAATTTCTGGGGTAGTCTGTCGTATATAAAAAAAGGGATGCAGCCCCCGACCGCTAAACCAATGCTAAATTATCGCTGATGCCAACCGTTCTGCTGACGGGTGCCAACGGATTTCTGGGCAGCCATCTAGCCCGTGAATTATTGAAACGACACTACACGGTGCGGACATTTGTCCGGCCCGGCAGCGACAGCCGTACGCTTATGGGTCTGCCACTCGAATTCGCCGAAGGTGACATCCGTCGGGCAGCCGACGTGGCAGCGGCCGCCCGGCCATGCGACTACATCATCCACGCGGCTGCGCTGGCGCAGATTAACCCGGCCCGGTCACCGGATGTCTGGCACATCAACCTGAACGGCACTGAAAATGTGCTGAGTGCCGCCGACAAAGCGAAGGTGCAGCGGCTGGTGTATGTCGGCACCGCCAATGTATTCGGCTTTGGCTCCCAAAGCCAGCCCGGCAACGAGACCCGGCCGTATGCTGGTTACCAGTATGGGCTCGACTATATGGATAGTAAGCACGCAGCCACCCAATTAGTAGCCAAAAGTACCCTGCAATGGGGTATGCCGGTGGTGTCGGTCCACCCGACCTTTATGCTGGGACCGCTGGATGCCAAGCCTACATCGAACGCCATGTTACTGGAACTGTACCGGGGACGGGTACCGGCGTATACCGGCGGGGGCAAAAACTACGTTCACGTCCGCGATGTAGCGGTAGCTACGGTCAATGCGCTGACGCAAGGCCGCAACGGAGAACATTATATTCTGGGGAATGAGAACTTAAGTTACCGTGAAGCCTTTCAGTTGATGGCAGAGGTGATGCTCATCAGACCACCCCGAATTAGGATTCCCGACTGGCTGGCGCTGCGCTATGGCCGGTTATGTGATCTGAAAACCCAGCTTACCGGCAAACCGGCGCTGGTGAATAGTGCGATGATGAAGGTGGCCATCGACGGGCATTACTTTTCTGTAAATAAGGCCAGACAGGAACTGAGTTTACCGGCTACGCCCATCCGGCTAGCCGTTCAGGAAGCGTTCAACTGGTTTGTGGAGCAGGGCTATTTGGACAAAGTACCCTAAAAAGCCACGTCGGTTCGATAAATATCGGGTAAATTTGCCGCCTGGAGCCTCATTGCCGTACAAAACATTTTCGTTTATAATTTACTTGTTAGCTTAAAACCCTGTATGGAGACCTATTACAATCCGGAAGATCTCAAGAAGTTTGGCAATATTGGTGAGTTCCAGAAAGAACTGGCCGACAAATTTTTCTCGTATTACGGTGCCGTATTTGCCGAAGGAGCCCTGACCGCCCGCGAAAAATCACTGATCGCCTTAGCCGTAGCGCATACCGTGCAGTGTGCGTACTGCATTGATGCGTATACAGTGGATACCATGGAAAAGGGCTGTTCGGAACAGGAAATGATGGAAGCCGTACACGTGGCTGCCGCCATTCGGGGTGGCGCTTCGCTGGTTCACGGCGTTCAGATGATGAACAAAGCAAAAGAGTTGTCGATGTAAATCGTACAACGGGATACAATTCCGTTCTACTTGGAAACGGAATGCAATCGCTCCGACGATCCGATCCGTTGTACAGACGTTTTATGAAAAGTCTCAAAGCTTCCGGCCACCAACTGGCCGATACTGCGGTTCAGCTGGAACTGCTGCACGAAGAGGTCGCCGGCAAATTGCGGCTCCCTCTCTTTCAGGAAAAAATGAATGCCGCCGGCCTCTTTCCGCTGCACCCGACGGGTATTGACATCTTTCAGGTCAACGTGGGCAAGATGTGCAACCAGACCTGCCGGCATTGCCATGTCGATGCCGGCCCGGACCGCAAAGAGATTATGACCCGCGAAACCATGCAGCAGTGTCTGGATGCCCTGGACCGGACAGATATCCCTACGGTGGACCTGACGGGTGGTGCGCCGGAAATGAACCCCAACTTCCGGTGGTTTGTCGAAGAAATTCATAAGCGGGGCCGGAAAGTAATGGTGCGCTGTAACCTGACCATTATTGTGGCTAACCCGAAGTACCATGATCTGCCGGAGTTCTATCGCGACCACCAGGTTGAGGTGGTTAGCTCGCTGCCGTTTTACAATGCCGACAAAACCGACCGGCAGCGTGGAAAGGGCGTCTTTGAAGATTCTATTAAGGCCATGAAAATGCTCAACACCGTCGGTTACGGTCAGGAAGGTACCGGCCTTCTATTGAATCTGGTGTACAATCCCAACGGAGCCTTTCTGCCAGGGTCGCAGGAGGGTTTGAAGCGCCAGTTTAAGCGGGTGCTGAAAGACGAGTTTGGGGTAGTCTTCAACGACCTCTATGCTATCACCAATATGCCCGTGAGCCGTTATCTGGATTTTCTGATCGCGACCGGCAACTACCACGGGTATATGGAAAAGCTCATCAACGCCTTCAACCCGGCTGCGGCCGCCGGCGTGATGTGCCGCAATACCATCTCCGTGGGCTGGGACGGTCAGTTGTACGACTGTGACTTCAACCAGATGCTCGATTTGACGGTAGAAGGCCCGGTCCGCCACGTCAGAAACTTTAATGTTGATCTGCTGAATCGGCGGAATATCGTGCTGAATGAACACTGCTACGGCTGCACCGCCGGAGCCGGTTCCAGTTGTGGAGGCACAACGGCTTAAGCAGGCCCAAAGGCTTACTTATTAGTACTTATTCCAATTACTTTGCGGCAATGACACCGGAAAAAGGACTTGACCGGATAGAGCCATTAGTGGCCGAAATATCTGCCCAATTGGATCGGGTGATTCTGTTACAGTTCCGGCTTATATTTTATGCCTGAGACATAGTGCAGCCACAGTACCCGCGAAATCCGAAAGTTGATCGGCGTCAGCAGCACCAGTAAAGGCGCAATAACGGCTACGTATACCCAGCCCTCGGGATCGTTGAAGCCGTAAAACAGGATAAAGCCCATCACCAGCGCAATTCCCCCCGATAGGGCGTAACTCACAAACATGGCCCCCCAGAAATAACCCGGCTCAATTTCATAGCGGAAATTGCAGTGCGGACAGTGTTCGTACATATCCGCAAAACGGGACGGGTTCAACGCTGAATGGCTGAAAATTTTGCCCTGTCGGCACCGGGGGCAGAGACCATTAAAAACAGCTTCGGATTTTGATACGGCTGGCATTACGAAATGGATAGAAAGCGGATCTAGCTCTGCAAAGTAACCAAATATCAAGTTCCGATGTTAGTTTATCCGTCAAATTGCTCTTGTATGGATGGTTGCAGAGCCGGTTTATATACTTTCCAGAAAAAAGAAGCCGCGGCAACAGGATGGCCGCGGCTTCTTAATTTAAACATGAGCTGGCGGCTGTTCAGGCATTTTCCTCCTGAATCAGGCCCTTGATCTGCTCTGCCATCTCGGGCGTTACGGTAACCTGGTGCACCGAGGAGGCATGAGCCGCAGCCTGTTGCAGTATTTCATTTTCGGATTCGGCGCGCACGACCGCTTCACAATCAAATCCAATGTCTCTGCAGTGTAATACTTTCATGGGGCTCTGGCGTTTTTTGGTCTTGCGTTAAAGTACCTATTTAATTGACAGATAATGCACAACTGGCCAACTAGTTACTAAACGGTCGGTACGGCCGACGCCTATTCGGTTGGACGTGCGTTAACTACCTCACCAGGCTTCTTCCTGATCCAAATCACCCCGCCACCTGACTTCCCTCATAGGGTACCCCTGCCAATAGTCGGAACTTTGATGTGCTAAAGTTGACGACGATGCAAATAATCTTCTTAATGATCGGTATAAGCATGACGCTGGCCCTCGGGTTTCTGGGAGCCTTTTTCTGGTCGATGCGTCATGGTCAGAACGACGACCTCTACACGCCTTCGATCCGTGTGCTGCTGGATGACAATGAGTTAACTGCTACTTCAAACGATAAAACTGCTTAATTCTTCAAAACTGTATGAACGTTTCTCTCGAACAAACTCCACTCGCTGCGCCCGAACGCAGAAAGCCGGTTACGGGCCAGCCCGTTGTGGAGCGCTTTGAGTACGACAACCTGATTGTCCGCAACTTCGGCGTCGCTACCATCATCTGGGGTGTCGTCGGCATGCTGGTCGGTGTCCTCATTGCCTCACAGCTCTTTTCGCCGGCCATGAACCTGGGCAATCAGTACACCACCTTCGGCCGGATTCGCCCGCTGCATACCAACGCGGTGATCTTCGCTTTTGTGGGTAATGCCATTTTTATGGGCGTGTATTACTCGCTGCAGCGGCTCTGCAAGGCACGAATGTTCAGCGACCTGCTGAGCAAGATTCACTTCTGGGGCTGGCAGCTGATCATCGTGGCGGCCGCCCTGACGCTGCCCCTGGGTATGACTACCTCCAAGGAGTACGCTGAACTGGAGTGGCCGATTGACATTGCCATTACCCTGATCTGGGTGGTCTTTGGTATCAACATGTTCGGTACCATCATCAAGCGCCGGGAGCGTCACCTGTACGTGGCCATCTGGTTTTACATCGCGACGTTTATCACCGTTGCTGTGCTGCACGTGGTAAACTCGATGGAAATGCCGGTTAGCTTCCTGAAAAGCTACTCCATGTACGCTGGTGTGCAGGATGCCCTGGTGCAGTGGTGGTACGGTCACAATGCCGTGGCATTTTTCCTGACGACACCGTTCCTAGGTCTGATGTATTACTTCCTGCCCAAAATGGCGAACCGTCCGGTATACTCCTATAAACTCTCGATTCTGCACTTCTGGGCGCTGATATTCATCTACATCTGGGCCGGTCCGCACCACCTGTTGTACAGCTCACTGCCCGACTGGGCGCAATCGCTGGGTGTCGTGTTCTCGATCATGCTGATTGCGCCGTCGTGGGGTGGTATGCTGAACGGTCTGCTGACGCTGCGCGGTGCCTGGGATAAAGTGCGGGAAGATACGATTCTGAAGTTCATGGTGGTAGGCGTTACTGCCTACGGTATGGCCACTTTCGAAGGCCCGATGCTGTCGCTGAAGAACGTAAACGCCATCGCGCACTTTACTGACTGGGTCGTATCACACGTACACGTCGGTGCCCTGGGCTGGAACGGCTTCCTGACCTTCGCCGTGCTATACTGGCTGATCCCGAGAATGTACCGCACACCCCTGTACTCGAAGAAGTTGCTGAGCACACACTTCTGGTTAGGTACCCTGGGTATCGTGTTCTATGCCGTGCCGATGTATATCTCCGGCTTTGCGCAGGGTATGATGTGGAAAGAATTCACCCCGGAAGGCGTCCTGAAGTACCCGAACTTCCTGGAGACGACCATGCAGATCATCCCGATGCACATGATGCGGGCGTTTGGTGGTGTGCTTTACCTGGCCGGTGCCATTCTGATGGCCTACAACCTGTTTAAGACGATGGCCGCCGGCACGCTGGTTGCCAACGAGCCCGCTGAAGCACCGGCGCTGGAGAAAGAGTACGTGGCTACCGGTCATGATACCTACTGGCACCGCTGGTTTGAGCGCAAGCCTATCCCGCTGCTGATCGGTTCGCTGGTGATGATTCTGATCGGTTCGCTGATCGAGTTGATCCCGACCTTCATGGTTGAGTCCAACGTACCGACTATTGCCACGGTAATGCCGTACACCGCCCTGGAAGTAGAAGGCCGCGACCTGTACATCCGCGAGGGTTGCGTCAACTGCCACAGCCAGCTGGTACGGCCGTTCCGCAGCGAAACCGAGCGCTACGGTGAATACTCGAAAGCCGGTGAGTTCGTCTACGACCACCCGTTCCTGTGGGGCTCCAAGCGGACCGGACCGGATCTGCACCGCGAAGGTGGCAAGTACCCGGACTCCTGGCACTACCACCACATGCGCGACCCGAACGCTATGTCACCGGGCTCCATCATGCCGGCTTACCCCTGGCTGATCGACCAGAAGCTTGACGTAACAGATACGCAGGCTAAACTGAAAGCTTTGAGATCAGTAGGGGTACCCTACAGCGATATGGAGATTGCCTACGCCGATGCCGACATGGACAAGCAGGCGCAGAACATCACCGACCGGCTGGGCAAAGACGGCATCAAAGTCGAAAAAGACCGCGAGATCGTCGCCCTCATCGCCTACCTGCAACGCATCGGAACGGATATCAAAAAGCTGGAGACAGCGCAGAAATAAAATAGTTTCAGGTTTCAGGTTCGGCTCTCAGTCAAACTCGGAACCTGAAACCTGAAACAATAAACTAAGATGTTCAAGCAATTCATCACCAAAATACCCGGAGCAGACGTCTACATGGTAACGTCGTTCCTGACATTCCTGGCCTTCTTTGTCTTGGTAGGACTTTACCTGGCCCTGGTCGACCGGAACTACATCAAACACATTAGCCAGCTACCGCTGGACGACTCAAACGATTAATCTTTTTGCAGCTTATAGCCATGAATCTGCCCTTGTTACAAACTATTCTGCTCAGCGCACCCGGTTCCGACCACCTGTTTGGTGAGGTTAAAACGGTAGAGGATGTGTTCCTGGCCGCGGTCGTCGGTATCATCATCCTGGTCTGTGCGCTGGTCCTGGTTCAGGTTATTCACCTGTACCTGACCGTTCGTGAGCTTAACCAGCCGGCCGAGTCTGCCCAGGCTGTGGTAGCCAGGCCGAAGAAGACTTTCTGGCAATACTTCACCGGCCTGGTGCCCATAAGCCAGGAGAAAGAACTGGTGATGGAGCATAGCTACGACGGCATTCAGGAACTCGACAATCCGACTCCGCCCTGGTTTATGTCGCTTTTCTACGGTACCATCGCTATTGGTGTGGTCTACCTGATCTACTACCATGTTATTGATACCGACAGCCTGCAAATTGCGGAGTACACCCAGGAGGTAGCCATCGCCGAAAAGCAGCGCGAAGAATACATTAAGAAGGTAGCCGGCAACATCAACGAAAATACGGTGACGATGGTGGCCGATGCCAAAGGCCTGGAATCCGGTAAAACGCTCTATACCCAGTATTGTGTAGCCTGCCACGGCGAACAGGCCGAAGGAAAAGTTGGCCCGAACCTGACCGATGAGTACTGGCTGCATGGTGGTGACATCAAAGCCGTATTCCACTCCATCACCGAAGGGATACCCGACAAAGGGATGATCTCGTGGAAAAACCAGCTCAACCCGCTGCAAATCCAGCAGATCTCCAGCTTTGTGCTGTCACTGAAAGGCACCAACCCCGCTAACGCCAAAGAACCGCAGGGAACCAAGGCAGGTGAGGAAGTAGCAGCCCGATAAAACAACATAGTACCTGAAATACCCACTCGACGTACCCGATTAAATAAAGGAAATCATGCAACCAAACGTTGCCTCTTATAAAGACACTTTCCGTGACCACCTGTCAAATGCCAGGGATAATGGTGATCGGAAGTGGCTGCACCCACGGGTCATCAAAGGTCCACTGCACCGCTGGCGGACCGTGGTGGCCTGGGTGCTGCTGACGGCCCTGTTTACCGGACCTTTCCTGAGCTACGACGGCCACCCGCTGTTTCTGTTCAATGTCCTGGAGCGGCAGTTCATCGTCTTCGGAGTCACGTTCTGGCCGCAGGATTTCCACCTGGTGGCCATTGGGCTCATTACCTTCATTGTCTTCATCATCCTTTTTACGGTGGTGTACGGACGGGTATGGTGCGGCTGGGCCTGCCCCCAGACGATCTTTATGGAAATGGTATTCCGGAAGATCGAGATTTGGATCGAAGGCGATCACAACGCCCGGAAACGGCTCGATGCGGCTCCGTGGACAACGGATAAAGTCCTGAAGAAAACGGCCAAGCATACCATCTTCTTCCTGATCGCGTTCGTCATCAGCAACACGTTTCTGGCCTATATCATCGGCAAAGATGCCCTGCTGGAAATCGTCACCGACAACCCGGCCAACCACCTCGGTGGCCTGGCATCGATCCTGATTTTCACCGGCGCATTTTACGTCGTGTTTGCCAAATTGAGGGAGATTGTCTGCATCACCATTTGCCCCTACGGTCGTCTGCAGGGGGTGCTGCTGGACAAAAACTCGATCGTGGTCGCCTACGATGATGTGCGGGGTGAACCTCGCGGAAAGATCAAAAAGAACGAATCGCCGATTCAACTGAAAGGAGACTGCATCGACTGCGCCCTGTGTGTCCACGTCTGCCCGACGGGTATCGACATCCGTAACGGTACCCAACTGGAGTGTATCAACTGTACGGCCTGCATTGATGCCTGCGACAGTGTGATGGACAAAGTAGGGCGGCCGCGCGGCCTCATCCGGTATGACTCGCTGGCGGGTATTCAGGAGAAGAAGCCCCTGCGATTTACCGCCCGGATCAAAGCCTATAGCGCTGTACTGGTTGCGTTGATTGGGGTACTGGTCTTTTTGCTGGTCAGCCGCTCCGACGTGGAGACGACGTTGCTGCGGGCACCGGGGCAACTTTACCAGCGCGAAGCCAACGGCATGGTTTCTAACCTGTATACGATTGAAGTGGTGAATAAGACCTACCGGTCTATGCCGGTACGGTTCCGGCTCAGCCGGCCCGACGCCACCATCCGGATGGTACAGCCACTGACAGCCGTACCGGCCAGCGATATGGCCAAAGGCGTGTTCTTTATTCTGCTGCCGGAAAAGAGTATCCAGGAAAGCAGCACAAAGTTAGAGCTGGAAGTAATTTCCGGCGATAAAGTTATTGAACGGTCAACAACTACATTTTTAGGACCCGTAAATTAGCCTCCCCCTTTCTCGTGAGCGAGGAGATTACATGAAAAACCTGCCATTTAGCGCGGGGTGAGGCACAACTACAACATACTCATGAACTGGGGAAAAGCCATCACGTTAACCTTCATTCTGTTTGCCGGATTCATCGGCGGAATGGTCACTTTAATGAGTCGTCAGCAGATAGACCTGGTCCGAGACGACTATTATCAGGACGAAATTCAGTACCAGCGTCAGATAGATAGGGTCAGTAACACGGCCCGCCTTAAAACACCAGTCACTATGGTTTACCAACCGGAGCAACAGCAGGTCGCTTTTGTTCTCCCGGATACCATGCGTAAGGGAGAGATTACCTTCTACCGGCCTTCAGACCGCCGGCAGGACTTCCGTGTCTCCATCAGCCCTAACCGGACTACCCGACAGGTTGTATCCACCGCCCGGCTATCGAAAGGTCGCTGGCGCGTGCAGCTTAACTGGACCGACGGCCGGAGCGAGTATTATGCCGAACAGGAAGTCTACATTCAGTAATAACCGACAGCGGGCGGCCCTCGATCGCCAGGGTGCCAGCAAGGCTCTATCCAATTTAATAAAGCAATGAACATCTGGTGGACAACTGCCGTTATGGCCGGCCTGGCCGGAAGCCTGCACTGCGTTGGTATGTGCGGCCCCCTGGCCATGGCTCTGCCCGTGGGGCGTTTGCCCCGCTACCAACGGGCAGGCGGTGTACTCCTGTATCATGCGGGCCGTATCTCAGCCTATGCCCTGCTGGGTCTGGTAACCGGTCTGCTGGGCCATGGTCTGCTGCTGGCGGGTATTCAGGGACCGGTGTCAATCGCGTCCGGTGTGCTGCTGCTGCTCTATACCCTCACCAACCGGACGCATCTGTACAAGCTACGGTCGAGCCGGGCGGTACGGTGGGTAACGGCTCCCATGACGCGGCTGCTGCAACACCCTACCCTGCTGAGTTTTACCAGCATGGGTTTTCTGAACGGCCTGCTGCCCTGCGGCTTTGTGTACGTGGCGCTGGCCGGCGCCCTCAACAACCCAACTCCGCCCGACGGAGCCCTCTACATGATCCTGTTCGGGCTGGGTACCCTGCCCGCCCTGTTAGGCATTCGCTTTGCCCCCAGCCTGCTGCCCCCCGCGCTACGGCAGCGCCTGAGCCCGGTTTTACCCGTAGCCACAGCCCTGCTGGCGGTCTTCCTGATCGTCCGCGGCCTGACTCCCTACGCCCACACCCCGGCCACCCATTCACCGGCCGTAAACTCAACTTCTATTCCTGACTGCCACGGCACCTTAGGGAATTGAGTAACTTGCCGGCAAAATAGCCCCCTATGAACGTTACTGCTTTTAGTATTAGTGACTACGAGAAACCAGCTCTCGACCGATTCAACCAGGGCCAACACACCATCCGGTACATCGCCGAACCCTTATCCATTGATTCCGTCGACCGCGCCAAAGGCTGCGATGCCGTGCTGATTTTTACCAACGACGATGCATCCGCTCCCATTCTGAAACGATTGCACGAACACGGCGTGCGGTACCTGGTAACCCGCTCCACGGGCATGGACCACATCGACCGCCAGGCCGCCGATGCCTTAGGGATTCAGGTTGGTAATGTGCCGCGCTATTCACCCCATGCCATCGCCGAACATGCCGTAGCGCTCATGCTGGCCCTGAGCCGCCAGTTGCTGCGGGCCGACTACAACGTCAAACGCTTTGATTTCCGGCTGACCGAAAAACTGCTCGGCTTTGAGCTTAAGGGCAAGACAGCGGGTATTGTGGGCTGCGGCCATACCGGTGCGGCCGTTATCGATATTTTGCGCGGCTTTGGCTGCCGGGTGATTGCCTACGACGTCAGGCCCGAACAGGCCGCTCCTACCCGCGACCCCATCGACTTCGTTGACTTTCCGACGTTGCTGGCCGAGTCTGATATTGTCTCCATCCATGTGCCGCTGAATGAATCGACAAAAGGGTTATTTAACAACGAGCGGATTAGCCGGATGAAGCGGGGTGCCATGCTGATCAATACAGGGCGGGGTGGGGTACTGGATACACAGGATGCCATTGAGGCCCTCAAAGATGGGCAGTTAGGCTATTTAGGTATTGATGTGTATGAAAACGAACGGGGGCTTTTCTTTCAGGACCGGTCCCGCGAGCCCCGCGACCCCCTGCTGGAAGAACTGATGCAGCAGAATAACGTCATCATTACCGGCCATCAGGCGTTTCTGACCCGCGAGGCCGTCGACTCCATCAGCCGCCAGACCATTGAGCACCTGAATCGGTGGGCGAACGGTTGAGAAGACAACAGCAAAATCCCGGCGGAAAGACAGGGTTTTCGCCATCCCGTCTTTCCGCCGGGTCAAAAGAGAAGGCGGTATATTATAAGCTAAGCCGGTTTGGTTCTATCGGATTCGGCACGGGTAAGGTATCGAGCCTCGGCTGAAGTTTTTCCAGTTGCTCAGCCAGCAGTTGCAGCAGTTCTGACCCTTCAATGGAGCCGGTATGCCGCCAGATTTCGTTTCCCTGCATAATCAGCACAAACGAAGGCAGCATCCGGACCCCAAAGCTGTTGACCACTTCGGGATGCGTGGATTCGTCGACGCGGGTAATTTTAACCGCGTCGCCCAGCACCGCCCCTACGCGTTCCAGCAACAGCTCCACATCCAGGGATAAGGACGATACCCTGGGCATAAATACCAACAACACGGCTGTTTTCGGCGGAATAAATAAAGGACGGTATACAGGCATAGCAATAGGCTACTTAATCGACAGTAAAATTCTCCTTTTCCTGCCTTAGATTATATGACCTACGTCAGGTAGCCGTTTGATTAAAATCACCTGTCCCTGCGTAATGCGTTATATATTGCGGGTATATAGCTCAAAAACGTAAATTGCTACGCCTTGCGTGATTACGTATGATCAAAGACTTTCTATCGGCAGCGCTGATAAATCCTTTATTTGAGCGCGCCAAGCACTTCATCGGCCTGCTCGACCGGGAGACAGACCAGTTCATCCAGGTTAATCCGGCCGGCTCCGACCTGTTCGGCTGCCGCGACATCGCTGAGTTCCTGCAGGAATCCGGCCACAACGCGTCCTGCAATCCGTTTGGTCCCGGTAAGCTTGCCCAGATCAAAACGGCCCTGGAGCAGACCAGTCATTATTCCGAAGAGAGGGAGTTTCCCCGAAAAAGCGGGGCTTCCTTCTGGGGAAAACTGGAGGTTGACCCGTTTGAAGTAAACGGAAGACGCTATCTGCTCGTTCAGATCACCGACATCAACCACGCCCGGTCGGTAGAGCGCCGGCTGGAGCAGAGTTCACGGCAGTATGAAGCCGTGTTTACCAACGCGACCATCGGCATTGTGGTGTGCGACAAACGGGGTATCATGGTTTCGGCGAACCAGTTTGCTCATAACCAGTTTGGCTATTCGCCCGGCGAGTTGCAGGGGAAGTCGATTGACGCGCTGGTGCCATACACGGTGCTCCACCGCCACGAAGAACTCCGGGAGTCGTTCAACGCCAACCCCCAGGTACGAGCCATGGGACACGGCCGCGACCTGTACGCTAAACGCAAAGATGACTCGGTGTTTCCGGCCGAAGTGAGCCTGAGTTACTTTTACCAGGGTTCCGACCTGTACGTGGTGTCGTATATCCTGGACATCACCTTCAAGAAAGAAGCCGAACGGGCGCTGATCGAACAACGCAACAAAATTGCCCAGCTCAATATCGAACTGGAGCAGAAGGTAGCCGATCGCACCCACGCCCTGATGGCCACCCTGCACCAGCTGGAGGAGTCGAAAGATGAACTGACCAAAGCGCTGGCGGCCGAACGCGAACTCGGCGAGCTAAAATCCCGCTTTGTGTCTATGGCCTCGCACGAGTTCCGGACACCCCTGAGCGCGGTGCTGACCTCGGCCTCGCTGATCGAAAAATACATCACCACCGAGCAGCAGGACAAACGGCAGAAACACATCCAGCGTATCAAATCGTCGGTAAACCACCTGAACGATATTCTCGAAGAGTTTTTGTCGGTGGGCCGGCTGGAAGAAGGCCGCGTCGAAGCCAACTGGACAACCTTCGATGTTACGGCGCTCATCAGCGACGTTGTAACCGATATGCAGGGCATGCTAAAGCCGGGTCAGACCATAAAAACGACGTTGGACTGTCCCCGGTCCGTTCGGCTGGATAAGTCGCTGCTGCGGAAGATTGTAATCAACCTTCTGTCCAATGCCATCAAATATTCCGGCGAAGATATGCGGATCGAGGTAACCGGCCGCTGTTCGGGTACTACCACCCAACTGTCGATCCGTGACCGGGGCATTGGTATCTCCGAAGACGACCAGAAGCACCTGTTCGAACGGTTTTTCCGGGCCAAAAACGCCACCAATTTCCAGGGTACCGGCCTCGGCCTGCACATCGTGGCCAAATACGTGGAGCTGCTCAACGGCACCATCGAACTCAGCAGTGAACTAAACGAAGGCACACTTGTAACCCTTACATTCCACCATGAAAACCATCCTGCTCATTGAAGATAACCCCGACATCCGGGAGAATACCGCCGAGATCCTCGAACTGGCCAATTATACGGTCATCACGGCAGAAAACGGAAAAATAGGCGTCGAGAGGGCACTGGAAACCCGGCCCGACCTGGTTATCTGCGACATTATGATGCCGGTGCTGGACGGCTACGGCGTCCTCCATATCTTCAACCGTAACCCCGACCTCAACGGCATTCCGTTTATCTTCCTGACCGCCAAAACCGAACGCGCCGACCTGCGCAAAGGGATGGAAATGGGGGCCGACGACTACCTGACCAAGCCCTTCGACGAAATTGAACTGCTCAACGCCATTGAAGGCCGGCTGAAACGCTTCGAGCAGATGCGCCCGGCCTACGAACCCTCATCCGAAGGGTTGAACCAGTTTCTGGACGACGCCCGCGCCGTGACCGGCCTGGAGTCGCTGACGGTAGACCGGAAAACGCACCAGATCAAAAAAAAGCAGTTTGTGTACTCGGAAGGTGATGAGCCGTCGCGGCTGTTCTTCCTGAAAACCGGCCGGGTCAAAACGTATAAAACCAACGCCGACGGCAAAGAACTCATTACCGGTCTGTACCAGGCCGGCGATTTCTTCGGCTACGTCAGCCTGCTGGAGCAGACCGACCATACTGATACGGCCGTAACGCTGGAAGACTCGGAGCTGATTTATATCCCCAAAGAAACCTTCATGGACCTGATGACCCGCGACCCGGAGGTAGCCAAGCGGTTTGTGCAGTTGCTGGCCAACCGGGTTACCGAGCGTGAGCAGCAGTTGCTGGGCATGGCTTATAACTCCCTCCGCCGGCGCGTGGCCGACACCCTGCTGAACCTGCATAACCGGGCAGCATCATCGGGCAACGCAGCAGCCATTCAGCTCTCCCGCGACGATCTGGCGTCCATTGTCGGTACCGCCACCGAATCCCTTATCCGGACCCTCAGCGAGTTCAAGCAGGACGGCCTCATTGAGATCGCCGACGGCAACATCCGGGTCAAGAATCCGGAGCGGCTGAAGCAGATGCGAGTATAAAAAGAGCGGGCCGGCGGCCCGCTCTTTTTACATTAAGTTGTTCTTGAACGCGTACGCCACCATGCCGGCGGTGTTTTTGGTGCCGGTTTTTTCGAGAATGCGCAGGCGGTGGCCCTCTACGGTGCGGGGGCTGAGAAAGATCTTTTCGCTGATCTCCTGCGTCGAGAGCCCTTCGCAGATGAGCTTTAATACTTCTTTTTCCCGCTCCGACAGCACCACCTTGCCGTTGTACAGGCCCGCGTTGGGACTGGGCTTCACCACCGTGGTTTTGTTAGTCATCTTGCGGAGCATCGCCTTCGAAACGAATTCGTTCAGGTAAACGCCTTCGTCCATGACCTTCCGCACGGCCAGCTCCACCTCGTCGGGGTCAGAATCTTTCAGCAGATAGCCACTCACGCCCTTCTCCAGCAGGTGCAGCACCATGCGGTCTTCGTCGTGCATGGTCAGCACCACAATCTTGATGAGGGGGTAGTTGTCGCGGAGATAATCGGCGGTGGCGGTGCCGTCGAGCACAGGCATTTGCAGGTCGAGCAGCACCACATCGGGAACACGGCGGGGAATTTTGTCGATAAACTCCTGCCCGTTGCTGGCTTCCAGCACCAGCTCAAAATCGGGTACCTGGCTTAAGATGGTCGCCATACCCCGCCGAAAGAGGTTATGGTCGTCGACCAAAGCCAATTTTATTTTTCTCATAGCTCAAAAAGGTTTCTGGTTAGGCTCATACGAGCAGAGAGGAATTTACACCAATTCAGGCTCCGGCTCGGACTGGGGCAGCGGCACCTGCACATAAATTTTTGATCCGCGGCCGGGTGCCACATCAAAGGTAACGTGGCCGTCGACCACACTCAGCCGGCTTTCGATATTCCGCAGACCCAGCCCCCGGTCTCTGTCTTTCATTACATCATCGAAATCAAAGCCATGTCCGTTGTCAACTACCGACAGGCGTACCTCATTTTCCTGACAAAACAACTGAATCGTGATCTGCGTAGCCCTCGCGTGTTTAATGCCGTTATTAACCAGCTCCTGCGCAATACGGTACAGCATGACTTCCATTGGAGAGGTTAAGTTATCTAAAGTTGCGTTACATTCCAACTGAATGTGAATGTCTCCGTCGGTTGTTTTTTCGATGAGTTCCTCCAGGGCGGCTACCAGCCCGAACCGGTCGAGGGTGGTGGGTACCAGATCGCGGCTGATGCGCCGGACATTGCTCATGGTTTCGTCGAGCAGGGAGCGGGTGCGCTGCAGCAGTAAACTGGCCGGTACATTGTCGGTTAGTTTGCGGTCCAGTTGATTCAGGCTCATTTTGGTCACCGACAGCATGGTGCCGATCTCGTCGTGGAGGTCGCGGGCCAGCCGCCGGCGTTCCTGCTCCTGCCCCTGAAAAGTGGCCGCCATCAGCTCCCGGCGATATTTCTCCTGCAGTTCTTTCAGGGCCAACTGCTGCTTTACCTGCTTCTGCTGGTAATAAGCCACGAACACGACAATAAAGATTGCCATCATCAGCAACAACGCCGTTCCGAGCGCCAGGTATAGTCGAAAGGTATTCGCGTCCACAGCAGTTAGCAGGTCATATTGGCTAAAACGAATATACTAAAGGGCTGAGAAACAAACCAGCTTTTTCGATTTGAGATATTGAACGGTAAGAAAATGAGAAACTTACAGCGAAAAAATGGGTTTACGCCTGCGTATATTATAACCGTTACAAATTGGAAATTATCCGCATTTTAGCCGTGCTCCTCTTTCTGGTGTGCCCGGCCGGCCCCGTAAACCAGATGCCCACCGCCATGAACAGATAAAAAATGATGCTGAGCAGGCAGTCGATGCTCCAGTACTGGCGCTGCATATCAATCTCCGGGGATACACTCAGGGTATATCGGCTGAACACATACACCAGCAGGGTACCGGTATAATACAACAACGCTCCGGAACTGAACCAGAAATACGGATCGCGTTTGATGTTGGGAATCTGCAGGCTCTCCAGCACCTGAAAGTAAAACGCCAGCACCAGCACAATAGTAAATAATCCGCTGAGGGGGTGGGCATAGGAGTTAAACATTACCGTTTTGGGATTGAGCATGGTGTCGTACTCCAGCATCGACAAGCCGACCAGCAGCATACAGGATATCGGAATAAAATACTGACGTATCCGCCCTTTCAGCAAACGGGCGTATAAATAAGCCGTGTTCAGGTAAAAGAAAATAACAAACCAGTTATAAAAGATAATGTTATGGATGCGGTAGGCCGACAGAATTTCGGTAATGAGATTCCGCAGAAACACCAGGATAACAAACGCGGCCAGTATACGCAGTTCACCGGTAATGTATTGTCGCCTGATGAGCAGGGCTATGAGCGGAATGAGAATACTTGCGTCGGCAACCCTGGCCAGCAATCCGATATGGTCGGCCAGATAATCCATCAGAATAAAGCACTGGTGGAATCACACACATTGGGACAGGGCTGCCCAAAGGCCAGCACTTTTCCGGTCGGCTCGCCCCCCGGCATGTCTTTACCGCCCCCGGCCGTCGCGGGCAGGCGGTCGCGCTTCTCCTTGTCGACGCTCACCAGCAGCAGCTGGCCTCTGCCGTTATCGTCGGCTCCGTAGTAGATACGCAGGCCGTCTGCGCCTTCCAGCAGCTCCATCAGCTGCGCCCGGCTAAAGAGTTCGGCCTTGGTGACGTCGCCTTTTCCCTGCCGGAAACGCCGGGCCATACCAACCGCCTGACCTACTTCAATAAAACGTCCACCTTCTCCGTTAGTTGTATTCATAATGACGAGGGGTTTACCCGTACCCGGTTGGGTACGATTCTGTCTAAACTACTAAATAAGCAGCTATTCCGGTTTTGGCAACTTCCCGGCCCGCGAGGGGCCGTATATGCGTAGTTCTACTTACCAAACTACGGGGTAACCCCTGTTTTAAGCCCTTATCTGAAAAAGCGGGTTTTTGCGCTTACATACTGACGCTTAAGCTTATACCTTTGACATACCGTTTAGCAGTTGGGCTGATACACCATAGTCAACTACGCTTCCCGACATAAACGAATTTCTCATCTCATAGGTTAGGTTACTGATAGCCTGTCAACACGTTGATTGACAGGCTATTTCATTTTTCGTGGCAGCACATCGGTAGCACAATTTACCAAAACCCCACATTGTCTCCGGAGTATTCTGATTAAATCAATGCTTTGCTGCCGGCAACTATGTAGGCGGTATCGTCAACTAGTAACCATTTAATAACCTAACTGAACCATCCTCACAATCTGGTGTTCCTATACCTGGAGACTTTCCGCTTCCCCACGCCAACGTTATGATAAAAAGAAAGACGGTAATTCGTTCTGCGCTCATTAGCCTTTTTGCAGTTTCCTTACTGGCTATTTATAAACTTGTTTATCCCCAGCAGCCGTGGTTCAAAGAAGTTGTCTCCAATCTGGGTTTTGACATCGCCCCTACAGCCGTGAGTTTTTCCGTGCTGGCAGTGATGTGCCTGGTCGGCCTACTGGTGTTACCGGCCGAAGCAGTAAAGCAGGAGAAAATAATAGAGGAGGTAAAACTGCCCGACCCGCAAACCTGGCCCCTGAGCTACTCCGACAGGTATAGTGAATCCATAAGCAGTTTAGTTACTAAAAAGCTTGAACACCACTTGCCGACAGTGCTTACTTCTATCAAAGCCAGTGACGTTGAGTAGGTTTGTTACTGTGGTTAACAGGAGCGAGTCTGTGCATAACCTGATACATTGGCTATGTTAAATAAAAAGCCCGGCTTGCTTTGCCGGGCAGGGTAAAACAATACATTACGTCCTCAGTTATCCTGTGAATCGGGTAGTCCGGTCAGCACTTCCCTCCGCTACGTGCAGGAACTCCGCTAAGCCCTCCAGCACCACAGATACGGTTCCATGCAGCGATGCCTGTAGCCGTTCATCAAGAAACAACCACACGGTATTTGTACCCACAACTACGCGCATGGCCCCACGCTCATAAATGGATACAGCGCCATACCTAATAGGCGACACATCGGTGAACCCATGGTCTGTCAAAAGTTGTATAATCTGTTTTTTGTCATAGTATTCCATATACGTTGAGTTGACTGTATGCTCGTTACCATTTTCCCGTCTCCACTGCTCTCTGTCCGCTAAACAGCAACAAAATTGGTTTTATCAACCACTCACCCTAGTCTAATGTTTATAAATTATATTGATGGACTGCGAAGCACATCGTTCCCTTAGTCTGGTTGACAGAGCCCTGATTTATTGGCAATTGGCGTTAGAATGTCCCATACTGGATTAATTGCCGATCTTATCCTGGGCCATTGCCGGCATTGTATTAATACCGTTCTTGTAACCTGAACCAGTTGATTGTTTATGCGCACAACTTGTACCATCCAATCACCTGGACAGGGCTCGATTACCATCACCATTGTCTACATACCCGCCCTGGATCAGCAACATCTTCCGCAGGGAGGGTACCTGTACACCCCGGCCAGCACTGCTTTTGTGAACCGCAGCACGTTTGACCTCATTTATCAATGCAGACAACAATAAGAGAAAAGCGGTGTTTCAAGGTCTGATTAAGATTGACAGGCCCAAAATTCATATTGGTCAGGAAGTGCTGCTGCTTAGTAAGTTTATGGAGTAGTACAGATAGTGTATCATGCTGCATAGTTCTCCCCCCTCTCCGTCTGCCGCAGCAGCGCCGTGAACGTTTCCGGAGAGCAAACTTTGTCGTATACAAAATATACAATTAAGTGACTAAGGTTTTAACGCCAAACGTATAACTATCATACGTTATTTACTTATGAATTTAATTTTTAAGTAGTTACGAATACGGTAACAATTTTTGTTATCACTTATTAACTCATATGCTATAACGTATACATGATTTCTATTAAATACCGTTTAATAACACTCTTTTTTTTCTCAATAACCCTTTCTGTGATATACCGTTCTATCCTACAGAAACAGTGCACTGTTCTAATTTCACCTTAAACAATTCAACTCAGTTATGAAGAACCAGATCAGCAAAGGACTTAGTTTAGTCCTATTCGCCCTTGCTTTGGGTTGTACTAACCCTGACACCGTTGCTCCTGACCAGACTTCCGGTGCACGAACGGAGGCTACGGCCAAAAAAGCAACCAGTGCACTGTCGGCACCTATAACCGGCACCGTTGATGGCAGCAGTTTTAGTGGCGTTTTTACCATTTCCCGTTTTATTGAAGATGGCTCTCAGGTGTTGGCAGTAGGTACGATCTCTAACATCAAAGGCAAGAAGCTTAGCGGAAGCGCTGTAAAAACGATCACAAGCCAGCAGTGGACACTGCCCGTTAGCTTTCCCTCTATGGGAACGGCCAGTCTGGGAGATATTACAGCCCAGGCTACGTGTGAAATTCTGGAGTTGACGCTGGGGCCGCTTGACCTTAATCTGTTGGGTTTGGTGGTTCATCTCGATCAGGTGAACTTAACCATTGATGCGCAATCCGGCTCAGGTAATTTGCTGGGCAATTTGTTATGTGCCGTAGCCGGTTTACTGGATCCGGTGAGCTTCCTGGCGAATCTTGCTCAGATCGTTGATCTGCTTAACCAGATAGTTGGTGTGTTACAAGGACTTTAAACTAACTGACCCATAAAAAAAGGCAGCCTTCACACGCTGCCTTTTTTTATGGGTTAACATGATCGCCCGAAACGACAGAGTAGCAGCTATGCTCTTCTTTCCGCTACGCGGCATAACTCCCCTCCTCCGTCTGCCGCAGCAAGGCCAGCGCCGTGAGCGTATCTAATAGCGGCTGTACTTTGTCGGGTTTTGTGCGCTGGAACCGGTCGGCTACCTGTTTGGGCGTGAGCGGCTGACCGGCCTGCTGCACGGCATCGCGTACCGCCCGCATTTGCTGAGCCAACTCCTTCGGCCACTCTATTGGGCCAGTAGCTTCTGTGGATGCAGCTTCGGTAGTAGCTGCTGCTGTAGGCAGATCAATGCCGAGTTGCTGCTGACCGGGTGCCGGAACGCCGGACCGCTGATAAGTCGGACGCAAATACCGGATATGTCCGGCCTGTTCTTCGCGGGCGCGTTCGTGGTTTAGCTTTACTAAACGATTCAGGATTTCGGCTTCGGGTAAGTCAACCGGCCAGCCGTAGGCTTCGGCAACGGCGGCATCCAGTTGCTGATGCAAACTCAGTACCACTGATGCCAGCCCCTGCTGATTAATGGTTTGCTCTTTGGCATTCAGCGGCTCTCCCATTTTCAGTTTCTCAACCACATTATACAAATCCGTAAGCGTCAATGTTGAGTGTTTTGCCTGCTGGCGTTTACGATGGGCGTCTAACTGCTCGGCTAGTTCTCGAATGCGGGCACGCTGCTCCTGTGTGGCTTCAGGAAATGGGAAGGTTTGAAAGCAGCGGGAGCTTGTATAGACTGAATCATTACCTACTCCTAACCAACTTCCAGTTGCTAGTGACCAAGCTACATGAATTCGGCTTGAAACTATGCCCAGAAAATAAGCATCATCAAAGGCTAAGCATATCAGCTTATGGTCTGGCATTATGCCACCGTCTATAAATTGGAATATACGATATTTTGCTGTCTCGGGTGTGGCAATATATCTAGTTAACCCTTTTATAGCAGATCGTAAGCCCTTACGGGTTTCGCCAAACTCCCACCAGATTTCCTTTAACTTCTTGCGATTGTTCTGATCTCGCTCGGGCTTTACATAAGTATAAACGTGTTGATACAGTTCAGGGAAGTGGCTGATTACCTGGGTTTCTTTCAACCCAAACAAATCAATTAAATAAACGCCACGCGGCCTTGCAGTTAAATCTTTACCGTTCCGATAGGGCCGAATGCGGTCTTGTAATCCTGGTACACGACCCAAGCCTAAATCTTCTGCCTGTTCCTTAGTGACTATGAAGCCTGACCCAGCCAGCATCATGCCGTTGCTGGTTACACGGGTATTTGCCTTTAATGTGGCAGCACCGGCCACATCTGCCCCAACACTGAAATCTGCGTTGATTGTACCGGACGTTTCCGTCAGCTCTACCGAGTGTGCATCGTCATCGTCGGTAGCTACCTCCCGCGTAACGGTAGCCAGCGTACCTGTATGGCTACCCACCCGCGCTACACTCATGGCAATTCGAACGGCCGCGCCCTGAGCATTATCGACCCACGGATGGTCAGGAATCGCATAGGTTAATGACAGGGGTGGCTCGGCTTCCAAATGCCGCTGAATAACGCGCCGGTTGAAGGTCTGCGTAATGGAGTTGGTGGTAATAAACCCAAACGATTCGGTTTTGCCCTGCCGGACCGTTTCAGCCGCTTTCTCCCACCAGTACATCACCAGATCAGATGAATCGGGTACGATGCCTTTATAGGTCTTGCGCAGGGCATCAACATAAGCATCACCCAAAGCACCTCTCATAGCTTTATCCCCTACAAAAGGCGGATTACCGACAATAAAATTAGCATCCGGCCATACAGTTGGCTTAGAATTGTCAAAACTGCCGTTGTAGGTCAGCACCGCATCCTGTTGCTGAATATTCTCGTATTCGTCCAGCAGCGGCTCGCGTAGTTCGCTGGCTCCGTGGGTACGCAGGTGCCATTGCAGGTAACCGATCTTCAGCACCACATCGGCAATGGCGGCAGCGCGGGGGTTTAGCTCCAGTCCCAGCAGTTGGCGCGGGCTTACGGTAGTCCCGCCACCCAGGTCGAGCAGGCCCGTCTGGCCGTAGCTGTTGATAGCGGCCAGTACCTCACCCTCCAGGCGTTTCAGGTGTTCGAGCGTTACGTACAGGAAATTGCCGGAGCCGCAGGCCGGGTCTAATATTTTGATGGCCGTGAGCCGGTTCAGAAAACGGACCAGTTCGGCGCGGGCGTCTTTGGGCTTATTCTCCTCCAGCAACCGGGCGGCTGCGGCTTGTGCAGCCGTCCACTCCCGGCGTAACGGTTCCAGCACCGTAGGCAGTACCAGCCGTTCGACGTACCGGCGCGGGGTGTAGTGTGCACCCAGGCTATGCCGTTCGCGGGGGTCCAGCGCCCGCTCCAGCAGGGTGCCAAAGATGGCCGGTTCTACCGCCGTCCAGTCAGCCTCTGCTGCTTTCAGCAACAGCTCAATCTGTTCAGGCGAAAGCGGTAAAGCGGTCGCATCATGGAACAGTTTGCCGTTGAACCGGCGCAAACGCGCTTTCAGCTCGGACGAAAAGCCACCGGTATCCATCTTCTGCCACAGGTTTTGCAGCGCATCCGGCAGGAACTCCCGCAGATCAGGCGCGGCATACTGCCGCAGCATACCCGTAAACGACTCCTTCGGAATCAGCCCTACGTCTTCCGAGAACATGGTAAACAGGCAGCGCATCAGAAACTGCGCCACCGTATCGGCCGGATGGCCCGCCCGTTCCAACTGGCTTGATACACCGGCCAGATAGCCCGCCAGTTCGCGGGTCACCCGTGCCGACCGGCGGCTTGGGTCCAGTTCACGCGGTTCCAGAAAAATCTGCCGCAGCATGGCGCGGGTACTCTCCTGCTCCAAAGCAGAGAGATACAATCTATAGCGAGTCTGGTCGGGAAACGGAATAAAGGAATCACCAACCCCGGCAAAATTGCTGTAGATGTCGATGCAGTAGCCCACATCGACCACCAGCACAAACAGCGGCCGGGGTTCATCCGCAGGTAGCGCCCGCACATAGCCGAGAGCCTGCTGGCGGGCGGCTTCCATCATCTGCCCCCATTTGGTGGTACCCCGCACGGCATGACCTTTCCGGCGTTTTTCCGGAGCCAGTCCTAATTCAGCCCGTTCTACCGCCTTTTGTTGGTCAGGGGTTTCCGTGCCTTGCTTGGTTTCGAGTACAAAGCAGCCGCGTTTATACAGGTCAATACGGCCGGTGCTTTTCCGGAGCGCCGGACCGTTTACACCATCGTTGAACTCGACGGCTCGTTCCAGCACGTAGGCATCCTGCGCCGGATTATCGGTGGTAGGTTCAGGGCGAGGTACGCCCAGCAGGTCGCAAAGTTCAAGTAAGAAGATGCCGTAGTTGGCGCGTTCGGCACCGCCGGCCGATTTCCAGCGGGCTTCAAATTCGGTAAAGGTCACGATGGCGTATGGTATAAGCTATTGTCGTGGCACATAATTATGCCAAAAAGTGACAATATAGTGACTTGTTCAGAATTTGAAAACCATTCGTTCTATCTACACGTGCTTTGTAACGGAGAAGTTCATCAGTTTATCGCCAGGTTCAGAAGACCCGCTTACTCTGTAGCCGGGTCTTTTTTTGATTCGCAATGGCTCGTCTATGCTTGTCTCCTGAACCATGGGCAAGGTCTTTAGCCTGGCAACGATAGACTTTATACGACGGCGGGATAGGATCAGTTCAATCCTATTGGAAAGGCAAATAGCGGCATGGTTGGGAGAGGTTTGTTCTAACCAGTCGATGTGGAGCGGGTTCACCAGCGAAGCCTTATTTACCCGCATGAAGTTGCCCAGGGTCCGCTCAAACCTCTTCAGCGTCTGCGTAATCAGGCAAGTCTCTCCACTCAGGAAATGGACTTTCGCATAGTTGCCATACCCTTCAATCCATATAATCGTATCGGTATCTACATTCCTTTTGTACCCGATCAGATAAATCGTACCCATATGCGGTTATATCATAGTACAATTTGACCATACAAGGTAAATGTAGATGTTTTAGTTTACGATTATAAGCGTTACCCTGTACTTTTTGTTTAAAAAATGCTGGGTAGTGAAGCGAAGGTAACCGGTAGGGACGGGTGATAACCGGGTTGATTAACCTGTCACCCCGGCGCAAAAGCTACTTGTAGCCCATGGGCAGTTCGGCTACATCCAGCCAATAGTGGTTAATTACGGCCACCATCGTTTCGGCCTGAGCAGCAGATTGGGGTTTATTCATAAAGGCAGTACTGCCTTTATCATAACTCAGCATTACCTCTTCCGGACTGGCCCTGTGCGCCATTATGATGACCGGAATTCGCCTGAAGACTGGATTCGTTTTGATGAAATCTAAAATGGCCGGCCCGTCTACTCCCTGCATATGCAGGCTCAGCAGAATCAGATTGGGAAGCCGGTGACGGCTAGTGTCCTGAAGGATACTGAATAAACTACTTCCGCTGACAAAGCCAATTATATGACAATTGGTACATTGTTTCTCCAATTCGTATAAGAGAAGTTGACGATCAGGATGATGATCGTCAACAATGTAGATTAAGGAATTCCGAATGGAACTCATACAGGAAAGGGAGGGCAGTTCGTCAGCAAAGATACTACCTAATCTCGGTGGATTAGATGACCCTATTTAAATAATTGTGCAAACAATCTCAATCGCAGCTATGTTATTGTGTTCAAACAACGCCTGCCGACGAGGCAGGTCATTACGTTATGAAAATGAAAAAGATGATGATAGCGGCCGCTGTAAGTGCCGCTCTAATGTGGTCGGGTACCGTTTTTGCCCAGGCCGTGCAGGAGGCTAAAGAAGCCAAAAAGGAAATGAAGGCCGAGAAGAAACTGGACAAAGCCCAGAAGAAGCTCGAAAACGCGAAAGAAGATGATGGGATTGTTGGTATTACCAGCCCCAGAACCAAAATAGAAAAAGCGGAGAAGAAGCGCGAAAAGGCCATTAAGAAGGAGATCAAGAGCGATGCGAAGGACCTGAAGGCGAAAGCCAAACGCAGAACCAAGAAAGCCGACAAAGTAGTGACTCCGAACGATTAAGCGTAGTCGCTCCGTATTCTACTCCACCCATGAACAACGACAGCCCGGTTACTGAGTAGCCGGGCTTTTTTTTTCAAGGCCCTTCAACGTTACCTATATACGACAAAAGCAAAACATTATGACCCCAGCCGTGTTCAATCAACAGGGGCAGCACAAGGCGCTCTTTGTACTCAACAAACCACAAGTATTATGGCTAATTACACAGACAACACAGGTATGACAGGTTCCTCGACACGCAGGACGTCAGGGATGATGACGGCGATCTTCCGGGATCGTGAAAGTGCTGAACAGGCCTACGACGCATTACTCAATCATGGCTTTTCAAAGGATGATGTAAACCTCGTAATGTCTGATGACACGCGCAAGCGGAATTTCGACAATGACAGCTACCGGAATGACAACTCGGATCTGGGCGATAAAGCTATGGAAGGAGCCGGTAAAGGGTCGGCCATTGGCGGTACGCTTGGGGCCATTGCCGGAGCCATCGCGGCTATCGGTACCTCGCTGGCAATTCCCGGTTTAGGGCTGGTCATTGCCGGGCCTATCGCGGCTGGTCTGGCCGGTGCTGGTGCCGGTGGCCTGACGGGTGGTATCATTGGGGCTTTGACGGGAGCCGGTGTACCTGATGATCGCGCTAAAGAATATGAATCAGGTATTAAAGAGGGCGGCATTGTCATTGGCGTTGAACCCCGTAATGAAGCCGACGTGCGTTATCTGGAACAGCACGGGTTCCATTGACAGAAAATACGATACACAGTCAAAAAAAGGCCGGAACCGATTGAGGTCCCGGCCTTTTTCTTGGGTAGTTACTGTTACTCATTCCAAAAATAATTACCTATTAGGAAGGCAATAGTAAAAAATTCCTATAAACGCCGTAATTTAGTATTAACATTCTTGGGATAAAGGCGCGGTTTCGCATTAGCCAATAGTTCGGAGAATGATTAAATGATAAACGAGTAGTGTACAACCCGGTCCGTGATGTGGCCGGGTTGTCTGTTTAAGCCCGCCCTGAAACGGAGCCTCCCACCGGTGGTTGCCAGGCGACAAGCCTCTGATGGCAGCAACGGACAGCCGGTACAGCATGAAATATGATTAATTTTGCGTAGGTTTATACCAGATACTGATCATATAACGAGCCGGCGGCAATGATGGGAAGACATAACACGATATGGATCATTGATGACTGGCAAAGTTGTCAGACGGCAGAGCATCTCTGGGGGCTTACGTATAAACAGTACACGGTAGTGCCCTTATACACCGAATCGATGCTGGTCGCCCATCTGGAATCCACCCAGCAGGCACCCGCCATTATTCTGTTGGGTCATCTGCCGGGTAAGCACAATCAGCTCCGGTTATTACACGCCCTGAAAGCGCACGATGGCACCAGCCTCACCCCCATTATTGTGCTCACCAAAGCCGCCGATACGGCATACCTCCGGGAGGCTTACGCCTTGCGGGCCAATGCCTGTGTAGAGAAGCCGTCTTCACCGGAAGAATACATCCCACTCATCACCCTCACGTGCGATTACTGGTTTAACTGTTGTACCCTGCCGGCCCATATAACGGCCTCTATTTAACGTTTAAGGTGTAGACAGCGACCGGATTACCCGGCAGGGGTTACCGGCGGCAAACACATCAGCAGGAATGTCTCTGGTTACCACACTACCTGCCCCGATAATGGTGCGGTCGCCGATGGTAACGCCAGGGCAGATGACGGCGCTGCCGCCCACCCACACGTCCTCCCCAATGGTGATGGGTTTGGCAAACTCTACCCCAGACGCCCGTACCTGGTAGTCGGTGGGGTGGGTAGCGGTGTACACCTGCACATTGGGACCGAACAGGGTCCGGCTGCCTATTTTTACGTATGTAACATCGAGCACCACGCAGTTGAAGTTGAAGAATACTCTGTCGCCAACGATTATATTGCTGCCATAGTCGCAGTAGAACGGCGGTTGCAGCCACAGGTCGGCGCCGGCGTTTGGGATCAATTCCTTTAGGATACGGGCCCGCTCTTCCGGCTGGTCTTCACGGCTGTCGTTCAGGTCCTTGATCAGCAGCCGGGTGCGCACCCGCTCTTCGGTAAGTTGCGGGTCCAGGGCGTTGTACAGCTCGCCGGTCAGCATTTTTTCTTTTTCAGTTTTCATGAGGGCAGTGTTTAGGTTGTTTGCTCACTCAAACATTTTCGTTACCTGATATGTTATTAGGTTCGACAAACTTACCATAGTGACGGGTTTGCGCTAAAACGTTATGAAAATGAAAAAGGTAATGATGACGGTAGCCGTTTGTGCTGCCCTGATGTGTTCGCAGGGTGCTTATGCCCAGGTTGTGCAGGAAGCCAAAGAAGCGAAAAAGGAAATAAAGGCTGATCGCAAAGAAGCCAAGGCCGAAAAGAAAATGATGAAGGCCGAGAAGCACGCCGGCACCCCTGAAGGCGATGCCAAAATGGCAAAAGCCGAAAAGAAGCAGGAAAAAGCAATGAAGAAGGAGATAAAGAGCGAAGTGAAAGATACGAAGGCCAACGCCAAAGCAACCGTTAAGGAAGCCCGGAAGTCCTCCAACTAAGTATCTTCTTTTCTATTCCACCCATTGATTCAGCAGGTAAGCCAGCCCGACCCATCAGCTGCCGGGCTGGCTTATTTTTTAATGCGTTTCTACGAATCGGCCGACCTGCTGATGAAAATGCCTGAAACTCTCCGAACGACTTTCCAGCCATTTCACATCTAAACTGAGCAAGATCTGATTCGCTTTTTCGAGTTGCGTTTCGGTGACCTGACTGTTACCATAAACAGCTCGTTTGGCATCCCGGCGATTTAATGATTCCAAAGGGGTGTTCTTACCAGGCTCTTCCTGCCTGCGCTTGAGATACCAGAGCCAATGCTCAATACACTGCACCGGCAGCATAATGAATACCGAACCATCACCTTTGCAGATTTTACTAAAGTAATCGCGTTTAGCCAGAATAGATGGCTCATGGGCGCTATCCATATCCCGGCCGACAAAAAGCACATCTAAGTTCAGCTTTACCTTTTGGAGTAACGCTTGTGGGAGAAGGGCGTCCACCTGGTCCCTGTTCCTGACTTTTATCCGCCAGCGAAATTCCTCATCTTCAATGAATGTATTCGGATAATGGTGGTCCAGATACTTAGACAGGAAATTTTGTTGTGCAGCATCCTCACCAAAAAAACCATAGGTAAACAGTTTCCTCATTTGGGTACCCCTCCCAAAAAGCCAACTGTCCATGAATCACCGAGCGCATCGGTATAATGGGGAGGTTCCAGGCCCAACTCTGTGCTTTTTGCCGTATCTGGTTCTATAACATCCCGTTGCAAGTTTTTTACGTGGGTTGCTCCTTCTTCGTCTTTATCAAAAATAAAAACGCTCTCCGGCATATCCGCAAACATATCCAGCACCACCGGGCTATGCGTGGTCATAATCACCTGAATATCCTTTTCCTCTACTAACAGCAGGATAAACTGGATTACCTCTTTGATACGGCGCGGGTGAATACCTTTTTCCGGCTCTTCTAAAAGGAGAAGCTTTGGCGGGTTGGGTTGGTTGATGATACAAAGGAGAGCAAGAAAATATAAAGTGCCTTCTGAGAGTTCATCGGCCCAATAGGTTATATCTTGACGGCCATCCCTTAACCCAAGACGTCTAAAAGAGTATTTGTTTCCGTCCTCGGCGTAAAGCCTACGTATCTCTTCTGCTGGCTTAACATCATCTAATTTAATTTCATCAAATTCAGGTATGCACTTCTGCAGATCATTCTCAATTTGTTGAAAAGCAGTTCTGCGGTATTTGACAAGCATTAAATCCAAAAAGCCGACGAGATTAGAAGCATCGGCGTTGACTACTTCTTCTCCCGTGCCCACTGGCCCAGGCTTATTTAACTTATTCGGATCGGGTTTATAAATTTTAGGGCTGAGATAATTTCGAAACTCTGGTTCAATCCTATCAATTATTGAATCTTCTACAGAAATAGTATTGCCGTTTTCATCAATAATAGCTGGAACAGCTTTATGAACAACTTGAGCTTCAAAATTTTCTATAACTATCTGCTTATCAAACAATAGTCGGTAAAAAGTTTCTGGCTGGCTATTAATCTGTCCTTCTAATGAACTCTTTATTTTAGATTTAAAATCAAAGGCATACTTAATACTATTTCGTTGATGCTTATATGAAACCCTCTCTAACTCGGCTAAATCATAAGAGCGAAACTCACGACTTTCAAAAAACTCCAACGCCTTCAGGAAATTACTCTTTCCAGAGTTATTTGGCCCGATCAGCAGATTGACCCTCTGTAAATCCAGGGTGACGTCTTTCAGGCTTTTAAAGTTTTGTATTGATACGCGCTTTAGCATGATTTCTTCTTTTTTACTCCTTTATCTCCTGACACAACTCCACCAGTACCCCATTAGTACCTTTCGGGTGGAGGAAACAGACCAGTTTGTTGTCGGCTCCACGCTTGGGCGTTTCGTTCAACAGGGTGAAGCCTTCGCCCTTCAGCCGCTCCATTTCGGCCCGGATGTCGTTGACTTCAAAGGCCAGGTGGTGAATACCTTCGCCTTTCTTCTCGATGAACTTAGCAATGGGGCTATCGGGAGTGGTGGCTTCCAAAAGCTCAATTTTTGTCTGGTTAACTTTAAAGAATGAGGTAGTCACCCCCTCCGACTCTACAGCCTCGGCTTTGTAGGGAGCTATATTTAACAACTTCGTAAACAGCTCGTTGGAAGCGGCAATACTCTTGACGGCAATACCGATATGTTCGACGTTGGTCAGCATGATGAATGAACAGAAAATACTGGATAAGGAATTGGCGGCTCTATATCGAACTTTTCCCGCGTGCCAAAAGTTAATAGCTTAGCGTCGCATGACAATGCAGGGGCTGTTATTTTCACGCTACATCGTCATTTTTAGTATATAGAGATATGGTTTCTGTTTCAGAAAAAGCAAAAGAAAAAATTGTTGAACTGCGCCAGAAGGAAGGGCTACAGGATAATTACGCCATCCGTGTAGCGGTACAGGGTGGAGGTTGCTCCGGCCTGATGTACGACCTGCAGTTCGACGCCACCGAACAACCCAACGACCATATCGTGGAAGACAAGGGTGTTCGGATTTTGGTAGATCGCAAGAGTTTGTTATACCTGGCTGGCACCGAACTGGATTTCTCCGACGGGCTGAACGGGAAAGGGTTTCAGTTTAAAAACCCCAACGCCAGCCGCACCTGCGGCTGTGGCGAAAGCTTTGCTGTTTAACTGACCGGGCGTAAGCGCCCGGTCGATATTTCTTGTAAGGTTGTGAAAAAGCACCGTCGGCTTCCAGACGGTGCTTTTTTGTGTCTTACGCCATTACCGCCAGTTGCTCCCGCACCTTCCGGGCACCGGCCACCATATTGATCAGCTTCTGCCGGGCGGCCCAGCGGGCGGTCTGGCTCAGACCACAGTCGGGAGCCACGGCCAGTTTCTCGGCTGGCACGTATTGCAGGCACCGCCGAATGCGCTCCTCCACGTCGGCCACGGTTTCGATGTAATAGTTCTTTACGTCGATGATACCCACAGCCACGTCCATTACCTGCGCAAACTCGGCCAGCAGTTCAATCTCGGCAAATTCGCGGTTAGCCATTTCAATATGCACCTCGTCGACAGTCAGGTCCAGAAAATCCGGCAGCATGGGTTTGATGCTCCGGTAGCCGACCGGCCGCCCTTTGAAGTTGCCAAAGCATAAGTGCGTCGACAGGCGGCCTTTGCCTACCACCGGAGCCACCGTCCGGTTGAAGATCTCGACAAAGCGCCGGGTATCTTCCCGGTAAGCATAGCACGACATCGACGGTTCATCGACGGTGATTTCGGTACAGCCGGCCGCAACCAGTTCTTCCAGCTCCTTACTCACAAACGGCAGTAATGCTTCTGTAATGGCGTACCGGTCTTTATAGCGGTCGTTCGGCAGCATCCGGCCGCTGAGCGTGTAGGGCCCCGGTACCGAGGCTTTCAGCGTAGGGCCGGCGGGTGCCAGTTTCTTCAGCCGCTGGTATTCCCTAACCGCCCCTAATCCTTTTGGAGCGGTCAGTTCATCCACAATGGAGTGCTTGCCCCGCTGGTCGTGGGCAGGCGGACCAAACTTGCGGGTTTCGCTGTGATTAGGCTGCAGCCCTTTGATGAAGCCGTAGAACGACAGGTTGAAGTCGAGCCGGGTCTGTTCGCCGTCGGTAATGACATCGAGGCCGGCGGTAATCTGGTCGTGTACGGCCGCGACTACCGCATCGTCAATCATTTCCTCCACGTCGGCCGGACCAAACTGGTCGAGGTGCTGCGTAGCGAACTCCAGCCAGCCGGGAAACGGATAACTCCCGACAACGGTAGTACGGATGGGTATGGGTTGCATGAGGGTCTCTCTGGTTAATAACGTTTATTCATATTGCCCTTCGCTGACCGACCAGCCGCCGTCGACGGTCAGCACCTGCCCGGTGGCGTAGCGGGAGTAATCGGACATAAAATACACGGCGGCACCATCGAGGTCATCGGGCGCGCCGATACGCCCCCCATCAAGCGGCTGCTTGGTGCGGATAAAGGCCATAATTTCTTCGTCGCCGGCCGCCCGCTGCGCCATGGGCGTTTCAACCAGCGCCGGCGCAATAACGTTTATCCGGATGTTGTCGGCCGCGTAGTAGGCCGCAATGGATTTGGTAAAGCCAAACACAGCCGATTTGGCCGCGGCATAGGCATGGGTCACAAAATGGCGGGGCGAGGGCGAATACCCCAGCACCGAACTCATATTCAGAATAGTCCCCCCGCTCCCCTGCTCATGAAAAGTCCGGATAGCGGCCTGGTTGGCCAGCATCAGCGAGGTCAGGTTCATAGAAAATGTTTCGTTCCAGCCCTCCAGCGTCAGTTCGTGCAGCGGACCATCGCCGAACTTCCGGCCGCTGCCACCGGCCACGTGATAAAGGCCGTCAATGCCGTCAAAGAGTTGCAGACACAGATCAATAGCCCGCTGTGCCGTACCCGGTTCGGCCGCATCGCCCGTCATGGCCAGACCCCCACCGGCCAACTGTCGCTCGGCAGCCGCGCAGCTTTCCGGATTGCGCCCGACTACGACAACGCGGGCCCCCTCGCGCACAAAGGCCTGAGCCGCCGACAGGCCAATGCCCGTGGTACCGCCGATAATGACAATTCGTTTGTTGGTTAACCAAGTCATATTTTAATGGGCAGTTTGCAGTGGGCAGTATACAGCGGCAACTTTTCTGCCTACTGCCCACTAAGGACTAAATAAGATCCCGCTCCAGAATCCGGCCCGTTGCTTTGTCTTTCAGGATGAGTTTGTGGCGGCCGTCGTGGGTGATCTCTTCTTTGATGAGGTAGTGGTTCTCGTCGTAGTCGACCAGGGTTGATTCCTGCGTAAGCCCTTCTCTGCCCCGCCAGACGGGCAGGCGTACGGGTTCCCACTGCTTTGTTTGGGCCGACCGGTAGGCGGCATCGATCACCGCATTGACAACGTAACCATCGTAGAACGTCTCGGCGGGTTCGCGGCCTGCTTCGGCGGCCGTAAACATGTCGGTAAACATATGGTTGTAGCCCAGTTCGTTTACCTCATCACCCACCGGAAACAGCCAGCCGGTTGCCGACTCGGCCTTTTCGGCTACATAGGCAGTGCCTTTGCCGGTAGTAAACATTTCGAAGCCCGTCCGCAGAAAGCTGTTGATCCAGATCGTGCCTTCGGTACCCATCACCTCGTCGCGCAGGTCCATACCGCCCCGGAAGGTCCAGCTTACCTCAAACTGCCCAATGGCCCCGTTCTCGTATTTCACCAGCGCAATGGCGTGGTCTTCGGCATCGATGGGTTTCACCTGCGTAGCGGCCCAGCACATCACTTCAACCGGCCTTACCTCTTTACCGATATAATTGCGGGCAATTTCGATACAGTGACATCCAAGGTCCAGGATGCAACCGCCACCGGCCTGCTCCTTATCCCAAAACCACTCGCTATGCGGGCCGGGGTGTGTCTCCCGCGATTTTGCCCACAAAATCCGGCCCAGGCCCCCGCTCTTTACGGTTTCCATGGCCTTCAAAAACTTGGGGGTATAGCAGAGGTCCTCCAGGTAGCCGGCAAAAATACCCGCTTCCTCCACCGCCTGCATCATGCGCAGAGCTTCGTCGGCGTTGCGGCCCAGCGGTTTGGTACAAACCACCGCTTTTTTATGCTTCGCGCACAGCATCACGGCCGCTTCGTGGAGGTTATTCGGTAAGGCAATGCAGACCATATCGACATCCGCATGGGCGATTACCTCCTCCATGTCGGTTGAGAAGAACGAGCAGCCGTAATCATCGGCAAACTTCCTGGCGCTTTCTTCCCGGCGGGCGTAAATAGCGACGACACGGTCCCGGCTCCGCTGGCCGTGCAGCGAGTCGGCGTAGAACCGGCCGATGAAGCCGGAGCCCAGCATGGCAATTCGTTGCATAGGTTATTGACAGGGAATAGAGTTTGTAGGATATGCGTAGTTTCGTGCCGCCAAAGATAGAAAGCCCCGTCTAAAAACTGGACAATGGAACGATTTTTTGACATAAACACCATATTCTTTACGCTATGGGACTACCCGATGAGCTATCTGGAGTTTTTCGGGGTACTAACCGGCGGGGTAGCGGTCTGGCTGTCTTCCCGTGCCAATGTGTGGAGTTGGCCGCTTGGGCTGATCAGCGTTACGCTGTTTTTTTTTCTGTTCTATCAGATCCAGCTTTACCCGGATATGTTTCTGCAGGTGTTCTTCTTTGCTACGAACCTGCAGGGGTGGTGGCGATGGACGCACCCCGCACCGGGAGAAGCCGACACCCGGCAGGAACTCCGCATTACCCGGCTCCCAAACCGGTATATGCTGTACCTGATCCTGGGCGGCATGGCGGCAACGGGGGCCCTGGGTACCTTCGCCAGCAACCTGCACGAGTGGTTTCCGGTGCTGTTCAGTAAACCCAGCGCATTCCCGTACCTCGACTCCTTTACCACCGTCATGAGCATTGTGGCCACGTTTATGATGATCCAGAAGAAGGTCGAATGCTGGTACGTCTGGCTGCTGGTCGACATCATAGCCACCTATATGTATTTCGTAAAAGGGGTGAAACTGGTTGGTATCGAATATTTTATTTTCTGCCTGATTGCGCTGTACGGAGCCTGGCACTGGACGGTCATTTACCGGAGCTACCGGTCTACGTATAGAGCCGGGACCGTTGGATAAAAAGGACCCGTTTTTCGATGGTTATTTATGAAATTGTGCACACGTATTATAAAGATTTCAATAAATTAGCCACCAACGCATTGATTACCATTGCATTGTACTCATACGGGTATATTTTTGTGTCACTAACCAAACATACCAACTCACTATGGCACTAGCCAAACAATATTTAAAGAGTAAACCTGTTTGCAAAGTCACCTTTACGTTGCCTGCTGATGCCGTTAACGGTGCCAAGACGGTTGCTGTCGTTGGCGAGTTCAATGGCTGGAGTACGGATGCGGCTGTTCTGAAGAAGCAAAAAGATGGTTCTTATAAAACTACGCTTGAATTACCGTGCGGTCAGGAGTTCCAGTTCCGCTATCTGATCGACGGCGAGAAGTGGACCAACGATCAGGAGGCTGACAAATACGTAAAGAGCGGAGTGTCTGACGATGACAACTCAGTTATTGTGCTGTAACGTATTGTAAAAGAACGAATAAACAAAAAGGTCTCCGGGTAGCCGGAGACCTTTTTGTTTATAGTCGGCAGGTAACGTCAGTACTATACCGTAAAGCTGTCCGATTCAACATACGCCTGAATCAGGGCCATCTCACCTTCTTTTCCGGGTCGGGCATTCCCGTGTTCCATGCCCCAGATGAACTCCTTGTTCTCGGCTTTTGCCTTCTGGTAAACGTGCTTGAATACGTTTTTATAGTTGATTTCGCCGGTAGTCGGTTCTTTACGGCCGGGGTTGTCGCCGATCTGAAAATAGCCGATCTCGTTCCAGGCCCAGTTAATATGCGGAATAATGTGGCCTTCGTTCTTCTGCATGTGGTACACGTCAAACAGGATCTTACAGGCCGAACTGTTTACCCCCCGGCAGATCTCGTACGTCTGGTCGGAAGTGCGCAGAAACAGGTTGGGCGTATCGCTCAGCGGCTCCAGCACCATCACCAGGCCGTTCGGCTCCAGGATTTCGGCACCCCGGCGCAACGCATCAATAACGTGGCCGGTCTGGATACCAATCGGCAGGTTCCGCTCGAAGTCGCCGGGTACCACGGTCATGTATTTGGCGTTGCAGCGCTTGGCTACCTCAACCGCCCGCTTGCAGCCGTTCAGGAAAATATCGATATGCTCCTTCTTACCGGCCGCTAAGGTATTCTGGGAGTTACCGCCTTTGTCGACGACAAACACGCCCATCTTCATGCCAAGGCGATCGAGCTCCTTGCCGATCTTCTCCTGCACATCGGCGGGCCGCCCCATCATACCGTTGTCTTCCAGGGCGGTAAAGCCCATATCGGCCATAAACTTCAGCTGGTCGATGAGGTCTTTGCCCGCGCTGTTTTCGAACATGCCGAAATGCGGAGCGTAGTGCAGCTTAAATTTGTTTTTGCCTGTCGGTGAGGCAGAGGTAGTTTCCGAAGCAGCGGCAACACTCGCACTGCCGGTCAGCGCAGCACCTGCTGCGCCTAATGTGGTTTTTACAAAGTCACGACGGTGTATCATACAGATTACTTTCTCTTCAAACTTGCCATATATTCTACTAAATCAACCAGTTCCTGCGTACTCATAGCCTCCTGCAGGCCGGTTGGCATCATGGAGTTGTCCATCTTTTTCATGGAGACAACATCCCCCATTTTGTAATTGGACACCACCCCGCCGGGGAATTTCATCTGTAGATCGGTCTCGGTCTTGCTGGAGATGATTCCGGCTACCGCACTGCCGTCCTTAAACTTCACCTCCCAGCCCTCGTAGCCGAAGCTGATACCCGCATCCGGATGGATGATAGCCAGGTATTGCGCTTCCTTCGGCAGCTTACTACCAATCTCCGACAGCTTGGGTCCAAAGTCCATACCTTCACTGTTGACCTGGTGACAGACCGCGCAACTGGTACGGAATACCCCGGCCCCCTTAGTGACATCGCCTTTCATGGCCAGTAGCTCCGGAATGGCCGGCAGCGCTTTACCCGCCGAGCCCTTAGGCTTATCCAGGTAGCTGGCGGCTTCGGTACGGATACTTCTCCGCCACGCATTGGATACCCCCTGCACCGCAGCGGCTTTATAATCGCCTGTGATAGCGCCTGATTTTAGCAGGGCAATAACCATGTCTTCGCCGTTGTTACTGCCACCCAGGGCACGGGTAGCCTCCCGACGCAGAGTAGCCGGCCGTTTTTCGTCTAATGCAATCGTCTTCAAAATGTCCAGCGATTCGCTATTGCCGACCATCCGCAACGCACTGATCATGCCCACGGCAACGTCGGCATCTGATCCGTTGATTGCCTGCCAGACCAGTTGGCCCCCACCCTGCTTCAGCAACTGACGGGCCGCATCGCGACCCATGCCGGTGAAGGCTTTCTCAATGGCGAGTTTGCGCAGTCGCTCGTTTTCGGTAGCGGGCTCGTAGCGGTTGATCAACTCCATGTATTCCGGTGTACCGTACGTCTCGTTCAGCAACTGACTCATAGCCGACGTCGCTACCGGCGATTGCTTGACAAACCCAGGGTCGAGGTGACGCAGCACCAGTTTGGTGATATCGGTGGCGCCGTTGCTGCTCTGGAGAATCGCCAGCAGGGCGTTTGACTTCTCAGCCGCACCGGGGTTGAAGTCGAAGGCCCGGAAATAGCGCAGACGGCTGCTCAGGTCACTGGAGGCATCACCCGCCAGACTCGCCAGCAGGGGCACGGCCTCTTTCGTGCGGGCACGCCAGACAATGTCCCGGCCGGCATCAGTAGCGGCAGGATTAGCGCCCGCCCGCTTCAGCCAGGCGGCATAGTAGCTGTCCCACTGCCCGTCGGCCCCGATTCCGAGAGCCTCCAGATACCAGCGGTCTTTGCCGTCGTGCTGGGCAGCCAGCTGGGCCCATAGTTCGGGGGCTTCGGGTGAGGTATGCCGGCGCAGGGCCAGCGCACACTCCCGACGTACCTGAGCGTCCTGGTCATTGACCAGTTGCTTCACGTACGGAATAATATCCATTTTCAACTCGCGGGCGGCTCGGAGTGCGGTAATCCGCAGATCGGGGTTCGCGTCTTTCAGAGCGGTCTCAATGTGCTTTTTACCAGCTTTTCCGTTCAGCTTGCTCAGCAGCCACAGCGCCCGTGCCTTCATGCGGGGGTTAGCCGATGTCTTGTAAAAATTTGCCAGTGCCTTTTCCGCTTTGGTACCCATGCCGTTCAGTTTGTTCCAGGCGGCATAACGGATCGCCATATTGGGGCTTTGCAGGGCTTCGATCGCGCCTTCGGTGGTAGCCAGATCGACTTTCGGGATGCGATAGGGCGTATTGGGCGGAGCAACGCGGAAAACGCGACCCCGGTTCAGATCACCGGCCTGATGCCCCCCTACGCCCGGATCATACCAGTCGGAGACCATCAGCGACCCGTCCGGTGCCACGCACACATCCGATGGACGGAACCACTGATTGCGCGCACCTTCCAGAATTGGGACGATAGTAGCCGTATACCCGGCTCCGCTTTTCTGCACCGGATACGCCCGCACCACATTCGGACCGGCATCGCAGTGAATAACCTGGTTGCGGAATTGCTCAGGCAGCAGGGTACCTTCGTACACGATAATACCCGTGGGCGAGCCGGCTCCCGTCTGGAGCAGATTCGGGACCACGCCCGGATCGTTCAGGTGCCAGTGCCGGCGTGGAATCTCGGGTTCAATGTTGGTCCGGTTAGCCTGCCAGCCGGCTCCCGTCATTTCGTCGGTGTAGCCGTAGTTGCCATGCTCCATCACGTAATTGATGCGCACACTTTTATTGCCGTCGTCGTCGTTGTCCGACTGCCACATGGTACCGTACGAATCCAGCGCTACTTCAAAGTTGTTCCGGAAATTGTGGCCGAGAACCTCCATCTCGCTGCCGTCGGGGTTGCAGCGGAACACCATCCCCTGGCGGTAATTTTTCGAGTCGATTTCACGACCGGAGGTACGGTCGAAGATAGGCTTGCCGTCTTTATCCCGGATTTGCTTGCCGTCATTGCCGAAGTTGAAGTACCATTTCCCGTCGGGACCGAACACAAACGCGTGCATGCCGTGGTCGTGCTGCTCTCCGCTGATACCCGTAAACAGAATTTCTTTTTTGTCGGCCTTATCGTCGCCGTTCTCGTCGGTGAATACGTATACGTTCGGGCTGTTGGATACAATCACTTTGTTACCCTGTACCCAGATGCCCAGCGGAGCCTGCAGATCGGGTCCCTGGTAGAATACCTTGCTGACATCGGCCTTGCCGTCGCCGTTCTGGTCTTCCAGAATTACAATGCGGTCGCCTTCCTGGTGCGTGGCATGGCCGGTAATAGCGGGCCGGTAGTTATAGGCTTCGCACACCCAGACACGACCGCGGGCATCTACGTCGATGTTGGTCGGATTGGTCAGCATCGGCTCGGCGGCAAAGAGCGTAGCTTCCAGGCCGGGGGCTACGTTCAGACCCGCTACCGCGTACTTGGGATCGTGTTTGTCATCGTCGCTGAGCTGCGTATACAAGGCATCCAGAAACGCGGAGGAGGCCTCATTGAGGTCATTTTGATAAGCCCCAATCAGCGTTCCGCCAATCAGCAGACCGGCCGTCGATAATGCCAGGGCCCGCCGGGTCAGGAATCGTTGAGAAGACAACGGAAAGAAATGCATAGGAAAGCAACAGGGTTAGCGTATGGGAATATTACCCGTAAATTTATCAATAAATCAGCTACTATATACATAAAGCAGAAAAGCGTTCCTTTTACTATTGCCGGCCGGCGGCCAGGGTGGATTTGTCTCGTTGCGTGCGCCTGAAGTTTGTGTGCTACAGCTTTTCTGGACAATTTTGGGCCGACAACCACCCCTGCTCTATGGAAATATTCCGCGTCATTACCCTGTTGATTATCCTCACAGCCGCCTTTGCCTACGTTAACGTCCGCTTTCTGAAGCTTCCCGACACCATCGGTCTGATGGTCGTTTCACTGGTGTTTTCGCTGGCGCTTATTTTCGCCTACCAGCTTGATCCAATCGACTTTGATGTAGCCGTGGAGTTTGTGACGCGGCTGGACTTTACCACCATCGTTCTCGACATCATGCTTAGCTTTCTGCTGTTTGCAGGGGCCTTACACACTAATATTGACCTGCTGCGGTCAGAATGGCGCAGCATTACCCTGTTTGCGCTGATTGGCGTGGTGCTGTCTACGTTCCTGATCGCCAGTTTGCTGTATGGCCTGCTGCTGGCGGTTGACTACCCGATTGGGTATATCTACTGCCTGCTTTTCGGTGCCCTGATTTCGCCTACCGACCCCATTGCCGTTTTAGGAATTCTGACCAAAACCAACGTTCCCAAAAGCACAGAAATCAAAATTGTCGGCGAGTCGCTGTTCAACGATGGCGTGGGCGTGGTGATCTTTCTGACCATTCTGGAGATTGCCCGCCGGGGTGTCGATTCGGTTTCGGCCGGGGATATCGCCATTCTGTTCATTGAAGAAACCGTCGGCGGGCTGATCTTCGGGCTGGTACTGGGCTACGGCATCTTCTTCCTGCTGCGATCCATTGACCATTACCAGACGGAGATCATGATAACGCTGGCGGCCGTGATGGGGGGCTATACGCTGGCATCCTGGATGCATGTATCGGGGCCACTAGCGATTGTGGTAGCCGGACTGTTTACCGGCAAGCAGGCCAAGGGGGTGGCCATGAGCGACATTACAGAAGAATACGTGGAGAAGTTCTGGGAGATCATTGACATTATCCTGAATGCCATCCTCTTTGTCCTGATCGGCTTCCGCCTGCTGGCGCTGACCTTCGAGTGGATCTATATAGAGGTAGGCCTGGCGGCTATCGTCATTGTGCTGGTTTGCCGCTACCTGGCCATCCGGATACCCCTGCTGATGTCGCGCCGGTGGATTTACTCCGAACGGCGCGACCTGCTGATGCTGACATGGGGTGGGTTGCGGGGCGGCTTGTCCATCGCCATGGCGCTTTCCATTCCGGAATCGTTTGCGGCTAAGAACCTCATCGTTTTTACGACCTATACCGTCGTATTGTTCTCCATCATCGTGCAGGGACTCAGTCTGGAGCGGGTTGCCCGGCGAATCTACCGGACCAAACCAGAAACTAACTAGCTGTTTACCAGCCGCTTTGTCCGATTCCGGACACCCGGTCGTTTCTGGGTTTCTGACCGTTTACTCAACCGTCACGCCTTTCTGCCATTCATCATGGGGAAACGACCGCTGAAGTAGTATGCAATGCAAAGTACCGGAACACCCTGCTATCTTTGAATCAACAATCAGGGACAAAATCTGATTGTCACCCTCAAAAAGAAACGACTAACACACTATCCACACAAGACAATGAAAACGATCATCAAAACACTGGTTCTGGCTCTGACACTGAGTTCTGTTTCGTATGTAGCTTCGGCTAATCCTAATGCCGGCGACAAGAAAGTAGCCACTTCGTACAAGGCCGCTATCTTCCCCGCAGCAAACGCCACTACCCTGAATGTTATCGTCGAGAAGCAGACGGGCAGCCGCGTACAGATTGTCCTGAAAAACGCAGCCGGCACGGTGCTGCACGCCGAGTACCTGACCAAGAAAGAAGGTACTTTCCAGAGCAAACTGAACCTGGCTGAACTGACCAACGGTACGTACCGCGTGGAGGTAACGAACGGTACCGAAACAACCGCCAAGGAGTTCACCCTTTCGAACATAAATCCGGCTCCGGTAAACCGCACCATCGCGCTTAACTAAGTTTCTACATTATCTCACCATACACAAAGCAGCCCCGGCATTTGTCGGGGCTGCTGCTTTATTGCCTTACTGCCGGAGCACGGCTTAAAAGCCTTCGGCCTTTATAGCTTTCTCGGTAATAGCTCCGTACTTCTTCACCTTGTCCCGGATGGACCCGGCCTGGCCAATGACCACAAACTGGAGGTTCTCTTTGGGGAAGTAGCGGTTAATGATCTCCCGCGTCTTATCCACCGTCAGGCCATCAACGTTCTTCTGGAAGTTATTGATAAAGGATTCATCGTACCCCAAGCTGAACATATCCGTCAGCAAATCGGCCAGCGCCCCGGCCGATTCGTAGTTCGGCGGGAAGGTGGCTTTGACGTAGTTTTTGGCGGACTCCAGCGTCTGGGCATCAATACCTTTTCGGTGCAGGCTATCCAGTACCTGCAACGCCATGTCAATAGCCTCGGTGGTGGTACTGGTTTTGGTGAATGTCGAAATGGTAAAAGTCCCACTGTTTTTCAGCGTGGCAAACCGACTATTAGCCCCGTAGGTCAGGCCGGCGTTGACCCGCAGCGCATCGTTCAGCCAGGAGGTAAACCGGCCGCCCAGAATGGTATTAACCACGACCACCGGAATATAATCCGGATTACTTTGAGTCACGCCCTTACCGCCGATCAGGAACGTGGTTTCGCGGGCATCGGGTTTATCCACCAGCAGCACACGATTCTGGTTGAACGCCAGGGCTGGCTCCGTCAGTTTGGGCGACGAAGCCGGCGCCGTTTTCCAGGTACCGAACAGGTTGGTAATCCGCTTCTTCATATCGGCGGTGTTGAAATCACCCACAATAGCAATGGCGGCCCGGTCGGCGGTGTACTGAGTGCGGTAAAACTCCCGTACATCGTTGACCGAAATCCTCTCCACCGTCGACTGAATTCCCGTCAGCGGATTGGCGTACGGATGCTCGTTAAACACAAAGCGGTTGAAGTAGGAGGTAGCCACAGCGCGGGGACTCTCCTTTTGCTGGGTCAGTTGCAGCAGCAGCCGCTGCTTGTATTTGGCAAATTCCGGCTCGTTGAAGGCCGGCCGCGTCACCACATCCTGAATAATATCGAATAACTGATCCTGGTCCTTTACGGCAAACGACGCGGTCAGTTTGGCCACCTCCTTACCGGCGTAGGTATTAACATCGGCCCCTACGTATTCGGTCTTTTCCTCGATCTGCTCTTTGGTGTATTTGGAACTGCCAAAGAGCAACGCATCAGCCGTCATATGGGCCAGTCCGTAGCGAGTACCATCTTTTACGGCGCCCGCATCAAACGCCACCGATACGTTGATCAGCGGCACCTCATGCTGCTCCATCAGGTAAACGGTCAGCCCATTTTTTAGTTTAACCTTCTGGTACGGGGGCACTTTGAACGTCTGCGCCGACGCAAAACCAACGGCCAGCAGACAACAGATAAACACAAGTATTTTTTTCATGGCTGTCAGTCAATGAATCGGGGCGTTAGTTAGCGCCCGCTTTGGTCTTCTCTTCCGGCAGCAGGTAGCCAACGGTACGGTTGCGGCCGGTCAGGTATTTGGCCGCTACCCGGCGGATGTCTTCTTTGGTAACCTTTTCGTAAAGTGACGGGGCTTCGTACAGCTTTTTGTAATCACCAAAAAACAGTTCGTAGGTACCCAGGCTGTTGGCTTTGCCGTTGATGGTTTCCATAGTCCGGTAAAATTCCATCAGTTTCTGGTTCTTCAGCTTTTGCAGCTCCGCATCCGTAATGCCATCCTTACTAACCCGATCAATCTGGGCCAGAATGGATTGTTCCAGCTTCTCAGCCGTAATATTATTGGCAGCCACCCCGTAAACATAGAACAGGTTCGGGTCAAAACCGTCGGCCATACTGGTAGATACCCGCGAGGCAATGGTCGAGTCCAGCACCAGGGCCTTTACCAGCCGCGATGAGTTTCCCGCACTCAGCACGCTGCTCAGCAGATCCAGCGCGTAGTAATCCGGGTGACTGGTTTCGGGCGTGTGGTAGGCCAGCAGAATATTGGGTGTTGAAATATCCTTGTAAGTGACCGCCCGGCGTTCGCCGTTCTGCGGAGGCTCAACCGTCCGGATAGGCTCGGGCAGTTTGCCCGCCGGAATGGGCTCAATATACTGCTGCGCCAGCTTTTTTACCTGCTCCGGCTTTACGTCGCCGACAATCACCGCTACCGCGTTGTTGGGCGCGTAATAGGTTTTGAAATACGTCTCCAGATCCTGCTGCGACCACTTCTTGATATCTGACTCGAAGCCGATCACCGGAAACATATATGGATGCTCCACGAAGGCTACCGATTTTACCAGTTCGCTGAGGAGCCGGTAATTACTGTTTTCGAGGCCGGTGCTGCGCTCCGACAGCACCACCCCCCGCTCACTTTCCACCATTTTCGGGTCGATGCTCAGGTTGGCGATACGGTCGGCCTCCAGATCGAAGATGGTTTCGAGGGCTCCGCTCTGGAACCAGTCGGTATACACGGTTACGTTCTCACTCGTATAGGCATTGTTGGAACCGCCGGCGGCCTCCATCACCCGATCGAACTGCTTGGGCCCGTATTTTTTGGAGCCGTTGAACATCATGTGTTCAAAGAAGTGCGACAGGCCGGTGATGCCGTGGACCTCGTTCCGGGCCCCTACTTTCCAGAAGAGATAAAAGTTGGCGTTGGGGATGGAGTGATCTTCGAGTACCAGAAACTTCATGCCGTTCTTCAGCGTGAAGGTCTGGACATCCTCGGGTTTTGGTTTATGCTGCGCCCAGGACAACCCGACGCTAAGCCACAAACCGATTAGTAAACAGATTGCTGATTTCATAAGCAAAGGCAAAAAGAAACTTTCAAAATAAATTGTACGAAGGCTATTCTCCAACTGCTTAAAGAGGAATAGCATTTTAATTTGGCTTTAGTTGTTAGCGCCAATCGTAAATAGCCAATTAAACCGGTTTGCAGCATATTATTTGGTGGATAAAAAAATTTACCAAATACCACCTAGCCTTACTATTATCATCTCATTTACAATGCTTTATGTCCGAAACCGGACACACGTTTCTCGGTTTTTTCTGACCGTTTACTCAACCGTCACGCTTGTCTGCCACTCATCTAAAAAAATTTACCGCTAAAGTAGTATGTGATGCAACGTTGCCGGGTCGTCCGCTATCTTTGACTCAACAATCAGGGACAAATCTGATTGACACACCAACAGAAAGATTAACAACATACTATCCACACAAGACAATGAAAACGATCATCAAAACACTGGTTCTGGCTCTGACACTGAGCTCTGTTTCGTATGTAGCTTCGGCTAATCCTAACGCCGGCGACAAGAAAACCGCAACCTCGTATAAGGCTGTCATTTTTCCGGCCGCTAATGCCACCACGCTGAACGTCATCGTTCAGAAGCAGACGGGCAGCCGCGTGCAGATTGTCCTGAAAAACGCAGCCGGCACGGTGCTGCATACCGAGTACCTGACCAAAAAAGAAGGTACCTTCAAGAGCAAGCTGAACCTGTCGGAACTGGTCAACGGTACGTACCGCGTAGAGGTGACCAACGGCGCTGACCTAATGGTCAAAGATTTCACCATTTCGGACGTAGCTCCGGCTACGGTAAGCCGCACTATTGCGCTCAACTAAACACGAAATCATTTCACCATACACAAAGTGGCCCCGGCATTCGTCGGGGCTTTTTGCTTGTAAGGTCCTGCCGTTCTTCAAACTACAGACAGGCCTAACAGAGCCACCCACACATTTACACGGAATTTTCTATGTTTACGCCGTAAACTCTATTAAAGCGATTCCAGCAGTTCGTGTTACCTGCCGTACCTGAAAAGTTATGAAGTCTCTTCACCTGCTTGTTCTTTGTCTGTTGTCCCACCCGCTTCTTGCCCAGCGTCTGCCCCAAAATGCCTTTGCCCTGCAACGCGACAAGGTAGATGTGTATGACTACGCCGAAGTTACCCTCCGCCTGCCGGCCTTCCGCGCCGGTAATCCCTTTACCGAGGTCCCCCTTACCGGTACGTTTCGGCACGAATCCGGCGATTCGGTTCGGGTAGAGGGGTTTTGTGACGCACAGGATGGGTCGCTGCACCGGGTGCGCTTTATGCCTACCCGACCCGGTACCTACCGGTTTACCATCCGGGGCCAGTACAACGGAAAATTCATTCAATACGCTGGTTCGCTGACGGCGGTGCCAGCCGGGCGCAAAGGTATGGTTCGCGTTGACCCACAGCATCCATACCATTTTATCTGGGAAGGCACCGGCGAGCATTATTTCTGGAACGGCACGACTACCTACTGGCTGATGGGCTGGAAAAACGAACAGACCATCCGCGACGCCATCGACCGGCTGGCCAAACTGAAAATCAACCGCATTCGGGTGGTTATCAACGGCCGCCAGCCGGGTGGTGACCGCTGGGCCGAGCCGATGGTGCAGGATTGTGACGAGTTTACCCTGAAACTGAACCCCTGGGTCGCCAAAGATCCTACCAGCCTCGACACACCCGGCTTCGACGTTACCCGCTACAATGTCGCCCACTGGCAGCGCATTGATCGGATGCTGGCGTTTGCCCGTGAGCGGAATGTCAATGTCTCGCTGATCTTTTACGTAGATGGTATGGACCACGGCTCCGATCCGTTCAGGAAAGCCAATATGGGTGGGGAGGACGAGAAGCGCTACTACCGCTACGCCGTGAACCGGTTCGGGGCCTTCTCCAACGTAATGTGGGACGTTACCAACGAATATCACCTCTTCCGCAACGAAGCCTGGGCCGAGCAGATGGGCAGCTACCTCCGCGAGCGTGACCCGTATAAGCACCTGACCTCGATCCACGGCCACGGCAGTTTTCCGTTCCGGGCGTCGGCCTGGACCGATTTTGCCATGACGCAGGACTGGGACGAGTGCGGTGGCTATTACAAGATGCTGAGCAACCGGCAGCAGCAGGCGCAGACCGGCGTACCCAAGCCGCAGATCAACGAAGAGTACGGCTACGAAGACCATTACCCCGAATGGGGCTGCGGGCCGATGGGCAAAAAAGTAGCGCCCGGCCGCGACGCCAAAACCCGCACCCGGCTGGCCTGGGAGATCTGCATGGCCGGCGGCTACCAGACCACCGGCGAGCGGGCCGACCGCGGTAGCTGCGCCGGTAACAATACCGGGGGTGGCTGGATCAACGGCCGGGGCGACTCGACCATGATTATGCTGCACTACTACGGGGTCATGTACGATGTGTTCACCTCCGTCGACTACTGGAGAATGGCGCCGAACAACGCCCTTACCCATCACGGCACCCTTTGCCTCGCCAACCCCGACAACAGTCAGTATCTGTTATACGTGCAGTCGGGAACGCCCATTCTGAATACGCCAAAGCAGGATTATACCGTTCGGATCGTTGACATATGGACAGGGCAAAGCCGCCTGATGCCGGACTTCAAAGGGGGTATTTGGGTCGGTCCGCAGGACTTAGGCTCAGATAAAGCGATTGTCTTGCAGCGAAAGTAACGTTGCTGCGTAACTTAGCCGCTGCGTACCCTCCCGGCTACTGCGGGAGATAACCTGTCACTCTGTTATGAACCTCATAAACTGGCAACTTACCGGCCGGCGGGCGCTGGTCACCGGCGGCACCAAAGGGATCGGCGAAGCTATTGTAAAAACCCTGCTGGACCGGGGCTGCGAAGTATTCATTGTGGCCCGTAACGCCGAACTACTGCAACAGCAGGTAGCGGCCTATCAGGAAGACGGCTGCCCCGTAGACGGTATGGCGGCCGATGTAAGCCGGCCGGGTGTGGCCCGGCAGGTAATTGAAGCCGTTCAGGAGCAGTGGGGCCGCCTGGATATCCTGATCAATAACGCTGGCACCAACATCCGACGGCCGACCATTGACTACAGCCCGGACGAGTTCGAGCATATCATAAATACCAACCTGCGCTCGGCGTTTGAACTGAGTCAGGCCGCTTATCCGCTGCTGAAAGCCTCCGGCCAAGGCAGCATTGTGTTTGTTTCTTCGGTAGCGGGCATGACACATGTCGGCAGTGGGTCGCCCTATGGTGTATCGAAAGCCGCACTGAACCAACTGACGCGTAACCTGGCGGTGGAGTGGGCGGCCGACAACATCCGGGTCAATGCCGTGGCGCCCTGGTACATCCGGACTCCCCTGGCGGAGCCGGTACTGACTAACCCGGAACGACTGGAGAGTATTCTGCGCCGGACTCCGATGAAGCGCGTGGGAGAGCCCGAAGAAGTAGCCGCGGCCGCGGTATTTTTCTGCCTGCCGGCTGCCGGTTACATCACGGGCCAGACGCTGGCGGTGGACGGTGGCTTTCTGTCGTACGGGCTCTGATTTATAGAGAAAAAGTGCTAAAAAAGCCGTTTCTTTGTAGTTCTATGCCCCTATTTATTACCTCCCTGAACTCTGGCAGCAACGGAAACTGCTATTATGTTGGCAATGAGCAGGAAGCGGTTCTGATCGACGCGGGAATCTCCTGTCGGGAGATCGAAAGGCGTCTGGAACGGCTATCGCTATCGCTCCAGACGGTAAAGGCTGTTTTTATTTCTCACGAACATACCGACCATATTCGCGGTATTGGCATGCTGGCGAGAAAATACCAGTTGCCGGTTTATGTTACGCCCCGTACCTTGCAGCAGTGCCGACTGCCCGAGGACCGATTTCCTATTCGTCCGCTACGGAGTTCGGCTCCCGTCTGGATCGGCGACCTCTGCATCACGGCTTTTCCAAAGCAGCACGATGCCTCAGACCCGCATAGTTTTCTGATTACTTACCAGGATACCCGCGTCGGCGTATTTACCGATATTGGTATTGCCTGCGACAACGTAATTGACCACTTCCGACAGTGCCATGCCGCTTTTCTGGAAGCTAACTATGACGAGGACCTGCTGGAGCACGGCAGATATCCTTATTTCCTGAAGCAACGCATCCGGGGCGGTCAGGGACACCTCTCCAACCAGCAAGCGCTGGAACTCTTCAAAACGCACCGGCCGGCGTATATGAGCCATGTGCTGCTCTCCCACCTGTCGAAAGACAATAACTGCCCGCAGGTAGCCATGGACCTGTTCAAAGCTCACACCAGCGGTACTAAAGTGGTTGTTGCTTCGCGTTTTCAGGAAACACCGGTCTATATGATAAAGAGTGAATGAATTATAGAATGATTGAATAAAAACTGTCAACAAAGTAATTTTTATTCAGTCATTCTTTAATTCATTCACTCAATCATTCCTCCTCACCGTCCAAACCGAAATAGCCGGGCGTAGTCGCAATGGCCGTTCTGGTATAGGTTGCGGATAACGGTAGCGGCAATTGTGCTGAACGTAATGCCGTTGCCGCCAAACCCCAGGGCGTAGTAGCTGTGGGGATAGCGCGGATGCTCACCGATGTAGGGTAACCCGTCCTTGGTTTCGGCAAAGGTGCCGGCCCAGGTCAGTTCCGCCGTGGCGGGCAGGTCCGGAAACAACTCGCTAAAGCGGTCAAGAAGCTGCTGCTGCTTTTGGGGAATGAGTGCATCCCGCTGGCCGGCCTCGAGCAGGTCTTCGTCTCCCCCACCGATCAGCAGGCGGTTGCCGCCTACGGTACGAGCATAAAAGTATGGATCGGCGGTATCCCACAGAACGGCATTCTTCACCCGCTCGGGCAAATGGGGGATTGGCTCCGTCACAAGGGCGTATGTGCTGAGCATGGTAATGTCGTTCACCTCGACCAGCCGCTCCGGTACTTCATAGCCAGTAGCATACACGACTTTTTTGGCGGTAATGATCAGTCCCTGACCCGTTTGCACCTCCACGTTCTGTTTCCGATACGTCAGTTCCGCAGCTGCCGTATGCGCAAAAACCCGTAGTCCCTGTTCGGTTAAATAGTGTAACAGGGCCTGGGTAAAGGCAAATGGATCAAGCTCGGCCCCCACCGACGACAGGATGCCGCCCTCAGCCGCCAGGCCAAACTGCCGCAAAAGCGCCGGCTTGTCGAGCCAGCTTACCGGAAAATCGTACCGGCTCCGGGTTTCGCACTCCTGCTTTAGTTCGTCGACATCCTTCTGTTGAGCGGCAAAGTACAGACTTTCGCGCCGGTGGAATTTTCCCGCGAAGTTCAGTTTTTTGGCAATTCCGGTTAGCCGGTCGAGCGCCCGGAGGCAAAGTTTATAACTGAGCACGGCATCCTCTTCGCCAATCTGGTCGATGAGCTGGTGGAGGGGAACGTCCATTTCATACTGGATCAGGGCAGTACTGGCGGCCGTGCTGCCCTGTGCGATTCCCCGCTTATCAATCAGCACGGTCCTGATCCCGGCTTCAACCAGTTCGTAAGCAACCAGCGCTCCGGTGATCCCTCCGCCGATAATCAGCACATCGCAGTCAACCGGCTCCTGAAGGGGGGGATAATAGGTTTGTACCGGGTCGCTGGAAACCCAGTAGGTATCTGAAGAACGGACATTCATTTTTTCTTAACGTTGAGTATGGCGCAACGCCGGTCCACTTATTCCGGTAGCGCCATCTATGTTCTGGGTCAATACACCTACCTTACTCGTTGTCCAGCCAAATTGTTTAATGAACGTTAGACAAAAGCAAAGCCAGCCCTTTCGGGCTGGCCGGCTCTATCGACGAAGTGTAAACTCTTTAATGCTTATTTGTCCAGGACAACAAAGTCGCTGACGACGAAACTGCCTTGTTCTGTAACGAGGTTATACACGGTTTTCACCGTCCGTGCCCCCGCCTGCACATCGGCTACGGTCCAGACCACAACAGCCGTTGAAGCCTCATCATACCGGTACAGCATATCTCCTTTCCGCAGATCGCCCAACCGCTTCTGGCCGGTGGCCGTCAGCACCGGATGATTGGCCGTGGCTTCCAGCAGTATGGGGGCCGTCAACCCGGCGCGGGTTGACGCCGTTACCTCTTCGCTGGCCGTCAACCACACGGCGGTGATAGCAACATCCTGCGCTTCGTGTACCTGCACTTCGCGCACCTGTGTCGTTACCATCCGGCCATTAGCGTACGCCATCACCGCATCGCCCGGTTTAATGTCCTGAATGGCTTTGGTCTGCCGGTTGGCGAGGGAGACCTGGGCATGGGGGGGGAAACAGAAGTTGTATTCCTCTTTCTTTTTATCGCCCCCTTCTTCCTTGGGGCCGCCACCGCCCATCAGCAGGGCCATCTCCCGCGACAGCACAAAGCCCAGCGCCGACATCAGACCGGCTTCTTTTTCGCCTACATATTTCAGGTCGTCAATGTAGGCATCCCACGCCTTGCGGTCGGCGGTAGCACCGGGAATCACGAAGGGCATTGTCTGGTTGGTTTTGCCGTTCTGGTAAATGGCCAGCAGGCCCAGTTCTTTAGTGTCGGCAGCCGTGTATACCTTATAGAGGTAGATCTTTCGGGGAATACCGTCGCTGTAGTTGAAGACGTAAGCCGGCCGTTCTTCGTAGCGGTCCAGGATGTAGCCCCCGGCTTTGAAGTAGGTATCTTTCTCCAGATTACCAATTTTAATCTCTTTAATAGCCTTCAGTTGATCGAGGGTCATGCCCGCGCTGGCAGCCTGCGCCCAGACGCGCTGACTAGCGAACTGGTTTACAATGACAGCACAGAGGAAAAGCAGAAGAGTTGGTAGTTGGCGGTTGATGTGTCTCATAGCTTGGTTGTAGTTTACTTTTTCGTGTACTGACCCACACGGGCGTGGATGCTTTCGACAGTCCGGCGGGCGGAGGTCAGGGCACCGGCCATCCAGGCGGTGAGGTAGGTGGTATGCTCTCCGGCGAAATAGATGTTGCCGTCGGGCTCCGTTAGCGCTGAATAATATTTCCGGCGAACAGCGTCGTCGTACAGCGCCCAACCGCCTTCGTTGTACGGAATTTTGTGCCAGGCCAGTGAGAAGGAATTATCGAACTCCTGCGCGTACTGCGGGTGAATCTTACCCCCCTGCTCCAGCGCCAGTTTTTCACGGCCGTTGATGGGCAGATTAGCTACCGCTTCGGCACGGCTGTAGAAATTATAGTAGCCGATCAGTACTCCCTTTTTACCCATAAACCCGAACGATGGGTACCAGATCTGGTTAATGTCCATGTTGCTGCGGGAGATACCGCCGTAAATACCTTCGTCTTCTTCCCAAAACCGGCGCTTGAACTGCAGGCCGATCTTGCCGGTCTTGATGTACGGCACAAAATCAGCGGCCCGCTTCACCGTTCCGGACAGGTCGGAGTCCAGGTTTTTCAGGACCGGCAGCGGCAGTGTACAGACGCAGAACTCGCCGGTAAGCTCGGCCGGTTTGCCGTTTTGGGTGTACACGACCCGCACGCCCGATTCAGTTTTGCGGAGTTCTTTCACCGGGGCGTTGAACAGGATTTTGCCGGTCAGCTTCTTTTCAAATGCTTTCGGAATCGCATCCATCCCGCCCACCGGCTGCAACAGCGTTGTCTGTTGCTCATATACGTATTCGCCGACGTTGTAGAACACGGGTTGCATAAAGCCGGAGTGCAGCAGGTCAGTCAGGCCATAGGGATCGGTCAGTTCACCGGCAACGGGGCCGGCACCGGGTTCAATTTTATAACCCCGGCGGTTGGTTCCTTTGTATAGTTTTGCGGTATTGAGGTCTCCTTCGTTCTTTAAAAAATCAACCAGTTTTTCGACATCCTCTTTGGTCAGTTGCTGGTCGAGAACCGACTGATCGAGGGCTTTGGTGAGCAGTTCGCTGGTGTAGCCGCGCATGTCGTTGTGGTACTCCTTAATGCGCATGCGTTTGTTGGCGAGCGGTCCGGTGCCACCCTCATTGTACAGCCAGGCGGCCTCGTTGGCCCCGTTGAAGATTTCCAGCGGTACGCCCAGCTCCCGGCAGTAATGCGTTGTAAGCTGGTGGTGATGCGGTATGCGAGCCGCCCCACCGTTGAAGTACAGGCCGTCTTCAAACCGGCAGGTCTGTTCCGCACTGCCGAGTTCGGTTTCTTTGGTACCACCCCGCACCGTCCAGACCCGGCCACCGGAGCGGCTGCGGGCTTCCAGCACGGTACAGTCGTAGCCCAGTTTACCAAGTTCGTAGGCAGTAGCCAGACCCGCCAGACCGGCACCCAGAATGATTACCTTACGGGCTTTGCCATCCTGTATGCCATTGGGCGACAGAGCAAACGCTTCGGCCGGAGCCGACCGCAATAACCCCCACGCCATCAGACTGGCGTAGCCGGTACTCGTTGATTGGATAAAGTCGCGTCGCGTCATAGTTGGATAATTACTGACAGCCACAGCATGAATGACGGACATGCAGCAGCAGTCACTGATTAGGAGGTTACTTTTTTGAAGGCATCCAGGAAGATGTTCATCTCATCGACGGTGCCGATGCTGACCCGGCACCAGGGCTGGTTATCAAAATCGCGGGTCTGCGTACCAACGCCGTTACGGAACATCTGCTCAGCAAACGCTTTGGTCTTCATCCGGATCGGGAATAGCACGAAATTGGTGTACGAGGGCACATACTCGTAGCCCAGTTGCTTCAATCCTTTATACAGCACCTCGCGGGCTTTGGCGTTTTCGGTCCGGCAGAAGTTCTGCCAGTCCTGATCCTGATAGCTGGCCATACCGGCGGTAATGGTGGTTACGCTGATTTCGTACTCACCCCGGTTGTAGGCACTTATTTCCTTAACCAGTTTGGCCGGTGCCATCCCGTAGCCCAGGCGCAGTCCGGCAAACCCGTGAATTTTAGAGAAGGTGCGGGCCAGTATGATGTTGTATCCCTCCGTAACCAGCTTAGCCAGGTTCGGCCGGTCGGCGGGGGCCAAAAAGTCGATATAGGCTTCGTCGACGAACACCGGCACTTTTGGGGATACTTCCTTGCAGAAAGCGGTCAGTTCATCGGGCGAAAGGATAGTGCCCGTTGGGTTATTCGGGTTGCAGATATAGACGAGTTTCACACCATCGGTTGTCGCCAGTTTAGCTTTCATGGCGTTGAGATCATACCGGTGCTCCGTTGTCTGCGGTACCGACACAATTTCTGCGTTGAAGGCACTGGCGCATTCGAGCAGGTCGTCGTAGGTAGGCCGGCTCGTCAGGATTTTGCCACCCCGGCCGGTGAAGAACAGGGCCGCCGTCATCAGTAACTCCGATGAACCCGCGCAAAGCATTAGATTCTCCTCCTTGATCCCCTCTTTCACGGCGATCATCTCCCGAAGCATAGACCCTTCCCGAAACGCATAGCGGTTCCCGACGTCAATGGCTTTGATTAGGGCTTCTCGGGCTTTCGGCGAAATGCCGTGCGGATTTTCGTTAGCAAACAGACGCGCCCGCAATACCGGTAAGTCTTCACCCAGGGCTGCAAACTCCTTCACGAAAGCCTGCTCCTGGCGGACAGCAGCCGGGAGCGCCGGGTTCCATTGACTCAGTCCGGTACTTAAGCCGGTAGCCAGGAGCGCGCTGTTACGAAGCCAGTCCCGGCGGTTGATAGAGTGGTTCATGTTGTGATAAATTTATTGTACTATATTACGATGACATTTTATTATTTCCCACTACTCTATCGGCAACGCTCAATAGTTTCGAAAATAGGTAATTTTTAAAAAAAACTTAATTTTTAAAGCTATTTATAAGCATATTCTTAAAAAATTCAAAATATTAGTTCTAAAATTAACTATCTATCAAAATAAAAATATAAATATTAAAAATTTGGCTTTCATCTACTCCTCTCCGGTATTTATGGAAAGGCCATTAGCAATGATATTTTCAGTGTACATACCTTACGTTTTGATTTCCTATCGGCTTACCCATCCTGACCGTTTGTCCGTTTGTTTGAACCGTTCACGATTTAGGGCTGTCGTTTTCAGGTTATTTTTCTTTTCTTTAGCCACTAACTTTTTATTCCCCAATCACTTACCCCATGAAACTCACCATTACTAACCTAAATAAGACGTACTCCAACGGCGTCCGGGCCCTGCACGATGTCTCCTTAACCATTCCGCAGGGTATGTTTGGCCTGCTGGGCCCCAATGGCGCGGGTAAGTCGTCGCTGATGCGCACCATTGCCACCCTGCAGGAAGCCGACCACGGCCAGATTGTGCTGGAAGATACCCCCGCCGGCACCATTGATGTGCTCCGGCAGAAGCACGACGTCCGCAAGCTGTTAGGGTACCTGCCCCAGGAGTTTGGCGTCTATCCGAAGGTGACGGCCGAAACCATGCTCGACCATATCGCCAGTCTGAAAGGCATTGCCAACCGGTCAGAGCGGAAAACGGTGGTCGAAGCCCTGCTGGAAAAAGTAAACCTGATGCACGTCCGGAAGAAAAACCTGGGCACCTTCTCGGGTGGTATGAAACAGCGCTTCGGCATTGCCCAGGCCCTGATCGGCAACCCCAGCCTTATTATCGTTGATGAACCAACCGCCGGCCTCGACCCTGCCGAGCGTAACCGTTTCCACAACCTGCTGAGCGAAATTGGTGAGAACACCATCGTGATTCTGTCGACCCATATTGTGGAAGATGTCACGAACCTCTGCTCGGCCATGGCCATTATTAACCTGGGCGAGGTAATTGCCGAAGGACACCCGGCCGATCTCGTGGCCGACCTGCAGGGGAAAATCTGGCGCAAAACCATCGAAAAAGCAGAGCTGGAAGCCTACCGCAACGACTATCAGGTCATCTCTACCCAGCTAAAAGCCGGCAGGACGCAGATCCACGTTCACAACGAAACCCAGCCGCTGGATTTTGAGCCGGTAGAGGCCGACCTGGAAGATGTGTATTTCTCTAAAATTACCGCCGGTAAGAAAGCGGCCGTTGTCGCCTGACGCGCTATCCCCACCCACCCCAAACGCTATTTTATGTTTGCTGAAATCTTCCGTTTCGAGCTGGCATACCGCCTGAGACGCCCGGCTACCTACCTCTACGGGGCCATTCTGTTTCTGTTTACGTTCATCAACATCATCTACGGCAGCGGCCCGGCTTCCGAGAAAACCAACGTCAACTCGCCCTATGGTATCGCCTATATGCTGACGATCATCAGCATTTTCGCCACCATGATCAGTTCGGCGGTGATGGGCGTACCAGTCTACCGCGATATCGAACACAACACCCGCTCGTATTTCTTTACCTACCCCATTTCGGAGCGGGGTTACCTGCTGGGTCGCTACCTGGGTTCGTTTCTGGTGCTGGTTTTTATTATGGCCTTCGCCTGTCTGGGTATTGCCGCCGGGTCGGTGCTGGGGCCGGTGTTTAACCTGGCCGACAACGTTGAGCGCTTCGGGCCGGTTAACTTCTGGGAATACGTTCAGCCGCTGCTGGTCTTTGTGGTGCCAACGATGTTTTTTACCGGCAGCCTGTTTTTCGGTCTGGTGGCGCTGACCCGCAACATTTTTGTTACCTACGCCGGTAGCCTGCTGCTGTTTATCGGCTACCTGGTAGCCAATACGCTGGCCGAAGACCTCGACAACAAAGAGCTGGTCAGCCTGCTCGACCCCTTCGCGCTGACCACCTTTATCGATGCCACCAAATACTGGACGCCGGTGGAGCAAAATACCCTGACCGTACCCCTGGCAGGCAATCTGCTGAAAAACCGGCTGATCTGGGGTGGGCTGGGCCTGCTGGTCCTTTTGTTTACGCTGTACCGCTTCAACTTCCAGCATTTTCTGGCCGTGCGGCTGGGCAAGTCCAAAGGGGAAGCCACCGGTACGGTGCCGGCCCCCAAATCGTTGCTTTCGCTGCCCGTTGCGGAGAAGATCTACACCGATGGCGCGTACATCGGTCATATGCTGCGACTGGCCCGGCTGGAGTTTACCAATATCGTTCGCGATATGTACTTCTGGGCCATTATGCTGGGTGGAGGCCTGTTTTTGTTCCTCGACGGCTGGTTTGCCGATCAGAGTTTTGGTACGCCATCGCTGCCGCTTACCTATTACATGATCGAGGCTAAAGACTTCAACTACATCCTGTTTGTCTTTATCCTGATCATCTTCTACACCGGCGAGTCGGTTCACCGCGACAAGGCCGTCCGGTTCGACAATATTGCCGATGCGCTGCCGGTACCCAACTGGCTCAGCTACGGCTCCAAGTTCCTGGCGCTGGCGGGCGTGTGTTTTCTGCTGGTGAACCTGGTGATCGTGAGCGGGGTGCTGAACCAGACGCTGAAAGGGTATTTCAACTACGAATTCGGCAAATATTTCACCGACCTTTATCTGATTGAGTTTCCGGAGTACCTGCAACTGCTGATGCTGGCCTTCTTTGTGCATATACTGGTGAACAGCAAATTTACCGGGCACATCATCACCATTGGCATCTGGATCTTGTTGTTCGGGCTGCGGAGTTTTGCCGAGTTGGATTATAACCTGTTTTTCTACAGCTACACGCCCAACTACCGCATCTCCGACATGAACGGCTTTGGGCATTTCGGGCAGCCGCTGTTCTGGTTCAATCTGTACTGGCTGGCGTTTGGGGCGGTGCTGCTGGTGTTGGGAAATCTGTTCTGGAACCGGGGTTCGGAGAGCAGCGCCAAAACCCGCTGGAAACTGGCTAAGTCGCGGCTGAACGGCATTACCACAACCGCCCTGGCCGTTTTTCTGCTGGTTTGGATCGGAGCCGGCGCGTATATCTATTACAATGTTAGTGTGCTGAACACCTACCGGACCGCCGATGAATCGCGGGAGCAGCAGGCCGATTACGAAAAGAAGTACAGTCGCTACGAACGGGTAGCCCGGCCGAAGGTCAGCAGCCTGAAAGTAGCCATTGATCTGGTGCCGGAGGAGCGTCGGATGCGGATGCAGGGTTTATTTATGATGGTGAACAAAACTGGTCGGCCGCTCGACTCGCTGCACCTGAACTATGGCTCTCCGCAGTACCTGCACGCCAAAACGGAGCAGTTTACCATCGACGGCCAAAGCCCTAAACTGCTGATGGGCGATGATAAGCACCGCTACTACATTTATCAATTGCCGAAAACGCTGATGCCGGGCGATAGTCTGAAAATGGCCATGACCATTACCGCCCAGCCCAAAGGTTTCACCAACAGCGGGCTGAATCGGGAAATCGTCGAAAACGGCACCTTTTTCGACGCCCAGGTGTTCCCCAGCCTGGCATATAGCACCAATGGCGAACTCACCAGCGACAAATACCGCAAAAAATATGGTCTGCCGGTCAAGCAGTACCAGGCTCCTGCCCATACAGACCCCTGGGGGCTGAACAATTTCCTGTTTACGCAGGACGCCGACTGGATTACGTTTGAGGGGACGGTCAGCACCGCGCCCGACCAGATTGCTATTCTGCCGGGATACCGGCAGCGCGAGTGGACGGAAAACGGCCGCAAATACTATGCTTACAAAATGGAGGGACCCATGGACCTGTTCATGAACGTCAGTTCAGCGCGGTATGCCCTGAAGCGTGACCAATGGAAAGGGCCGGACGGCCGGATGGTGAATATCGAAATCTTTCATCATCCAACCCATACCCGCAACCTGGACCGCTATGTGGCCTCCATAAAGGCATCTATGGATTACTTTAATCAGAACTTCAGTCCGTACCAGTACCGACAGATGCGTATTCTGGAGTTTCCGCGCTATGCCGGTTTTGCGCAGTCGTTTCCAAACACAGTGCCGTATTCGGAGAGTTTCGGCTGGATGGCCGACTTCCGCAACCCCGACAAAACCGATTATGCCTACTATATAACGGCTCATGAAGTGGCTCACCAGTGGTGGGGGCACCAGGTTATGCCGAGCAATACCCGCGGGGCTAACCAGATTTCGGAGTCGATGGCGGAGTATTCATCATTGATGGTGCTGAAGAAGACTTACGGTGAAGATGTGATGCAGAACCGGCTGAAGTATTCGCTGGACCGCTACCTGCGCGGCCGCTCCAACGAAGATAAGTTTGAGGAAACGCTGCTGGACAACGACACCCGTGCCTATGTATGGTATGATAAAGGCTCGCTGGTGCTGTACGGCCTGCAGGATCTGATCGGCGAAGCCCGGCTCAACAAAGCTTTAAAGGATTATGTCCAAAAAGCCGCGTTCCGGCAGCAGCCGCCGTTTACCACCTCCCGCGAGTGGTACAGCTTCATCCAGGCTGCCACGCCCGACTCGCTGCGGTATTACCTGAAAGACAGTTTTGAGACGATCACGCTGTACGAAAACCGGATCACCAAAGCCGAGTCGCAGCCAATGCAAAACGATCAATATAAGGTGAAGCTGACGGTGCAGACCAAAAAACTGTATTACGACAAAGGCGGTAAGGAAACCAGTCAAAGCAAGGACCGGGACCTGATCGAGATCGGCATCTTCGGTCCTGACACAAAGAACGAGAAGGGAATGACCCGTAAGGTACCGCTTTACCTGAAAAAGCACTGGCTGGCACCAGGCGAGCACACGCTGGAGTTCGTTGTAAAGGGCAAACCTGCCAAAGCGGGTATCGATCCGTACAACAAGCTCATTGACCGGGTGTCGGATGATAACGTAAAGACGGTGGAGTAAAGTAACGCAGAATAATGCCATAAAAAAGCGCCGGCGAGATTCGCCGGCGCTTTTTTATGCAGCAGTCCGTAGACGGCTATTGTTTGGTGTAAACCAGTTGAAGGTTGTAACGTACCAACTGAGCAGCCCCGGTTGTCGGATTACGCAGCGAGTCCTCCTGGGCTATAGCCTGCGAAAGGAGTTGAACCGGTGTCGCCGTATTATCCAGCGTGTATTTGTCTTCATTGCCCTGCTCATCTTTCAGCGACAGTTCGTTGTTGGTAAACTCCCAGTTACCCTTGTAATCAATCACCCGTCCACTGTTACGAACTGTACCAGTGAAAGACTTATCCGCTTTTACCGTAAAGCTGTCCTGGTAGTCAAATACGCCCGGATCATTATCCCCGTTGAGGTTAGCAAAGGCACCCGTAAACCCACTGGTCCGAATTCTATCTAACTTCCAGGAGCCTACTACCGGCACAGGCTCCGGATCTTTACTTTTCGTACAGGAGTCCAGTACAAATGCTGTAATGACCAGACTCAACATCAGCAATAAACGTTTCATAAGCAAAAAGCTGTTTCAGCAGTGAAAAATGTGTGAACGAAGGAAAGGTACAAAAAAAACAATATGCTTTACTTACCTTACCCAAATAAGCTACTATACGCTATCTTAGGTTCGGTTGTGGCAGCACCGGCAAACTTTCGTTGCCGTCTTCGCTGACGGCCTGAACGGCGAAGAAGTAGTTATCCTTTGAATAAGGCAGTGTTATACCCAGTTTCGTGGTAAAGAACTTTTTTTGCCAGTAGGGCCAGTTCGTTTCGCGCATCAGTACGTAATAACCCCGCACCTTACCGCTTTTGGGCGCCTGCCAGTACAGCGCGGTCGAGTTAGTCAGGTTCCGAACGTCTATCGTCACCGTCTGCGGAACCGCCGGAGCCTTGGCCAGGTTGGCCAGCGACGCCAGGTTAACACTGGTATTCTTACGGAGGTACTCGAAATCCATATGTTTGGCGTAATCGCCGTATTCAACGCCATTCTCTACGCGCAGATCCTGGTGCTGGTTGTTGTAGTTTTCGTTCATCTCCGTAATCCGCACGGCCGGAAAGCCCCGCGTTACAAACGGCGTATGATCCCCCCCGCGCAGATAACGGTCATTCCGGTAAATCAGGACGATGTCCAGATTGTCGACATAGCGTTCCCCCACTTCTTTTACGTAACGGGCCAGTTGGCGCGACTTCCCGTCGTTTTCGTTGCCATACTGCCGGATGTTGGCGGCCCGCTCAGCGGTCTGGAAAGCCGGCAATCCTTCGCTGAAGATCCGAAGCTTGGTATTTTCGATAATGTTGGTTTCGTTGCTATGGTTGGAGCCCATAATATCGTTGTTCAGCAGGGCCTCCAGGCTCCAGTTTTCCGTCTTCGCTTTCTCGGCCAGGTGTTCAGCACCGAGTAGGCCCTGCTCCTCTCCGCTCACGGCTACAAAGATGATCGTCGCGGGGAACTGATACTTACTCATTACCCGCGCCAGTTCGATGACAGCGGCTGTACCGGAACCATCGTCGTTGGCACCGGGCGCGTCCGCTTCGCGGTTCATTACGTTGGTCACGCGGCTGTCGATATGACCGCTGACCAGGAAAATTCGGTTATCATTGGGGTCGGTGCCTTTCAGCGTCGCCATCACATTCCCCATGTCGGCCGCCTTATCAATCCGCCGGTTGTCGGGCTGGAGCGTCCAGCTGTCGATCATGGCGGTCATGCGGCCACCCGACTGTTTGGCATATTGCTGAAACTTACCGAGGACCCAGCGCCGTGAAGCACCGATGCCGCGCTTCGCGTCGGTGGTATTACTGAGGGTATGACGGGTACCAAAACTCACTAAGCCGTTGATATGAGCCCGGAGGCTGTCGGCCGACACTTCGCGGATCATCTGTTCAATCTGAGGGTCACGCACAACGGTAGTCTGGGCGGAAGCCGTAGCCGTCAGGCCACCCGCCAGCAATAAGGTAATAATTTGTTTCATCGATTTAGGGGTACACTCGGTTGGTTAAATTTTACTGGCTTTACCCGCTTATGCGCCAGGGAATCCGACTGACTGATCGTAGAGGAGGCCTTCCTGTCGCGTTCCTGCCGATGGGAAAAAACCAAAATAAGGGCAAATATAAACGAAGCTACGACAGAAGCGTACGCAACGAAGGTTGTGGGGAGCTGACGTTCCGGCCGGGCAAACAGGCGAGCTTCGTCTTCCGAAAATAATTCCCGGTAGACAAGCTTATCCTTGTATAGGTTTGGCCCTTCGTCCAGCATACATTTCCTGATGTAACGTGACGCTGCTTCTTCACCTGATAAATTTACAAATTAAAATGGCTAAACGCTCAAAAACTTCCTGAGTAGCCAATGCCAACGGCTGTCCCTCCCAGAGGAGTCGGTACGGCCGAAACCCCCAGCCGCGACTGCCGCAGCATCTGGTTATACCGCATCACCGCTTTGTTGACCTGGGTATTCCCAATAATGGTAAACCCGAGCGATGCACCCAATGACCCAAAATAGATCGCCCAGTACTCCCGGCTGTTAAGCCGGGCGGAGGTGTTCCGGGTAAACACATACAGCAGTGGCACAACGGCGGTCAGCCGGCTGACCGTGGTCCAGGTTCGGTAGTTGCGGTAGTGACGGTTGACCATTGGGTCATTCAGTTCAAAGAAAGGCACCTCCAGCGAGTGGGGTGACGTAAGGCGCTTACCACCGTAATAATAGACGCTACCCAGGGCCGAAGAGCCAACCGCCCGCTCAATGGGCCGCAAGTGTGCCGGCACGGGTACTGTCCGGTAGTGCGATGTATCGCGCTGGGCGTGGGCGCGGGAAGAAAGAAGTTGCGAAAAAAAGAGAAATAGGAGTGGATATAGAAGCCGGTCAGTCACTTTGGTTTGACTTATAGTTTTATTGATAACTGGCTTTATAACGCTTCATCCGGTTTTTTCATGCAAATAACAAAAAAAAGCCGGCTACCAGACCCAAGAGTCCGGTAGCCGGCCTGTGTGTGCCACGGAATTGCATTCCGCTGTACTATTTCACTACCTTCAGAATCCCCTGCATCAGCGTGTGATGACCGGGGAAGGTACAGACGTACTGGTACTCGCCTGGCTCAGTGGGGGCTACAAAGTAGATAGCCTCGGCCGTCTCGGGCTGGAGCAGGTTGGTATGGTACAACACCTCCGGTGCGTTCGGCACATACTGCATCTTGGGGCCGTTCAAGTTCAGCTTCATGGCGTCGTTGCCGACTTTGTTAGCCGTCGCCGGCTTCACAATCACGCAGTTGTGCAGCATATCGTCGTTGTTGTTGAATACCCACTTTACGCGGCTGCCGGCTTTCACCTCTACCTTTTCCCTATCAAACTTCAACCCCGGTCGGGTGCTCAGTGAAATGGTCTGATCCGGTCCGCTGGTCCAGTCGGCCGGCTGTTCGGTGATGCGCTTCGCGGCCTGGGGCTTGCCGGTGGTTGCGCGACCGACTGGGGTTGCCTTGCTCTTGGCTCCGCGCTCCGTACTCCCGGCATCGGCCGTAGAAGCCATCGCATTCATGGCACTGTGATCGTGCTTGCGGGCAGAAGCAATGGTCAGCTTTTCGCCCGGCGCAATGGCGTTGAGCGTGTAATAACCAGTGGGGTGCAGCACCGGCAAACCACCAGCCGAACGCACGCCTTCGGCTTTTACTTCGTGAATGTATCCTTCCCGCAGTAAGGTATCGGCTACAATACGAGCCTTCAGGCCATCGGCCGAAACAACAACGCCCCGGATGGGCACCGCTTTTGCGCTTTCAATGGGACTGCCGTAAGAGCGGTGGTACTTATAGGTGAAACTGTTCAGCGAGTATGAATCTGGACTTTCGGCGGTTTTGCGGTCGACGGGCGTGGTAAACTCGATCTCAAATCCATCAGGCATGGAGCGGATCGTCTTCATCTCGAACGGTGTTTTACCCGTCCATACCAGCCGCTGAATGCCAAACGGCGCCTTGCCGGTAGAGGCCCAGCCGCGGTTGGTCATGCCCACAAACATGGAGCCATCGACGCCCCAGACCATACGCAGGATACCCGACTGGAACCCTTCGCGGAACGGAAAGCAGGCACCCTGCCATTCGCCATTTACCTTCTCCAGTGCTACCCGCATGATCTTGCTGTGCCCCTGGTCACCCACAAACAGTTGGCCGGTAAACGGACCAAAGGCTCCACTCGTAGTATCTTCCTGTATATCGGAAGTTGAGATCCCCATCAGCGTATGCGGAAACCAGATAGCAGGGACCTTCAGATTCGGCACCGACTTGGCAACCTCGTGCATGGGCTTACCCGTACTGGGTACGTCCTGCGGTTTCAGCGTCAGCGGAGAACCCGGTTCACCCGACCACCGCAACCCTCCGACGTTACCGGCAAACGCGCCTTTGGTCAGGTGCGTCATCCGGCCGGAGCCTACCCAGTCGCCCTGGTTTTCGGTGTAGAAGATAGATCCGTCGCGCAGTACGTTGAAACCGGCCGGCGAACGTAAACCCGTAGCCCAGGGAGTCATTTCGCCCTTGTCATTCAGTTTCAGCATCCAGCCGCGCCATTTCGCCAGACTGGCACCGTAACCAATCCAGCCGAGATTAAGGGTAATCACCATATCACCGTCCGGCAACAGCACCGGGCCATAGGAGTATTCATGGTAGTTACCCGACAGGGGCCATTTATAGAACGACCGGTACTCGTCGGCCTCTTCATCCCCGTCGGTATCCATCAGCTTGGTTACTTCGCCCCGTTGGGTGCAGAGGAAATACCAGCCCGGCTCTTTGCCGCCGGCATTAGCATTTTTGTTGGACCGGTACAGCAGACCCAGCGGCTCGTGCAGGCCATAGGCAAACCGTTTGAAAGTCGGTACGCGACTGCCCTGCATGTACGGGTTGCTGATCAGCCAGACTTCACCCCGGCGCGTAGAGGCCGCCAGCCGCCCATCAGGCAACGGTGCCAGACCGCCTACTTCAAGGCTAACACCCTCCGGCACGGGCAGGGTAATGATCCGGTAATAATCTTCCTCGGTCAACGGCTTGGTCTGCGCCAGCGCCAGGGAGGATACCAGTAAGGAGGTTAAAGAAAAAGCAAGTATTTTTTTCATGCTGATTTGTCGTTGCAAATTAGGCAATTCGTATTCCGTTGGCGGTAGGACGCTCGGTTTGCAGCAGGGTGACAGTGCCATCGTCGGCGACCGCGCCCAGCACCAGGCATTCGCTGTCAAAGCCGGCGATGCGTTTGGGCGGGAAATTCACCACCGCTACAATCTGCATGCCGGTCAGTTGGTCCGGCTGGTACAAGCTGGTCAGTTGCGCCGACGACCGGCGGATACCGTTCGGTCCGAAGTCAATCGTCAGTTTATAAGCCGGCTTCCGGGCCTCCGGAAAATTCTCCGCCTGCACAATGGTACCGGTCAATATCTCTATTTTCTCGAAGTCGGCCCAGGTAATCGAGTTTTCCACCATTTTCATCAGAAAAGAATAGAGTACTGGACCGAACCGGTGCTGTTCTTCATCGCCACCGGCAGCAGCAACTCCTGCTTATTTCCGCTTTGCCGGACGCGTGGTTTGGCTTTCGGATCAAGACGCACGTAATAGCTACGGTCGTTGACGGCGTATACCCCTTTTCCTACTTCTTCTATTGAAGAACCAGCCGCAATCCGGCAATATACCGGCGCGGTGGCACTACCGGTCAGATTCAGTGTCCGCGTCAGCGCGCCACCTTCCGGCCGGATGGCATCCGTAACGGTTACGCCCGCCAGCTTGTATTCCATAACGGGCATTCCCTGTTTATCGATGGTTAAGCCTTGATATTTCAACACATTTTCGCCGAGGCTATCAGACCAGGCAGCCTGATCGCTGTTCAGTGCCATCAGGGGTGACTGGCCGGGCAGGTACACATTCGTACCGATGGGCCGGAGCAGTTGCGGCTCTCCGCGTTCGTGCCACATTTCGGTTACATCGGCAAAGTCGCCCTTCCAGGCTTGAATGAGCGCCATCTGGTTCAGGTCTACGGTATAGTGCAGACCGGCCGGCGTACCCACCGACAGACTGTGCGTCCGCTTCATCTTTTCGCCGGGTAGTTGCACAAACGAACGAACAAGTTCAGGTTTAGCCTCCGCCTGCACTGTAATGGCACCAACAGGATCGGGCTCCGGTAACGACGTCAGCGTATGCAGCGGCTGCGGCCGCGTGTCGGCTTTGGAAACAAACAGACCCAGACCGGGCCGGGGCCAAGAGCGGGTAAACATCACCTGCACATCATGCGTACCGGCTGTTAAGGGGACTCTTACCGTTTTGCCACTGCCGAGGTATTGCCGCTCGTCACTCGTCGGTATCAATGATTTCCCATTGATCCACAGTCCGCCGACCCCCCCGGCCTGCAGGTCAAACTGATACGTTTCATTTTCGGTTACGTTCAGTTTACCATTGTACAGCACTACGTAGCGATTACCCGGCAGACCATAGGCGACTTCATAACTCAGCATGGAGGTAGTATCTTCCTTCAGCACTTTACGGTTGGCCAGGGCATCGCGACTGAAGATTTCGCCTTCGTAGATGGTGTATTTGATCGAGCCAACCCAGCGGGCTACCTCTTTATTGGTCAGGGCCCGGTAGCCCAGATTCCGGATAGCTGCCGAACCACTTTGCACCGCCAGCGCCACGGGTCCAACCGCCCGGCTGCTGCGGGGCAGCACCAGGCCTTCCTGTAGGGTCACGCCGTTCAGGGTCAGTTTTTCGAGGATGGCCGACCGGTTACCGACCGGAGCCCGGTAGCGAATTTCGACCGTTTGCCACAGGCCGGGCGCTTTGCTGGTTTTCGGATCATTGAGACCAACGGTATAGCCGTCGGGTAGCGTTAGTTGACCGCCGGCACCAGCGGTCATCAGCACTTCCATCTGCATGGCAAAATCGCCGGCCGGACTCACCAGCATCAGCGGTTGCCCCGGTGTACCAACCAGCAGGGTGTTACCGCTCTGCGTCTTCAGGGTCGGCTGGGTAGGCCCGACGGTGAGCGAACCAGCTCGCTGCCAGTTGCCGGGCAAACTCGCTATCTGTTCAAGGGGGATTCTGGGGAGAGCTTCGCCGGCCGACTGGGCTAAAGCAACCGGACTTATAAGCCATCCGGCTCCGGCCAGGGCCAAACTATAGCGAAGTAATCGAGGTATTTTATGCATAAACAGCGTTGGGGTTAACGATGGGCGATAAGCCGTCATGTTCCATCTTTGGGTCTGGGAGGAAAACTAACAAAAGTACAGATTTCCCTTTCCCGGAACGAGATAAAAACGACCGTCTGTTGCCGATACTTTCCTGATAAAGTCTGAAAACAGGTCTATTTACCCCATGCAAACCCTACTTTTCCTCTCACCTATACGGCGAAGTGTTCCTTGCCAGTTCTAACGGCCAATGGCTTGACACAACGTAACGACAGCTTTGTTTCTGGGCGACATGGCTGTATCGAGGGCCGCCTGGCGCAGGTTCTGGGCTACGCTGTCCGACAGATACCAGCCCAGCGGATACGGCGTCAATGCCATTCGGTGTGATGTGCAGAATGACCCGTGCACCGCCATATACCATCCAGCTCCAGAGGATTGTGGCGGCCAGGATGCCAACAAAGAGAGGATTACCAACCGAAGCCGACAACACGGCTCCGATCATATCTTTAGCCTGATCGGGCAAAAGGAGAACAACAGCGGCCACCACCAGCGTCAGGATCAGCAGACCAGCGTTACGGCCAATCTGATAAGCGGCAATCAGAAAGGCTTTGAAGGCCGGCCAGAAGGTGCTGCTCAGGTACGTCGGCAGGGGTTTGCGCATTCAGGGGCAGGTTTGTGCCTAAAGTACAAATTACCCGCCAATGAACGAACGCTTTTGGCGCAATTTTGGCCGTAGACGAGTGATCGGACGTACCCCGCAACCGGGTAAAAACTAAAAAGCCACTCCTCATGTCGGGGGTGGCTTCTCCTACGTTTTCTTAACCTATACTTCTTTCTATGATGTGGATAGTGCCCTACAGCAGGCTGTCTATCTTAATGCACAGACAATGCCAAAACTTCCGCGCACTGATTATCAATTACTTATCTTTTCACTAATGTCCAAATTCGGACAATTGGACACAACGCCTGTCCTATGGCGGACAGTGTGTTCAGACCGGAATTGTATTCCGGTTTTAGCGGCAATTGAGAACCGGAATACAATTCCGGTCTACTCATACAAATCTGCCGGATCGGCCTTCGCCAACTCCACAAAAAAGCCGGCTATTTTCTGCGTAACATCGTCAAAGTAGTGTCTACCTTTTTCGGCGGTGGCCTGTCTGGGGTTACCGATGCCGGTATCTTCCGTTACCTGCGACCATTTGCGCTCGGCCCACGCCCAGCCCTCGCGAAAAGCGGTGACTTTCCACTTTTTGGCCCTACCGTCGCCGGCTTCATCGAGGGAGAGTACCAGGTCTGGGCGGAGGTGGAGCAGCAGACTGGTTTCCATTTCATCGGCATGATCGCCTTTGAACTCGTCGAAGTACTCCGACTTGTTTAGCGTCTGAAACCAGGAGCAGGTACTGAGCAGCATTGTTGGGTATTTCACTCCCAATTCCCGAATCATGGTTTTGAAATCGTTACCGCCGTGGCTGTTGAGGATGACCAGTTTTCGGATACCCTGCCGGTCGAGTACTTCAATGATATCGTTCAGGATAGCCCGCTGGGTGCTGGGGTAGAGATTTATATCCAGCAGGATGTCCGTCTGGCCGGTATTGACCCCAAAGGGTATCGTCGGCAACACCATCACTTTAGCGCCCTGCTCCCACGCCAGTCGGGCCGCTTCGGCCGCTATATGGTCAGCCTCGATGACATCGGTAGCGTAGGGCATGTGATAATTATGAGCTTCGGTCGCTCCCCAGGGCAGAATAACAAGGTCGATGGGGTGCTGCTGAATGTGTTTCCAGTTGGTTTCGGCCAGGATGTAAGGGCGCATTTATTAGCGTTTAAGGTTTAACGTTCAAAGTTTCAGGTTTTAGCTGGGCATCCGGGGTTGCTCAAAGTTGCCGCGGGGCCGGCGGGTTTAGATTGATGACGGCGATAACTTGGAACAATCAACCCGAAAATACAAACTTCAAATTTACCAAATTACCGTTTACTGATTTGATCAATTATTTCTACCGCCGAATTGGCTTGTGTGGTACATTGCGGGCGATTGCCTTATCCATCTACCTCCACCGGCTATGGACAATGTTGAAATTCTCTCCCGCCTTCAGTTTGCCTTTACCATTGCTTTCCATTACATCTATCCACCCCTCAGCATCGGCCTCGGTGTATGTCTGGTTATCATGGAAGGCATGTACCTAAAGACCCATAATAAGGTTTACGAAGAACTCACCCGCTTCTGGATAAGAATCTTCGCGCTCATCTTCGGCATTGGCGTTGCCACGGGTATTGTCATGGAGTTTGAGTTCGGTACCAACTGGGCGACGTACTCCCGCTACGTCGGCGATATTTTCGGCAGTGCGCTGGCGGCTGAAGGCATTTTTGCCTTTGCGCTGGAGTCCGGCTTTCTGGGTATTCTGCTCTTCGGCTGGAACAAGGTTAGCCCCCGTATTCATTTTATGTCGACGGTACTGGTTGCGTTAGGCTCCATCTTTTCGGCCATCTGGATTGTAGTAGCTAACTCCTGGATGCAGACGCCGGCCGGCTACCGCATTCAGGGGCATGAGATGCAAGCCCGCGCCGTGGTCACCGACTTTTGGGAAATGGTATTCAACCCCTCTTCTGTTGAGCGGCTATCGCATGTGCTGGTGGGAGCCTTTTCGGCGGGTTCGTTTCTGGTGCTGAGCGTCAGCGCATGGTATATTCTAAAACAGCGGCATCTGGATCATGCCAAGCGTGGCTTCCGCATTGGGCTTTACGTAGCGTCGGCCTCGGCGCTGCTGTCGCTGTTTACCGGACATACTGCCGCCGACATCGTAGGCGAATACCAGCCCACCAAAATGGCCGCCATGGAAGGACACTGGGATTCGCTGGCCGCAGCAGATGCCTATCTGTTTGGCTGGGTGGATAAAGAAAAGGAAGTGACTACGGGCCTGAAGGTGCCCGGCGGCTTATCGTTCCTGATTCACCAGGATTTTACTACGCCCGTTAAGGGTCTTAAGAGCTTTAAACCCGAGGACCGACCGGGCGCTGTCAACTTTGTCTTTCAGACCTACCACATTATGGTTACCATCGGCATGATGCTGATCGCGCTCACGCTCTACGCCCTGTGGCTGCTCTGGCGGGGTAAACTGTTTGAAACGCGCTGGCTGATGGGCGTTTTTGTAGTATCGGTGCTGCTGCCCCAAATTGCCAACCAGACCGGCTGGTACGCGGCCGAAGTCGGGCGGCAGCCATGGGTGGTGTACGGCCTGCTGCGTACCTCTCAGGCCTTATCGGATACCGTCAAGGCCGAACACGTGCTGATCTCCCTGATCATGTTTACGCTGGTGTACCTGGTGCTGTTCCTGCTCTTCCTGTACCTGCTGAACAAAAAGATTCAGCACGGCCCTGATACGGCCAACACACATCAGAGTGCGCCGTTTTCAACGAAAAATCCGGATTTGTACGCAACAAGATAAAGGAATGTTGAATGATTGAGTGATTGAATAGGTAAGCCAAAGAGCAAGCCTTTACCAACTCCATTCCATCATTCAGCAATTCTATCATTCAACCATTCAACTACTCATGGAAACAGTTCTTGGCCTTGACCTTCCAACGTGGTGGTTTCTGCTGCTCGGCGCTTTGTTTACCGGCTATGGTATTCTGGATGGCTTCGATTTGGGAGCCGGGGCGCTGCACCTGTTCTTTCGCAAGGAAGCAAGCCGGCGGATTGCTATTAACGCTATCGGGCCGGTATGGGACGGTAATGTTGTCTGGCTGGTTATCGGAGCCGGGGCTTTGTTCTCAGCGTTTCCGATGGTGTATGGCACGCTGCTATCAGCGTTCTATCTGCCGTTTATGCTGTTTCTGCTGGCTCTTATCTTCCGGGCTATTTCTATTGAGTTCCGGGGTAAGGAGGAGATGGTGTGGTGGCGACGCATGTGGGATGTCAGTTATTGTCTGTCGAGTGTAACCATTGCTTTGCTGCTGGGACTGATACTCGGCAATATGGTGCAGGGTATTCCGCTCAACAGCCAGCATGAGTTTGTCGGTAGTCTCAGCGGCTTTTTTAATCCATATGCCATGCTGATTTCCGTTACTACGCTGTCGCTGTTCATGCTGCACGGAGCCATGTACCTGGCCCTGAAAACCGAAGAACGGCTTTACGCCCGGCTGACGATTCTGGTGAACCAGACGAGCAAGTTCTTCATTTTCTGCTTCCTCACGTCCTCGCTGGCAACGCTGATTTACGTGCCACACATGGCGGCTATTTTCCAGAAATCACCGGCGCTGTTTGCCCTGCCAATTACCGCCCTGCTGATTGTGCTGAACATCCGCCGGAATATTGAGCAGCGAAAGTATTTTCTGGGCTTTATCTCCTCGTCGGTGATTACGTCCCTGCTGCTGGTGCTGGTGGCACTGGGTTTATACCCGAATCTGGTGTTCTCCAACATCAGTCCGGAAGGCCACATCAGCATTTACGAAGCGGCCTCAACGCCTAAGTCCCTAAGCATTATGCTTCTGTTTGCTATTATTGGTATACCCCTGGCGGCTCTGTACACGATATTCAGCTTCTGGACCTTTAGGGGCAAGGTAAAGCTGGACGAGACCAGTTATTAGAAGCAGACGTTCGTCGCCCGAAATCCGGCATTCGGTGAGCTTTTTTTGATGCCTTGAGGAAATAGAGCGAATTTTAAGATGCCGTTGTGCTACCAGACCCGGCGCGCAACAGCATGTTACTATGAGGACGCTGACATTACCCAACTACATCCGCTATCTCTTCATTACACCACCCCTGTTTATGGTGGTGCTGTATGTAACCATTTACATGAATACCGGCGAATGGCGGTTTGGCTTGGTCTTTAACCGACGTTTGTGGGAAGAAGTGTGGATGTTCCTGCTGGAATCGTACATCATCCTGTTCGGTGTTGATACCCTTATTCGTTTTTTCAACAGGCGCTTTGCTCAGCAACCCAATCACTGGAGACGGTACGCCCAGGAAATTGCGGTCTTGCTGGTGGCCGGGCTGGCCCTGGTCAATCTGGTGCATTGGGCGTTTGAAACGTTTGTTGTCGTGCCCGAAGCCGATGTCGCTTACCTTCAGTTGAAGCTCCGGCAGTCAAAGGTCATTATTCTGACTACGCTCCTGATTACCTATGCCTTTCTGAGTGGATTGAATAGCTTCCGGCTGATGCAACAGGCCCGGCAGGAGGCCATCCGGCTGCAAAAAGAGTTCGTACAGGCGCAGTTTGAATCCCTCAAAAACCAGCTTAATCCGCATTTCCTCTTTAATAGCCTGAGTGTCTTGTCGTCGCTGGTGCATATCGACCCCGACCTGTCGGAGCAGTTTATCGAAAAACTGTCAAAAGCTTACCGGTATTTTCTGGAGCAGCGCGAAAAGGAAACGGTGCCGCTGCAAACTGAACTGGACTTTGCCGAAACCATTGCCTTCCTGTTTACCGTTCGTTTCCCCAAAAAGCTCGTTATCGACATCCAGCCACCGGCCCCCGCAGCCAATGAAACGATACCTCCGCTGGCGACCTTTCTGCTCATCGAACACGCCATTACCCACAGCGTGATGTCGGCGCAGAAGCCGCTGAAGATCCGGCTGTTTACCAATGGTGACCACACGCTGCATATCGAACATTCCTGGCAACCCCGCCCCAACGAAATGCCGGTGTCGGATATGGCCTTGCAAAGCCTGGCGGAGCGGTACCAGTACCTGACCGACCGGACGCCTTATATCGGCCTGGTAAACGATATGTACGTGGCCAAACTTCCCTTACTGCAACCCGCATGAAGCAACTGACACAATCGCTGAGACTGAATCTCCGGCTGTTCGCCTATATGGCGCTGGTGCTCGGCCTGCTTTTTCCAAGCCTGCTGTATTACATGAATGCCAGTTATGGCTCGTTCAACTGCCTGACCTGTCTGCTGAAAGACATTGGCGTAGCCATCCTGAACATCTTCATTTCCGGGCTGCTCATTTACAGCCTTATCCATCTCATAAACCGGCTGATGGGCCACAAAAAGCACCGGTGGTACCGGTACGTGCTGGAATCTGTGCTGGTGGCCGTAATTATTCTTAGCAATTTTGACATCCAGTACAATTGGATCTTCAACATCTACACGTTACAAACGAACCCGAATGAGTTCTTCGACGCCCTGCACTACCGCCAATACCAGATTATGAGTACGCTGGCCGGTATCCTGGTCTACGCTTTTTTGGCAACGGTCAACTTCACCGAGCAGATGCAGCAGACGCAGAACGAAGCGATACGCATCCAGAAAGAATTTGCTCAGACGCGGCTACAGGCGCTGAAAAATCAGGTAAATCCGCATTTCCTGTTCAACAGCCTGAGCGTGTTAACCTCGCTGGTGCATATCGACGCTGATTTATCGGAGCAGTTTATTGAGCAGTTATCGAAAGCCTACCGCTATATTCTGGAGCAGAAAGACAAAGAGGTGGTAACGTTACGCACCGAACTGGACTTTGTCCGGTCGTATATTTTCCTGCTGAAAATCCGCTTCGAAAACAAATTCGACGTACGCTTTAACATTCCGGCCGACCAGATGAACACTTACCTGCCTCCGCTGACGCTGCAACTGCTGGTGGAGAATGCCGTGAAGCACAACCAGATGTCGGTGGACCGGCCGCTTATCATCAATATTCAGGCGGAGCCGGATCAGTATCTGGTGGTCAGCAATACCATGCGCGCCCGTACGCAGGACGAAAAATCAACGGGCATTGGATTGCCGAACATTCAGAGCCGTTATAGCTACCTGACCAACCTGCCCATCAGCGCCGGTGCCGTAGGTGACGAGTATATCGTCCGGATTCCGCTGCTGGCCGAGACTGCTCTTAAACCTATTGAAGCCTAAACACACACAACACCTATGAACGTCCTGATTATTGAAGACGAAAACCTCACTGCCAAACGACTCGAAAGCCTCATCAAACGTTACGACCCGAGTATTCAGGTACTGGAGCAGATTCCGTCGGTGAGCGAGGCCGTGCAGTGGCTGAAAACCCATACCGCCCCCGACCTGATTTTTATGGATATTCACCTGGAAGACGACCTTGCCTTCCGGATTTTCGAGCAGGTTTCGCTGACTACGCCGGTGATTTTCACCACGGCTTTTGACGAATACATGATTAAAGCGTTTAAGGTCAACAGCATCGACTACCTGCTGAAGCCGGTCAACTTCGACGAACTCTCGGCGGCCATCAACAAGTTTAAATCGCTGAAGAGCCAGTACAACCAGGTGGATATGAACACGCTGCTAAATCTGCTGGGCAAGAAGGAGACGGAGTACAAAACGCGATTCATGATTACCGTCGGCACGCGCATTCGCACCGTCGATGCGGCCGATATTGCCTACTTTTTTTCGGAAGAGAAGATTACGTTTCTGGTTACAAAAGACAACCAGCGCCTGCCCATCGACTTCAGCCTCGACAAGTTAACGACGATGATGAACCCGGACGACTTCTTCCGGGTCAACCGTCAGTTCCTCGTCCGCCTGCCCGCCATCAAAAACATTCATACCTACTCCAAAGGCAAACTCAAGCTGGACCTCCAGCCGGTGTCGTCGGAAGAGGTTTTTGTCAGTATGGACAAAGTGACAGATTTTAAGGAGTGGCTGGGGAAGTAGCCTTGCTTCTGTCATTCCGCTTTTTTGTCATTCCGACGCAGGAGGAATCTCAGACGCTACTGAAAGAATAACGCTTAGGATTCCTCCTGCGTCGGAATGACAAAGCTCCGCACAACAAAACTCACTTCATCACTTCCATCGAGTTCAGCTCCGGACTACCGCCCTGGTTGCCGGTGCCGGCTACAATGTAGACGTTGTTTTTGTAGATAATCGCCTGCGTCGCGTGCCGGCCAATTTGCATCGGCGCCCAGGTTTCCCACTTCAGCGTTTTGGTGTCTAGCACCTCGGTCTGGTTGTGGGCCTTCTTTTGCCGATCGCTTTCCCCGCCGATGACCAGAATTTTGTTGCCGTAAGGAATGGACGTACTGCCGGCGCGTCGGGTGGGAATGGTATCGGCTTCCGGAAGCGTCATCCACTTTTGGCTTTTGAAATCGTAGACATCCACGGCGCTCACCGTCTGGTTAATGACCTTACCCGTCTTCGCCGAAGTCAGGCGTCCGCCGGCAATATAAGCTTTGTCACCCTGCACAGCCGCCTGAAAATGGTCGCGGGCGTGTGGCGCGTCGGGGAGTTGCCGCCAGGTATTTTTAGTTGGATCATACTCATCGACCCAGCTTACGTGACCGTCGTAATGACCGTCGATGATGCCGCAGAACAGGTAAATTTTGTTCCGGTACGCAGCTACGCCTGCGGAGCCCCGGCGACGTCCCTCGGGAATATCAGCTCCTTTGCGCCATTCGTCTTTTTTCGGGTTGTAGATGTAAATGGCGGGTATTGGGGTTTCGTGCGGATAGCCACCGGTAAAGGCGCCTACTACGTAGATTTCCCCGTTGTGCTCCACGGCCTGAAAGTGGTGCATTTCTACCGGTACGACAGCCCGCTTCTCCCAGCGATTCTGCTTCGGGTCGTAGGCTTCGACGGGTTTGATGGTACGGCCGCCGACCAGATAGAAGAGGTCTCCTACCCGGGCAAAAGCAGTTTCGGTGCGCTTTTCCGGTTCATTCTGCGCCTGTACTACCTCCCAGCGCTTACCATTTCCCGAGGTACTTTGGGCAATAACCGTATGCCCAGCAATTAACGATAAAGCAATCAGCGTAGCTCTTCTCATGGGTGACATTACTTCAGCACCTCCATTGTGTTTAGTTCGGGACCACCGCCCTGGTTCTCGGAGCCGGCAGCTATAAAGATGTTATTTTTGTAGACGATGGCCTGCGTGCCGTGCCGACCCATCTGCAAGGGTGCCCATTTCTCCCACTTCAGCGTTTTGGTGTCCAACGCTTCTACCTGATTATGGGCCTTCTTCTGCGGGCTCTCGCCACCGATTACCAGAATCTTGTTTTCATACGGAATCGAGGTGCTACCCGCCCGCTGCGTGGGTATGTTTTCGTCTTCCGGCAGGGTAATCCACTTCTGCGTTTTAAAGTCATAAACATCTACGGCGCTGACCGTTAGGTTTAGTACTTTCCCGATTTTGGCGGAGGATAAACGCCCACCGGCGATGTACGCTTTGTCACCGTGAATAGCCGCCTGGAAATGGTCGCGGGGATGTGGGGCGTCAGGTAGTTTGGTCCAGGTATTTTTTGCCGGATCATATTCATCCACCCAGCTCACGTGGCCGTCGTAATGTCCGTCAATAATGCCGCAGAACAGGTAGATTTTGTTCTTGTAGGTAGCGACTCCCGCCGAACCGCGACGCCGGTCGGCCGGAATTTCAGGCCCTTGCCGCCATTCGTCTTTTTTGGGATTATAGATGTAAATAGTCGGGATAGGCTTTTCGTGGGGGTAACCGCCGGTAAAGGCGCCTGCCACATAGATCTCCCCGTTATGCTCGACTGCCTGAAAGTGATGCATTTCGAGCGGGCCCATCGCTCGCTTTTCCCACTGGTTCGTCTTCGGGTTGTACGCGTCTATCGGCTTTACGCCACGACCACCGACGAGGTAAAATTGGTCTCCAACACGGACAAAGGCATTTTCGTGCCGTTTTTCAGGAAGGGTTTTCGGCTCAACGGTTTCCCATTGTTTATTGGTTTGAGCCAATGCAGCCGTAGCAACCGCCACCGACACGGCTAAAAGGCAAAGAATTTTCATACGATTTAAAAAGTTAGGGTCAACAAAAGTAGGCAAGTTTACTAGAAGCGAAACTACTGACTATTCATATACCGCTGTCGCCTGGCGATGAACTCCAGTACAGCCCGGTGGTAAGGGCTGAATTCGGGATCGGGTATACCGGATGGTGGTATGGCCGGTGTGCCGTAGCCGGTCTGGAACATGTCGTGATGATAGACGATGTAGCCTCCCTGCTGCCAGACCTGATAAATCTGCACAATCTGGTCGTGCGGATAGGTAGTATCCCGAGGACCGCCAAAGTTACCGGTTCCATTTCGGGCCGGTTCATCATCAACGACCGGCTTCCGATACCGTTTGAGCAGGTAAGCAATCTCCTGCGGAGCTACCTCCCAATGTTTGCCCACGTACTGTCGGCTGGTATGCGGGGTTAGAAAGTCAAGCGCCTGGTTCTGCTTTTCGTCGCCTAAAACGCCGGCGAAACCCGGCGAATTGGTGACTAAACGCTTTGGGTCAATCGACTTTACAGTTTTGACATGGTCGAGGACCCGGTCAGAATGCTCGTTCCAGATCTGAATCACCACGTTGCGGTACGGAAGCAGTTCCCGGGTAATGGCCGCTACCGCTTTATCAGCTTCTTTTTCGCCTAATCGAACATTGGCGTAGTAGCTTTCCTGGGCAAATAACGCCAGTTCAATAACCATACCGAGTTGGTCAGCATCAGTGATGATTGCTTTAAGTTTATCGACATGCTCCTGCCGAAGGCGACCGTCGGGATGATACAAGGTACAAGTTGGGCAGTCGTCTACATAACCGCGACCGTTGTCCCACTGCCCCCAGATACGAAGGACATTGATACCGTATCGTTGAAACTTCTCCAGCCACGCCTTCCGGTCGGCGGTGCTTTTGTTAAAGGCCGGATTGAAAATTGCATTGAAGAAACTGATGCCGGTAAACGGGAACGGCTTACCATCCATTATAAATGATGTTCCCTGAATAGCGAGTTCATGGCTGGATTTGGCCTGGCCGGTCTGGACTTCGTTGCCCTGAGCCATTACCTCACCAATGCTTCCTGCCAGAAGGACAGACAGAATCAACGGCACGAATTGCTTTGGTTTCATATTTACCAAAGCAGCCGCACCAACCCGATTTACTGATGTCTATTTCCGCTTGTTGTAGCCAATCTTGCGGTAACCTACCAACTGATCGGCGCGGGCACCGGGCGGGCGATTGTAGACGAAGATCTCGTAATCGTTTTCGGTGGCCGAATAACTGCCCTCTAGCAGGAGTTCATTACCCTCAGAAGGGGTCATGCCGGTGCGGGTAACCGGCGGACTGATGCCTTTGACCGAGTAATTGTAGTTATAAATGCCCTGCTTCAGCAAAATAGCCGCCTGGTAAGCCCGTTCGGCCGCATTGTAGGTCATGCGGTTGCGGTCGTTCAGCAACCATAAGTTGAACGAGCCGTTGACGTACACCTCGGCGTTCGGCATTTCGTCGGTTTTCAGGGTGAATACGGTTTCGATGTAGTCGGCTTCCGTAGCGCCGTTGCGGGTTTCGCGGTGGTCTATGACGTACTGGCCGTTAAAATCGTCGTTTTGCAGGTAAGCCCCCCGGCCACGCGGCTGGTCCACCATAATGTACGCAAAATTACGGTCGGAACGGCGTTCAATATGGGCGACAAAATTAGCCAGCGACATCACTGTACGGGTATCGAAAAACCGGTACTCGTTACCACCCGGAAAGGTATTGCTGAGGTCGACCAGCCGGTATTCGAGTATATTGTCGAACACCCGGACATTGGTCGGCTTCAGGCCCCGGATCACCCGGTCGTCGCGGTAGTTCTGCCGGATCACCACCCGGAAATCATCCTGAGGAGAGATCACCTGATACCCTTTGTAATCGATGGTAAACTCGATCTGCTGATCGTTGAACTGCCGCTGCACTTCGGTTGAAAAGCGAACGTTGGCCGCCACGGCAATCCGGCTGACGTAAGTGCTGAACCGGCGGGTAAAGATGATGTTGCGCGGGTTCCGCTCGTCGTACACGACCAATACGTAATTGCCCGGCAACTTCACCCTGGGCACCGGATACCGGTAGTGGTAGTACGGCACCTTAGTCCCCATCGATACCTGGTATTCGGTAATCGGCTGATCGTTGTACTCGTAGGTGAACTCAATATCGTTCAGTGCCGACCGGTGCCAGTCGGTGTTACAATGAATAAATTTGGCCCGGAATGAACGATAATTAGCCGTCAGGTCATCGAACTCCAGTTGCAGGGGTACGCCCTCTTCGAGCGGAATCACCGGCGGGTTCAGCGTCTGCGCCGGGTTGTTCGGATCGCCCACCACCGGATACAGCAGCACCGTGCGGATCTGCGGGTCATAAATGAAATCAATGGTTCGGATTTCCTGGGCCGACACGAATTGGCACCACAGCAAGCAGGCAGCGAAAAGACGAAGGGTTCGATACACGATCATCGGATGTTGCTCCGGAAGCAGAGCCTTATTTTCATAGTTATTTAACGATGATAACGAATTGGAGTTATGAAAATTAGTAAAATTGGTGCACCTTCTTTTACCAATCATCACTATCCTTACTCCATGGTCAATTATAATCCTAAAGATTGGCTCCGCTTCATCTTTAATTTCCACCGGGCCGATACTGTCCGTAAACTGTTACCTATTCTGATTGCGATGGCCGGCTACTCACTGGCCATTGCTTTTCTGATTATTGACTTCTGGAAATTAGGCGACCAGTCCGACCTGCGGAATATTTCGCTGATGCACTCGCTGCTGGGTTTTGTCATCTCTATGCTGCTGGTATTCCGGACCAACACCGCCTACGACCGCTGGTACGAGGGGCGCAAACAATGGGGCTCGCTGGTCAACAACAGCCGCAATCTGGCCCTGAAGATGCATCAATTGCTCGAATCGCACCATAGGGAGGCCAGGGAGTTTTTTCAGGTAATGATCCCCAATTTTTCGGCTTCGCTGAAAAACCACCTGCGGAGCCGCTTTATTGAAGAAGACTTTACGGAATGTTCATCCTTCCGGCTTTCCCAGCTTAATACCAAGGACCATGTGCCTCAACAAATAGCGTCTGCCTTGTTCGGCAAAGCACACGCCCTCGAACGGGAAGGAATTCTGCGCCCGGAGCACCTGCTGGTGATCAATCCGGAAATCCAGTCATTCATGGATATTTGCGGAGCCTGCGAACGCATCCGGAATACACCGATCCCGTTTTCGTATAGCTCTTTTCTGAAGAAATTTATCACCCTCTACTGTATCACCCTGCCGCTGGGTTACGTGTTCAACCTGCACTACCTGGTCGTTCCATTTGTCGTCTTCATCTTTTATGTGCTGGCCAGTCTGGAGGTGATCGCCGAAGAAATTGAAGACCCCTTCGGCACCGATGCCAACGACCTGCCGACTGACGAACTCTCGGTCGTAATCCGAAATACGGTCAATCAGGCCTTTGGGCAGGTGCCGATCGGTGAACGAATAAATGGGTGAATGAACCTGGGCTGGCGTTTGCCAACGAACGACTATCGTGGCAAACGCGGCTGGCCTCCGGTATTATCATCGCATCGGTCGTGCTGGTGATGAGCAGGAAGAGGGGTTAAAATAATCGACTTATGCCAGCTTTTTCTCCCACTCTTCAACCTCCAGCATGGCGTTTTCCCAGGTTTCCTGGAGTTGCGTCAGTTGTTTGTTTACCCGGCTGTATTCGTCGGTTTTGGTCTGAAGTTTCTTTGAATCGGCAATCACATCGGTTTTGGAAAGCTCCGCTTCCAGCTGCTTCTTCTGCCGCTCCAGATTGGTGATCTGCTGCTCGGCTTCTTCAGCCTGCTGGTTAGCCTTCTTCAACGCCTTCTGCCATTCCTTACGCTCACTGTCGGTAGCATGGGGCAAGGGCGGTCCGTCGTTACGGCTAGCGGCTGGGGGCCTGGGACTATCATCTTTTTTAGCTTTAGCTTCTGCCGGACCGCCGGACCGTGCCTGCCCATTGCCCACTGCCGACTTCTTTTCCTGCATCCACCACTCGTACTCATCGTACGTGCCGGGATACTCCTTAATCTCGTGGTCTTCGATGTACCAGATTTTGTTGGCAATCTGCGAGACAAAATATCGGTCGTGCGATACCACCACGTAGGTACCCTCATACTGGTCAAGCGCCTGAATCAGGATGTTGACCGATTGCATGTCGAGGTGGTTGGTCGGTTCATCCAACAGCAGGAAATTGGCCTGCGACAAGAGGACTTTCGCCAGCGCTACGCGGGACTTCTCCCCGCCCGACAGCACCTTGATTTTCTTGAACACATCGTCGCCCGAGAACAGGAAGCACCCTAACACGCCCCGTAACTCTCCTTCTGTTTTGGTTGGGTTGGCGTGTTTGAGTTCTTCGAGCATGGTGTCCTCAACGTGCAGCGACTCCAGCTGATGCTGCGCATAGAAACTAAACAGCACATTATGCCCCAGCCGCCGTTCGCCCTGAATAGGCTCACCACCCGCAATAATGCGCAGCAGCGTCGATTTACCACGTCCGTTGGCCCCAATCAGAGCTACCTTATCGCCCCGCTCTAGCCGGGCGGTGGTATTCCTTAGAATGACCTTGTCGCCGTATGCTTTCGATATATGGTCGAGGTGGAGAATATGGCGGCCCGGCTGTTGTGAAAAGTTAAAGCGGAAGTTGACGCGGGCGTTTTCGTCGATAACGGCATCCACCAGTTCCATTTTCTCCAGCATCTTCACGCGGCTTTGTGCCTGTTTCGCCTTCGTCGCTTTGGCCTTAAATCGTTCAATAAAACGCTCTGTCTGCCGGATTTTGGCCTGCTGGTTTTCATAGGCTCCCTGCTGAATTTCATTGCGGAGGGCTTTTTCCTCCACATAAAAGGAGTAATTACCGGCGTAGAAGTTCAGTTTCGCACCGGACACCTCCACGATGGTATCTACCACGTTGTCAATGAACTCGCGGTCGTGCGATACCACAATCACGGCACCTTCGTAATTCTGAATGTATTTTTCTACCCACTGGATCGACGGTAAGTCGAGGTGGTTGGTCGGTTCATCAAGCATCAGCAGCGACGGGCGTTGCAGGAGCAGTTTAGCCAGGATGACGCGCATCCGCCAGCCACCGGAAAACTGCCGCAGCGGCTTATGCAGATCGTCGGTCGAGAAGCCCAGACCTTCCAGAATTTCCTCCGCTCTGGACTGAATGCTGTAGCCGTCTAGGGCAGCAAACTCATCCTGCACCTTACCCAGTTTATCCACCAGCTCGTCGCGGTAGTTCACTTCCATCTCGTGCAGCAGTTCGTCGATGCGCTTTTGCAGCTCATTCTGCCGTTCAAACGCCTGCATAGCAACGGATAGGATGGAATCGTCGGTCTGGTACGAAAGTAAGTCCTGGTTCAGGAAGCCAATGGTGCAATCACCGGCTTTGGATATATTACCGCCATCGGGCTGGTATTCACCAATGATGAGTCGGAGCAGCGTAGACTTCCCGGTTCCGTTCAGTCCGATAAGGCCTATTTTCTGATTCGGTTTGATGTGCAGCGAGGCATTTTCATACAAGGCCCGGCTGCCGAGGTAATACGACAGGTTATTAATGGAAATCATACCACAAATTTACCAAATCCCGTTCGTATCCTTGCACATTTTGGGCTGAAGACTTTATATTTGCGAGCGCTACTCAGTTGGCAGTAGGCAGTCTCCGGTCAGCAGTATTCAATTTTTCCTGCCTACTGGCATTTGCTTACTGCAACCTACATAAGCCTCCTTAGCTCAGTTGGTAGAGCGACGCATTCGTAATGCGTAGGTCGCAGGTTCGAGTCCCGTAGGAGGCTCCTTTTTCACATCAGGGCTAATTCGCTCCAGACCATAAAGTCTGTTAATCAGCAAATTAGCCCTTTTGCTTTGATAGCTTTACTTAGGTTCGCCTGAAGTGGAAAACAGTGGTACCAATACGTGCTCAAAGTGCAACCACTGCTCCTTTTTCCCGGCGCGTCAGTTCCGCCGGCATATGGGCTAAGATTTCCCGCTGCAGCGCATCAATCAATCCTTTTTTCAGGTAGCTGCGGTGGGTGACCAGACTGACTTCCCGCACCGGCTGTGGGTCGGCAAACGGCTTTACCCGCGCCAGTCGGTCGGCGGCCATATCGAGGGTGGCAAGGTAAGGAATCAGCGTAAAGCCGTCCTGTTTATCGATGATTTTCATCAGAGTTTCGAGCGAACCGGTCTCGTACCGGAGGGGTTGGGCCCCGCGTAAGGGTTGTCCGCAGAGGTTCATCACCTGGTTGCGGAAACAGTGACCTTCCGACAACAGCCAAAGGCCGTCGGCCATCAGATCATCGGCCGTTACCCGGTCGCTCCGGTACAGCGGATGCTCCGGTGAGGTGTACACCATAAACGGCTCGTAAAACAGGGGAAATTCCCGTAAGCCACTATCGGGCAGGGGCGTTACTACGATTCCTACGTCGAACAGACCGTTCTTCAGTTTGTCGACAATCTGCTCCGTCAGCAACTCCTGTACGTGGACCGTTACGGCCGGGTATTTGCTCATGAAGGAGCGGATAAAATAGGGCAGCAGATACGGTGCCAGCGTCGGAATTATGCCTAAACGCAATTCCCCGCTGATCTCGCTCTTCGACTCCTTCACCAGTTCGGGAATACGGCGGGCCGCCTGCACCACCTCCCGGGCCTGTGCCAGAATCACCTGACCAGTTTCGGTGGGCACCACCGGCTGCTTGGATCGGTCGAAAACCAGTATACCCAGTTCGTCTTCCAGCTTTTGAATCTGCATACTCAGCGTAGGCTGGGTAACATGGCAGTGTTCAGCCGCCGTGGCGAAATGACGGTAGGTATCCAGCGCAACAAGGTATTCCAGTTGAGTCAATGTCATTTCATATCAACCTGTCCCGGCTTTTTAAGCTGGAAAATAAGGTTATTTGCTCAGTTTTATGGGGTATTCTGCCGGGGGTTCCCATCCATACCGAAATATAGCTTATTTTGCATCTAAACACCTTTTCTGTTTCATCGCCATATGCAAACGTCTCTGCTCCGCCTGCTGGCTGCCGCCAGTCTGGTATTATTAATCCTTGCTCAGCCGGCCTGTTCCCAGAACCGCAAATCCGCCAACCCGCCGGCTGACGGCTTCGATATGGCCGGCTCCGATCCTAAAGCCGTCCAGATAGCCGATCAGGTGATGGAAGCCATGGGGGGACGTGCCAACTGGGACAAAACCCGCCTGATTTCCTGGACGTTTTTCGGCAATCGCCGGCTGGTCTGGGATAAATGGACCGGTAACGTGCGCGTCGACAATCTCAAAGATGACCAGACCATCCTCCTGAACATCAACACCGACAAAGGCCGGGTTTTCCGCAACGGTAAAGAACTGACCGAACCGGATTCGGTAACCAAATACGTTAAAATGGGGAAAGGCATGTGGATCAACGATTCGTATTGGCTGGTCATGCCGTTTAAGTTAAAAGATTCAGGCGTTACGCTCAAACACCTGGGCGACGGCAAAACTCAGGATGGCAAAGACGCTGATCTGCTGCAACTGACGTTCAAGGGCGTGGGCAATACCCCGGATAATAAATACCATGTCTGGGTCGATAAAAACAGCCGGCTGGTCTCCCAGTTTGCCTATTTCCCCAAATATACCGACGAGCAGCCACGCTTTGTGAACCCCTGGACCAATTACGAGAAGCACGGCAGTATTCTGCTGTCGGGCAAGCGGGGCGACCGCGAAATTACCGACATCCGCGTGTTCAACGGCCTCCCCGGCGAAGTCTTTACCTCCCTGGACCGCACCGACCTGAGCCGGTACCCCGAAGCGAAGTAGGTGATGCAACAAACTTCTTAAAAACACTGTTTCTCCGGATATGGAAACAACAGTTTCAAAACAACCAACCGTACCCCGTACCCAACTTGGCAAAACCGGCGTTCTGCTGGTCAATCTCGGCACCCCCGACAGCCCGTCGGTGCCCGATGTTCGTAAATACCTGCGGGAGTTTCTGATGGATGGCCGCGTCATTGACATTCCGTTTATTCCCCGCTTTTTGCTGGTCAACGGCATCATCGCTCCGTTTCGGGCACCAAAATCGGCGAAGGTGTATAAAGAAGTCTGGACCGAAAACGGTTCTCCGCTGAAATACTACGGCGAAGTCGTGGAGCGGGAATTGCAGAAGACGCTGGGCGACGCCTATGTGGTGAAGCTGGCGATGCGCTACCAGAGCCCCAGCCTTGATGCGGGCCTGACGGCATTTCAGCGGCTGGGCCTGACCGACATTATCGTCATCCCCTTTTTCCCGCAGTATGCCTCCGCCACTACCGGTTCGGTATACGAAAAGGTAATGGACATTGTAAAAAGCTGGCAGATCATTCCCCGTATCGAGTTCGTCAACAGCTTCCTCGACCACCCCAAATTTATCGAGGGCTTTGTGCAGCTGGGCCGCAAACATATGGCTGCGTACGATTACGAGCACTTCATCTTCAGCTACCACGGCCTGCCGGAGCGCCAGATCCGCAAAGGCGACATTACCGGTCAGGTATGCCGCCTGGGCGACTGCTGCTCGTCGCTGCACGCCATGAACCAGTACTGCTACCGGGCGCAATGTTTCGAGACCACCCGCCGGCTGGTACGCGACCTGGGCATACCGGAGGGTAGCTATACCACCTGCTTCCAGTCGCGGCTCGGCAATGACCCGTGGATCAAGCCGTACACGGAAGATACCATTAAGGAATTAGCGAAGAAAGGGGTTAAAAGCGTGCTGGCTTTCTCTCCCGCCTTTGTTGCCGACTGCCTCGAAACAACCATTGAAGTTGGCGAGGAGTATAAAGAACTGTTTGAAGAGCATGGCGGTGAACACTGGCAACTGGTTGAAAGCCTGAACGATAGCCCAATCTGGATTGAAACATTAGCGGATCTGGTTAAAAGTAAAACAGTGGTATCCTGACTAAAATGAAAAAGCCGCCCAACCAGGCGGCTTTTTAACTATATCGGCACACAGAAAAGCGCTTTTGTCGCTGCTGGCATAGTGTCTGACTGCTTCGTTTATCTACAGGAATACTAGTGATTTTTTTACATTTGTTCAAGTATTCAGCGGAAAATATTTTCAGACTGACGGGCCTGCTTGTACCATAGCCATACTTAGCGGCTGGCCACGGGTGCAGGGCGCGTAGTAAACTTCTCTACTTTATTTTCAATCGGCTTCAGCGTCCGCAGATAGTCGTAAACGGCACTCAGATCCTGCTCGGTCATACCGGCATACATCGACCAGGGCATAATGGTATTAAATTCCCCTTCGTTGATGGCCGGGGCTACAAACCCTTCCCCATGCGACTTGAATTTCTGAATAAACTGCTCTTTGGTCCAATTCGCCAGACCTGTTTGAGCCGGTGTAATGTTGGCGGTGCGCACGGTACCGGTCGGCAGCGGAAACTCCCGGCCTCCGGCAAACTCCATACCCGGCAGGAGCTGCCCCTGGGCATCGGCCTTGGTGTGGCACTCGATGCAACTGGCAAAGGCAACCAGGTATTTGCCGTATTCAACGGTATTGGTCGGGTCCGGCCGCTTACCGCCTTCTGTCTTAGCCGGAATGGTGTTCACAATGAAATTGAGCGGAAAATCAAACTCCGGGGCTTTTACTTCATTTTTGATTGGTTTCAACGTACGCATATAAGCAATGATGGCTTTAATATCCTCAGGGTCCATCTGGGCAAAACGCTGATACGGCATCAATGGGAACAACGCCCGGCCATCTTTGCTCACCCCCGTTGTAATAGCCCGGTAGATTTCGCCATCGGTCCAGTTACTCAGGTGAGCCGGAGTCAGGTTCGGGGCATAAAATTCACCGGGAAAACCCATCTCCCGCAGAAAGGCCTCCCCTCCTTTCCCTTCCGAATTAACGACCAGCGGAGCGGCAAAACGGTTATAATCCCGCTCAGAATGACAGTCGATACAGAGCGCCACATGATGAGCCAGGTATTTCCCCCGCTCAATCTGAGCGGCATTAGCCTGAATCTTAATCTCGGGTGGAGGCCCTACATCCGGCAGCATCAGCTTTACATACGCCACACCACCAATAATGAGAAGGGCAACCGCGCCAACGACGCCCAGGGCAATTCGTACAATTTTTCGTTTCATAGTAAATTGGTAAAAGGGTCTCTTGTCTTAAATCTACAACTTTCTTCCGCAAAGAAGTGACTAATAATGAGGATTTTGGCGCGCCATTTAGTAAACGGAAAAGATTGATGGCCAACAGGTAGCATTTCGTATCATATGCACCTGTTTTAAACGAAAGTGTAACAAAAAAGCCGAACGATATGTCGTTCGGCCTACAGTGGGCGATCTCTTGAATTAAGCCGCCATTTTCCGGCTCATCATGGGTTCAATCAGGAGCTGCAGCCGCTCCCGTACAAAGCCCTCCTGCAGATACGACGGCAGTTTGGCAATGAGCTGCTTATAGCCCGCTACGCCCAGTGCCTTCGCGATATAACACTCGTGGACGGCGTTGACGTGCGACACGATGTTGACCAGGCTCTGGTGGAATAACTTTACATCGATCTCCGAATCGACAAACCGCTCAATCTCGCGATTGGTCGAAGAAATCCGCAACCGGCTCAGCATATCGAAATACGTGGTGTAGCCGATCTGCCGGGCCAGTTGCTTGTACTGTTCAACGCTGAACTTCTGCAGAATTTCGCCGGTACGCTGGCTCCGCAGCGCCGTCTTCGGGTTGCTCTGCATAATCACCTTCAGCGCCTTGATTCGCTGGTCACGGGTTGTCTTCAAAAACTGCGTCAGCTCCAGTTGAGCCGCAACTTCCCGCGAAGGAAGAGCCAGATCCGGCTTTGAGCCATCGTCCATCCGTTTTGCCATCGGCAGTCGGTGCATCCGGTAGTTGTTTAACGGACCGAGGGCATAATACCCCACCGAAGCCGGATAAAACCCCCGTACCACGGCATTACCAATCCGCTTCCGGATCAGGTCTTCATTGCTTACGTTGATGCCCTGCACGGCCAGAAATGCCCGCGCGCTGAACAGTGCACTATAATAAGCCTGCGGAAATGTCCAGTGCAACGAGCTTTGCAGGTATTGTTCGTCGTTGACAACCGGCGTAATCCGCAGCGCGTATTCGGCACTCCAGCTGTTTAACAGTAACTTCTCCAAGGCTTTACGCTGCTCGTCGGTAACGGTCGGCTCAAACTGATGATAGATCGGAAACTTCGCTACATCGGCCAGGTCGTCCAGGTTCTGGATGTGAAAATCCATCGCAAAAAAGTGGTTCAGGAACACCTGTGCCGGTATAGATTTCCGCCAATTTTCGTCCATCGGCTGACCCGACCCGAAAGGTGCCTGAGAATCCATTGCATTCATCGCCACATTGGTTGTCTCTCTCATACTTTATCAACAAATCTGCCCCGGCTTACGTTCAATTTTTATTCCGATTATTAGCCTATAAATATACTGATAAACAGCGTCTTAATCAAGATTTTTACGATTATTTTCAACTATATTTTCACACCCTTTCCAGAGGCCTCAGAACAGCTTTTTTAAGGCGATGGGGACAATAATTACCCCATTTGGTGTTACTTTTGTTGTATGATAAAACTCTTTTTTATCCAACTTCTCGGTTTTATCTGGCTGGGGCTTTCCGTGGCTCCTGTTTGCCTTGCCCAGCCCGACCGGCAAGCTGTAACGCCTTCCGGAGAAACCCTGATTGAAGGAGCGGTGGTCGACGCTGAAACACGCCGGATGATTGTGGGCGCCGTGGTCAGCATCCGGTATTCGGATCAGAACAAGCCCTTTACCAGCATGACCATTACCGACGGCAGCTTTCGTTTCCGGCTTGACCCAAAACGCAGCTACGTCATCATCACGAAAGCTACTGGCTACGATACCAAAGAAGAGCCATTTGCCTTTACCTCAACGTACCCAACTCACCTGACCGGCAAGCTTATCCGGCTCAACCGCACCCTGGTCCGGCAATCGACTGATACACCTTCGGTAACCAAATCGGCCCCCACGCCGGAGCCTCGTCAGCCGGCTACAGCCCCGACCAAACCGACCAGCGTACCTGCCCCCACCGAATTTCGTTTAGAGAAAGACGTTACCACCGAGCTACGGGCGGTTCAGTTTGCCCAGAGTACGGCCAACCTGCTGCCGGAGTCACAGCCGGAGTTGGATAACCTGCTGAAGTTTCTGCGCGATAACCCCAAAGTAGAGATTGAACTGGCCGGCCATACCGACAACCAGGGCGATTTTGATAAAAACCTGGAACTGTCCAAACAGCGGGCCGATATAATCAAACAGTTCCTGGTGAAAAGTGGAGTTGCAGCCCGGCGCATCCGAACCCGTGGCTATGGCGGCACCCGTCCCATCGCCAACAACAGCACCGAAGAAACCCGCCGGCTAAACCGACGGGTCGAGATGGTGATCCGGAAAATGTGATGCAATGTCGGATTTTGGATTGGGGATTTCGGATTTACTAAGCGACCATTAAATCCGAAATCCCAGATCCCTAATCCAAAATTATTTCCGGGCCAGATACAGGCCAATTATCACCAGTACCGTACCAACAACGGTGTAAACCGTAATGGGCTCGCCCAGCAGCCAGGCCGAGTAGGCGAAGCCGAAGATGGGACAGAGAAACAGCCACAGCGAGGCACGCACGGCATCCAGCCGGACCAGGTAAAACCAGAGTTGCAGGGCCACCACCGACACCGGGATAATCAGCCAGAAAACAGAGGCCCAGAAGCGGGTGTCATACTGCGTACTGGTCACATCGCCCGCCAGCAACGTAACGGGTAACAGCAGGAGCCCACCCAGCATGACCTGCCAGCCGTTGATGACAATGTTGGGTAATCGCCAGGTAATGCGGGCGTAGTAGACCGTAGCAGCCGATACCGAGATCATCCCACCGAGCAGAATCAGCAGCCCCTCCAGCGTGGCGTAACTGTTTTGAAGCAGCGGATAGGTAGCTACCCCCACGCCGGCCAACCCAAGCAACATGCCCAACCCCTCGTTCCACAGCAGCGGGCGCCGAAGCCAGATCGCCGACATCAGCGTGATAAACAGCGGACTTGTCGCCGTGGACAAACTACCGATACCTGCCGACACCTCCTGCATTGCCAGCACGAAGGTACCCAGGTAGATCGTCGTATTCAACAGCGCAAAGATGGTCAGCTGCCGCCACTCGATACCCGCAGGCCGGGCATTGTAATTTGAGCGCAGGCCATGGGCGTAGAACAGCATCAGGCCGCCGGCAATCATAAACCGCACATTCGCCAGCACCAGCGGATCAGCCGATTGGATACCAAACTTCGTCGCCACGGACGCCGACGCCCACAGAGCGGCAAAAAGAAGACCAGGAAGGATTGTTTTCATACCAGGCCTAACTTGATTTGCTCGGCTATAAAGCTTTCAAAAAGTTGAACCTTCCTGTACCCCCTGGCAACAAGGCCGTTGTGTAAAATCTGATCTCTGGTGAGTAATGTGGCGTTCAATTCCTCTGCCAAAGCAACATAGGCAACATCCTTTGGGTCAATGGTTTTGACCAACTCTTCAGCGTGCCCCCTGGTTGCGTCAGAAATAAGGTAAGCAGGTACCACTATAAGTCTGGAAAAGATAAATAAGGTAAACTCCTTTAGCTGAGTGGTATCGGCTCCAGCCTTCTTCTGGATAAGCGCCCGGTATTTCTCCAATTCAATAAAGGCAAAGTCAGGCGGGTAGAAAGTGTATATAGAAAATAAGGCTCTGTAGACCGGCTTACGACTTAGAATACCGCTGAACAGAATATTGGCGTCAAGAACGTACGATGTCATTTTTCCCGTTGCTGGCGTTGATAGTCGTCAAACGCTTCCTGCCGGGCCTGCTCAAACTCCTTCTCCCAATCCACGCCTTCCGCAGCCTGCATAGATGCCTGTATACTCTCTTCAAGCAGTTTAAATCGCTGGTAGGCTAGTTCCTCCTCCAGCAGTTTTTGGACAGCGGCTACCCCTAGCCGCTGTACCAGATCATCCTGCACTTCGATCTGAATCGTTGTCATAGTCTGCTAATTTACAAATAATAGCGGGCCAAGCCTAAAACCCAATCTTCCCTTTGCGCCGGTTGCCGTCCCAGCCGCTGGCGTAATCTTTCATTTGCTGGATTTCTTTCTCGAAGCCGCCGGACAGGATCGGGAAGCGCATCCAGCTGCGCGGATCGAGGTTATGGTCGTCGAGGTGAAAGGAAGGGGCATAGCGTTCGCGCTTCCACTGGTTGCGGCTCCAGAGCCGGAAGAACCGCTCAACCCACAGCAACAGCTTCTCCCGGTCGTAGATGCCCTTGAAGCGAACTTCCATGGCTTTGAGCACTTCCACCGGCGGCTGTTTATCCCGGATACCAATATTCTCAATCTCGTTCAGCACCTCATACGGCATCAGGTCGTCTTCGTCGGTCTGCTTTTTGTCCAGCGGCCGCAGTTCGGCGGTGGGCTGGAGGTTGTTGACGGCGTTCAGGCCGGCTATCCGAATCCGCTCGTGGGCCGTAGGTGTGTTGATGACGTTCAGTCCTTCGTTTTCCAGCCATCGGAGCCAGTTGCGCAGAAAATGCTTGTCGATACCCGTTATGGGGGAGATGCTACCCGCTGTGTCACCATCCATGGTGGCGTACCCTACGGCCGCTTCGGAGCGGTTGGAGGTGGAAAGCAGCAGGGCATTGTTCAGGTTGGCCAGCATCCAGACACTCGGAGCACGCACCCGCGCCTGAATGTTCTGCAGGGCCAGGTCGTCGGTCTCCCAGGTAAGCTGACGGCCAATCTGGTCTTCGATCAGTTTGGTGTACGTCTCGACCAGCCCGTTGATGTTGATGTTATAGAACGTCGCGCCGATTGACTCCGCCAGCAACCGCGCCGAGTGCAGTGTATCCTGGGAGCTGTTTTCGGTACCCTGGTAAATAACCGTCAGCAGTTTGCCGACCATTTCTTCGGGCGACTGGCACGCCTGAATCGCTTTGATGTAGTTTAGCTTCTTCTTGATGCCATCCAGTCCAATATTCTCCTCGGCCATCTGCACCATCAGATACACCAGCGCAGCAATAGCTGAGGAATCGGCCCCTCCGCTCAGCGACAGCACATAGCCCTGGGAGCGACTCTTCCGCAGGTAATCGAACAAACCCAGTGCTACAGCACGGGCAAATTCTTCTTCTTTCAAAGCGCCACCCCGCTCCCACGGTTCCAGCCCGGCTTTCTGCACCACCGGACTGATCTCCGGGAAGTCAAACGTAGCCGATACGCGCAGGTTAGGCATAAGGAGCGCCAGATTAGTGCGGTTCTGCGCCTGGGTCAGTCGCGTTATCTCGACGTCGATCACTGCCGGCACAATCACAAAGTCCTCGTAGCTCAGCCGGGCACCCGACACCAGCAGTTCACCGTTACTGGCCACCATGGCATCACCGTCGAAGATAGCGCGGCCTGCTTCATTGCCAAGCATGTTGGTGTACACGTAGCTCACGCCGAACGAGCGCGACGCATCGATCACAAACCGCTCCCGAACCTGCGACTTATGGAACGCAAAGTGGCTGGCGCTGGGGTTCAGAATGACATCGACACCTCGGTCATACAAGGCCCGGCCGGGCCGGCTGGCAATCCAGGCATCTTCGCAGATCTCAAAACCGACCCGGATACCAGATACATCAAAAACCAGATCACCCAGCGGGTAGCCGAACTCCCCTGCCTTGATTTCGTCGCGGAGGTTGAGCATCCACGGCTGAAACCAGCGATGCTCGTAATGAATGCCATTGTTGGCCAGGTATTGCTTGGCAGCAAAGCCCAGAATGTGTTTGTTGGCGATCAGGCAGGCTACGTTAAACGTCCGGTTGCTGTGCCGGATGGGCAGGCCCACGGACACCACAATATCCTGCGTATGGCCAACAATTTCCAGCAGCGAAGCAATGGACTGGTCGACGGTGTTCTGCGCAAAAAAGGCGTCTTCGCAGCCGTAGCCCGAGATGCAGAGTTCGGGCAGGCAGAGCAGGCTGACGCCCTGGCTCCGGGCTTCGTCGATGGCGTTGATGATGTTTTGCTGATTGTGTTCCCAGGCCAGCGGAATTTGGTTGAGGACCCCGGCCGCTACTTTTATAAGTCTCATTGAAGCGAGTTACGTACGATATTGAGGAATAACAAAATTGCGGTCAAAATAGATTTACTTCCTAATTTTGGCGGCACAGTCCTACGCACAAAAACACTCCTGATTTATGCGCTTTTCGTGGTCACTTATCCTGCTGACGGTTTCGCTGCTAACGTTTACTGAGTGCAAAACAGTCCAGACTCCCTCTCAGACCTCCACTACCGAAACCGACCGGAAGGCCAGCAAGGCTACTAGCGAGAAACGCTATACGGCAACGATTACGCAGGAAGGGTTTATTGACTGCTTTGACGAAACCGCCGACGCTCCGGCGGTCTGGTGTGAGGCCTCGGCCATTCTCTTCGACGGCAACGATATACTCGTAGCCAGCGATAAAGACGTGCCGGGCGGTAAGGCATCGGTTTTCTACTGGGCGTACCGGAACGACGAGTTTACCCGCCCCGGTCAGAAACCCGGCGGCTACCTGACCAGTGAAGCGTTCAGTATTGGTAAAAAATACGAGGATTTTGCGCTCACGCCCAACGGACAGTATGCGTTTCTGACTACGGCCTTCGATCGCGTGAAACCCGACAGCAAAGAGTGGAATGGCTACAATACCATCCTGTACTGGAACACCAACAACCGCAACGACGTAAAAGTCCTGGGTGCTACGCCCGATGACCCGACATCGATCAGCCTCCGCGATCAGATTTCCCGGCTGCTAACGTCGCCGGAATTTCCCAACGGTGCTCCTTATTTCAAAGTTGAAGGCTTGGCCGCTACCGACGACCGGCTGTATCTGGGTATCCGTGAGGAGGGAGCGAAATATGATGCCTTCCAGTATAAGATAAAGCTGCTGGTCGCCCCATACCGAATCGATCAGGGACAAGTCAGTCTGACCGGGCCTTTTCAGGTAGCCGCCGATTTTGATCTGGCTACCGCCTATCCCAGCCTGCCCAAACCCCTGGCCATTTCCAGCCTTGAATACGACAAAGTCCACGATCAGTTTTACGTGCTGACCTCCTACGAAAACGGGGAGCAGTTAGGCGCTTATCTGTGGACGGTAGACCTGGAAAATCTGGGGGCCAACAAACTCCGGCCCGTCATCGACTACCGCAACGGCTCCGTCCTGAAGTTTGACCACAAAGCCGAAGACCTGACCATCATTACACCCCGCCGGTTGATGGTCATTCACGACGATGACCGGGTGCTGACTAAGGTCGGAACTCAGACCCGCAAGCCAAATCAGTCGGCGTATAGTATTGTGGAGTTCAGATAAAATCAGAGGCATGAGGGTCAAAGACCAAATACGCCAACAGCCTGCTGGTTTACCCAACCAGCAGGCTGTTGCAGAGATACTTACTCATTAACTACGTATCGTTCACTCTTTACTTATTCATGGGCGTTTTGGTGCTTTTCTCCATACGGGCCATGATGTTTTGTGCCCGAGCTAACGCTTTCATGTAGTGATTCTGCACTTTCTGGGCATTTTCAACGGTCGGGTTGCTGAAGAATTCGCCGAGTAACGGATACTGCTTCAGATCCACTCCCTGATTAGCCGCATATTCCTGGGCAGCTTTCATGGCTTCATTTACGTTGTTATACTTAGCCCTCTGCAAATTTTCACCCACGGTTTCCCGGATAGGTGGTGCTGTCGTGTAATCCATGGCGATTGAGGTGGCTTTCTGGCCTACCGCATACAACATGGGCTTATACTCCGGAACCGCTTTTTGCAGGGCAAGCTGCATGGTATTCATTAGCGCCTGCATCTGCTCAATCATACCTGCCATATCATTGGCGTTGATGCCGACGGCGGTATTAATGTAGTTGAATAATTTTTTAGGGTCCGATTCTGACCAGGCAACGCCAATGATTCGTGCGAAATCCCGGGCTTTCATGTCGGCCGGTGCCAGTGCCGTAGCCATACCGTCACCATTTCCGGACGGTAAGATATAATCTCCTTTGCAGACCCGTCCGACAACTTTAACGGGCACCTGCCCCATAAAAGCTACTTTGGTATATTGATTCTCCTTTCCGGCTTCGGGCATACCCCCGATGACCGCCGGTTTGTGGGAAACAACCATAAATTTCTCCGCGTCGACATAGTTCTTCGAGATGGCTCCTCCCACAACGCCTACCACATCACCGTAGGTCAACGATTCCTTGAGGTCGGCTTTTTGCAGCCACTCGGCATAATCGGCTCCGCCGGACTCGTAACCAACGCCGGCCGGAGAGGTTTGCTCGTTGTAGGCGATGTAACCTCCTAGCTGAATCCCCCCAATAATAACGTCAACTGAACTCCAGAAAACATCATCGCAATCGCCGAATATACCAATACCCGCACCGCACGCAATGGCATTCGTCGTCAGACGGATGATGTTATCAATTAACGTCAATGTTAACTGAAAAGCCCCAAACGCATAGTTTGTATTGAAATAATTGCTGGCGCCGGTGGGTACGTTGGCGGCCACCTCCTGATCACGATCCTGGGAGGCATCATCACTGCCTTCGCCAACGACATTATTCACAGCGCTCCGGAGGCCGTCGGCCATGCCTTCAAACCCTTCAATACGGCCCGATGGCGTTCCCTCGCCATTCATGAACATCATGTAATTATTGCCCCGCTTCGGTTTTGAACTGGACAATTTTACAACGATACCCTGTTCGTTTCCCGTCACTCTGAGTGGATAGCTATCGTAATTATCTTCGGCATTTCCCACATTTGCGGTAATGGTGACTTGCCCATTCAGCGCCGATGTTTGATCGACAGTAAGAATACCCGTTAGATGAGTCGGACTACCATTATTAACTGTAAGCGCACTGTTCAGATTGGTAGCGCCATCAACTACCAGCGTACTTTTCAGCGTGGTAGCCCCATCCGCATTTAAGGTGTTTTTCAGATCTGTAGCGCCATCAACCGCTAAGGTACTCTTTAGCGTGGTAGCCCCGTCGGCATTCAACGTGTTCTTGAGATCAGTGGCCCCGTCTACCCGTAAGGTGTTTTTCAGGACGGTTGCGCCGTCAACGTCAAGCGTGTTTTTCAGGGTAGTAGCGCCGTCGGCGTTTAAGGTGCTATTCAGATCAGTCGCCCCATCAACCGTTAAGGTATTCTTCAGAGTAGTCGCTCCATCTACATTCAGCGTGTTGTTCAGGTCCGTAGCGCCATCAACGATCAGCGTATTTCTCAGACGCGTCGCACCATCCACATCCAGTATACCCGTCAACTTAGTGGGCGATTGGTTATTGACCGAAAGGCTGCTGTTCAGGTTCGTGGTGCCGTCAACGACCAGCGTGCTTTTGAGCAGCGTCGCCAGATCAACGGTCAAAATGCCGGTTAGGTAGGTCGGACTAAGCCGCTCTACCGTGAGAGGACCATAATTGATGGTTTGACCACCAGTTCCCTTATTCAGGTAAACACTTCGCTCTACATTCAGATCCCTCCCTATATTGACATCTTTGCCCACATTCAGCGTATTGGCAATGTTGATGTCGCCATCCCGGGTGATTTTGAGCCGCTCGATGTTGTTAGTAGTCATGATCAGGCCCATGTAATCGGTTGTTCCCAACTTATCTTTAGTCTCATTAGTAGTTGAGTTCCCGAACAGATTCCAGGCCTGGGCCGGGACCCCATCCGTAACCGATGGTTGCGGCCCCGCAGCCACCCGTGCCACCGGATTGGTCTTACTGCCTACCAGTTCAGAGGCCGTAGCCGCATGAATGGCATAAGGAACCGCCAGCAGCTTACTGCTGCTCAGCGTAGCAAAGCTGCTCATGCCTTTATCCCGGATGGCGACTTCCATCCAGATGTCCTCACTACTCCACGGAATAGCGTTAAAAGCGCCGTTACCTGCGATGCCCTCCCCGATGGTGAGGGTAAATAAACCAAACTGATTGGTGGTCACCGTATGAGTTTCACTGTAATGAATCTGCCCGTTTTTCGACTGGTAGCTTAACAGGGTTATTTTCAGGGTTATTTCCTGGTTGGCCATAACAGTCCCGGTCAGATTGCGGGCAACTGCCTGATACTTCATACCCCTGGGTACTAACTGGCCATACGTTAGCGACCAGACAAGCAGATTTAATAGTAGAATGGTATATAGTTTTTTCATGGTGTTGATTGAGTAAGGGTTACTGTTTAACTACTTTGACCGTTCTAGCAGGTCGGCCCTCAGGGGTGGCAACCTGCAGGATGTATACACCCGCCGGCAGATCTTTCATATCCACCTGTAAGGCGTCTAAGCGGCCCTCGGCCGGCTTACTGTATAAAGTACGACCCGTCAGGTCCGTGAGATTGAGTTGGAACCTGGTATCCTCCGCTGCTTCAATAGCAATGTTCAGTACGGCTACTACCGGATTGGGTGAAATTCGGATGCGGTAAGGCGAAGCAAGCTGAGGTAACTCCTCAACACTCAACATAGGTTGGTGAAAACCCTGAGTGTAAATGCGATCGGGACGTGAAACAGTCTCAACGAAGGTTTCGCCCAATGTCCATTCCAGGGCCAGCTGACTGTTCTGGTCATAGCCCCCGGCATTCGCCACCACGCTCGGCATCAGGCGCTGGGCCATACCAAGGGCAGGCAATCCAAGACCGATTAAGAGTGGAATTACAGTTTTTTTCATGCAGGTAAATGTTTAGTTGAGTATTAGCCAAAGCTCTGGATAAAGCAAAGGAAACAGCAACCAAAACAGATTACCTAATTTGAGGGATGGACAAAACTATGGACAAAAAACTATTTGGTTGTTAATTAGGAAGTTACGACCGGACCTCTCCGTTGGCTAAGAGGGCAACCAGCGTTGATTGAGCGTTATCGCCCAGCTTTTTGAGCATCCTGTACTTGGTTTTATGGATGGATTCGGGCGAGATGCCCAGCATTCGGCTCATCTGACCGGTGTCGATGCGGAGTTTCAACAAAGCCAGCAGGCGCACTTCGGCTCTGGTTAAATCAGGATGACGGTTCCGAAGGGTAGAAAAAAAACCGGGATGGACATCTTCAAAGAGGGACTTGAACTGCTGCCAGTCGGCGTCGGTCAGAATGACTCGGTTCAACAAACCCTCGATCGATGGGTTCGGACTAATCGGGGGCTCCACCTGGTTGAGCTCCGCCGAAATGGATTCAATAAGCTGGTTCTTCTCCTGAAGGTGGGTCATGTACTGGACCAGCAGTTGTTCGGCTCGCTGCTGTTGCTCCAGCAAAACCTGTTTTTCCTGCAGACGTTTCCGCTGATTCTGCCGAAAGGCGTACCATCCAGCCAGCACCAGCAGCAGGGCAGCAATCAGAATGATGTTACGCACCAAGGGCATTTTTCTTATCAGCCTCCAGACGAAAAACTTCATTTAGGTACCGCTCAGCGTTGATCTGCATTTGGTTAGCCGCTACCAGACGGCTGTTAAACAAGGCCCGCATGGATGTTTCCAGATGCCGGGTCGAGTCCAGGTAAATTGTTGCCAGGCGGTAATCTCCTGTCTTCTTATAATACCTGGTCTGCGCCTGATAGTACTGAAGGTCATAATCCGACCAGGGGCGGTTGGTAAACAACTGTGTCGAGCGGTCGATGTAGGTCCTGGCTTTACGGGTACTGTCCAGGTCCAGCAGCGCCTGAGCCAGGTAGAGGGCGGTCAGGGCGGCATTCTCGGGCACGTGGTTCTCGGGAATGGGCTGCCAGCTAAACCGATAGCCGTTATAGAGGTAAGGCAGCGCCGGCTCAGGCCTACCCTGAAGTAGCAGCAGGTGACCCAGATTAGTATTGGCGATGGCCACATAGGCAGAGTCGCCATACCGGCCGGCCAGGCTCAGGGTTTTGGCAAAATAGGCCTGTGCCTGCGGAAACCTGCGCAGGTGCTGGTAGCTCAGGCCTACAGTATTGTGGGCGGTAGTCTCCGCCCGCCTAACCCAGGGCGGGTAGCGGAAAGAGGCCAACATGTAGCGGATGCAGATGGCATACTCACCAAAGAAATAGTACCGGCCGCCTAACCCGGAGAGGTACTCGCTGATTTCAGGAATACGATCGTAGCCAATCTGTTCAAAGGCTTGCTGGGCACGCAGCAACCAGCGAAACCCCTCGTCGAACCGTTGCTCTTCGAAGTAGTAGAAGCCCCGTTGATACCAATACGAAGCCTTAACTACGGGTACCGGGCATTGGTCAAAGTAGGATTGGGCCGAATCTAACACGACCGACGGCTTTTTTGCCTCAGCAAGCAGCGTATGCCGAAACAGGATCTTATTGAGTTGGGCGTACCAGAACAGGCGGTCGTCGCTCCGTTTTTCGGCAAAGGCAGCCAGCCGGTCGAGTTGGGCAAATACGCGGGTAGAGTCGCGGGCTCGCAGGTATGGAGGGTGACTAATGGCAAAATAAGGCGCATGCTGCCACAGGCGCAGAACCTGCCTATCGGGCGGGAGCCGAAAGAGCGTGTCTACCTGCGCTCCAGCCGTCTGGACCAGCAGCCAGGCAATTGATAATATACAGGTACACCTGCCGTGTATTTGGGAAAAGTTTTTCGTAACGATCTTCAGGATTAGGTACGCATCATCAGGAACAAACTACCGAAGTATTACATATGAGAACCAAATAGTTAAAAGTAGCTCGTTATTCGCTAACTACCAACTTATACAATGAGAATATAGAGCCGTTATCCGGAGCGTCATTAAGCTCCCATAGAGCTTCTTGCCCGCGCTGACACATTGTCCGCCCCCGAACGCGCTCTGTCCATTTACGGACAAACTCCTCAACCTCTCTCCTCCGTTGCAAGGCATAAACACAGTAATTACCATTTGGCATTACATTTGGGCTCTATTCATAGTCTTCTCAGCCGACCCGACCGAGACGCGGAGAAAAATCACCCAGTGCATGGTTTCATAGACCTGTTGGTAAACCCCTGGCCCTATGCTCCACAACTACCTCAAAATCGCCTTCCGCAACCTCTGGAAGAATCGCACGTTCAGCCTTATCAATGTGTTCGGACTGGCCGTCGGGCTGACCGTCTGCCTGCTGATCGGCCTGTTCATTGCCGACGAACTGAGCTACGACCGTTACCATACCAATGCCCACCGCATTGTGCGGGTAGTCAATCACTTTCAGTGGGAAGGCAACCAGATCGACGCAGCCTCGACCTCGGGACCGTATGCGCCGACCCTGAAGGCGGAGTTTCCGGAGGTGGAACAGGCCGTACGTATCCTCAGCGAAGGGGGCGAATACTTAAAAGCGAGCGGTGAACCGGTAAAGAGCGTGGTAGTTTATGCGGACTCGGGTTTCTTCGAGATGTTCAGCTATCCGTTTCTGGCAGGCGACCCGGCGCGGGCACTGGATGCGCCCAACTCAATGGTACTCACCCGCTCGGTAGCGGAAAGCCTGTATGGTGACGCGGCTAAGGCGTATGGCCAGACTATTCACATTCAGAATAGTCCCGATTATCTGATTACAGGCGTCATTAGTGACCCGCCCCGGCAGTCCCATTTTCAGTTTGGCGCCGTGGGTTCCCTAAACACAAGTGCCGGTTTTCTGAAGGAGTGGCAGAATTTTTCCCTATACACCTATCTGCTGCTTCGGGAAGGCTACGATCCAGCGCGGTTACAGGCCAAAATGCCGGCTTTCTACCAAAAGCACCTGAATATGATGGGCGTTACCGCTCATCTGGAACTGCAACGGCTGACGTCGATCCACCTGCACTCACACCTGGTCAATGAACTGTCGGCCAATGCCGATGTGCGTTACCTCTACCTGTTTGCGGCCGTAGGCGCCATTATTCTGCTGCTGGCCGGCATCAACTACGTCAACCTCACCACGGCGCAGTCGGCCATGCGGGCGAGGGAGATTGGGATTCGGAAGGTGGTGGGCTCGCAGCGTAGTCAGTTGGTTGCTCAGTTCCTGACCGAATCACTCCTGCTGGCCGCACTTGCGCAGGTGGTGTGCGTGCAACTGCTGGAACTGGCCTTGCCCCTGGTCAACCAGCTAACGGGTAAGTCGTTGCAGGGGGTAGTCGAGGGCAATACGCTGCTCATCGGCGGGCTGATCGGCCTGACGTTGCTGACTGGTTTGCTGAGTGGCTTATACCCGGCGTTTGTGCTGTCGGGATTTGCTCCGGTGCGGGTGCTCAAATCGCGCTTTGGCGCGAGCGCCGGGCGGGGCACGTTTCGCAAAACGCTGGTGGTTGCGCAGTTTTCGGTATCCATTGCCCTGATTGCCGCCACGCTGGTCGTATACGCCCAGATGCAGTTCGTCTCGACCCGAAGCCTGGGTTTCACCAACGCACCGGTGGTGGGTGTCCGCGTACCCGACTACGCCATGCGCAATCGCGTCGACGCATTTAAAACCCAACTGCTGCGTAATCCCAATATTCTCCAGGCTTCCGCTACCACCAATCCGCTGGGCAAAGACGACCTGGGTATGGGGGGCGTCTTTCTGGAACGAAACAACCAGAAGCCTTCCCGGACCGATATGACCCACATCCTGGGTATTGATCCCGCCTATGTATCGACCATGCAGCTCCGGCTGACGGCGGGCCGGGATTTCAGAGCGGGCAACGGAGCCGACTCGTTGCGGTCGGTACTGGTCAACGAAACACTAGTCCGTAAGGCCGGCTGGCAGAACCCCATCGGCAGGCGCATCTGGTTTCTGCCGGCCGATGAGAAAGCACCGCTGCCGAAGCCGGTGGAGGTGGTAGGTGTTGTGGCCGACTTTCACGTAGCTTCCCTGCACCAGCCGATTGAGCCCGTTATCCTGACGCCTATCCGGAAAGCGGAGTCAGATAATCTGTTCCTGCGGCTGCGACCCGACAACCTGCCGGCGACGCTCGCCTATATTCAGCAGGTATTCAAAGAATTTGATCCGATCAATGTCTGCGAAACGTATTTTCTGGACCAGAACTACGCCCGGCAGTATGAGTCGGACCAGCGCCGGGGGCAGCTCTTTCTGGCGTCGGCGGGTCTGGCTATTTTCATTGCCTGCCTGGGTTTGTTCGGCCTGGCCACCTTCACCGCCCAGCGACGTACCAAAGAGATCGGCATCCGGAAAGTGCTGGGAGCTTCCGTACCGAGCCTTGTTTCGATGCTCAGCGCCGACTTCCTCAAACTGGTCCTGATTGCCCTCCTCATTGCCACCCCCATCGCCTGGTACACTATGAATCGCTGGCTCCAGGACTTTGCTTATAAAATCAGCATCGAGTGGTGGATGTTTGCCCTGGCCGGCCTGCTGGCCATCACCATTGCGCTCATTACCGTCTCTTTTCAGAGCGTAAAGGCGGCTCTGGCCAATCCGGTGAAGTCGTTGCGGGCGGAATAAGGGGGCAGGGGTGGCAGGGATGGCAGGAGTAGCAGGGAGCCTAGCTAACCAGGAAACTAATTTACCAATCAACTACCCCTTGCTACCCCTGCCCCCGCAGCTTCAGGATCAGCGCGGTCTTCAACTCGTGCAACTGCCGCTCCAGCCCGACGGGGTAAGTATGCGGATGGACGAACCGCTTGATGCCCGCGTGTAGCCCCGCCAGTTGCTGCTGTACCCGCTCCCTTGCCTGGTGAATATCAGGCTGCTGGTACACCAGCTTCCCTTTCCGGAAGATCGGCACCAGCAGGTCTTCGTACGGCTGACCGGCGTCAAACTTCCGGCGTTTGGTAAAATCCAGCGGGTCGATCATGGTGGCGGCATCGGTAGGTAGCCGGTCTTCATCGTAGATCATGTCGGATACAAAATTACCCTGCTCGTCAAGGTACCGCCTGACCTGCTGAATACCCGGCGTCGAAATTTTGATGGCCTGCTCCGACAGCTTCATTTTGTACTCCCACCGCGCCCCTTCGCCGTCACCTTCCCGAATAGCCGCCAGTTTATAGACCCCGCCCAAAGCCGGCTGGTCGTAGGCCGTTACCAGTTTGGTGCCTACCCCCCAGATATTGATCTGCGCGCCCTGCTCTTTCAGGCTGGTAATAATGTGTTCGTCGAGGTCGTTGCTGGCCACGATGCCGGTATCGGTAAAGCCGGCTTCGTCCAGGAGCTTGCGGGATTCTATACTCAGGTAAGCCAGATCGCCGGAGTCGAGCCGGATGCCGGCGAGTGTATGCCCCCGTTCCCGCAGTTTGTGGCCGACGCGGATGGCGTTGCGTACTCCCTCGAGCGTATCGTAGGTATCGACCAGAAACGTCACGTTGTTCGGCAGCACCTCGGCGTAGGTCTCAAAGGACGTCAGCTCGTCGGGAAACGACATCACCCAGCTATGGGCGTGGGTACCCTTTACCGGAATATCATACAGCTTGCCGGCCAGCACGTTGGAGGTAGCATCGCAGCCCCCTATGTAAGCGGCCCGGCTGGCGGTCATGCCCCCGTCGACACCCTGCGCCCGGCGCAGCCCAAACTCCAGCAGGGTATCGTCTTTGGCCGCCAGCCGCAGCCGGGCGGCCTTGGTAGCGATCAGCGACTGGAAGTTGACCATGTTCAGCAGGGGTGTTTCCAATAACTGACACTGCAGAATGGGGCCGCGTATCCGCAGCAGCGGCTCGTTGGGAAACACCACGGTCCCCTCGGGTACGGCGTCGATATCGCACGTAAATTCCAGTTGGGTCAGATACTGCAGGAAATCAGCGTCGAACAGCGGCTTGCCGTCGTTGCCGGTCAGCGTTTCCAGGTACCGGATATCTTTTTTTGATAGCCTGTACTCGCGGAGGTAGCCGATCACGTAATTGAGTCCGCAGGCTACCGTAAAGCCGCCACTGAACGGATGCCTGCGGAAATAGAGGTTGAAAACAGCCTCTTTCTCAGCCGTTTGCGATTGGTAGTACCCATACGCCATTGTCAGTTGGTACAGGTCGGTCAGCAGACTCAGCGAGGTATCGTATAGCTTCTTGATCATTTACGGAAAGGCAACTGGCTAAAATTCGTGGCTGTAAAACAAGGGCTTATAAATTATTCACACAAATTTTATTAGCGAGTCAAACAAAAATTTGATAAAATTGGTCTGATAATTGTGAGCGCACGTTTGGTGACTCACCCATTCACTCGACGTTTTTAGTACACTACCCTAATTGACCACTCACCATGCAGAGGCTTAGCCTGAACCAGACGCTACAGCAGAAGCTATCTCCGCAGCAAATTCAGTTTATCAAGCTGCTGCAGATTCCAACCGCCGAACTGGACAGCCGCATTGAAGAAGAACTGGAAATCAACCCGGCGCTGGAGGAAGGTGCTGATGAAGATTACGATTCCAAGGACGATGACCCGTTCGCCGATGACTACGACGATGGCGACGACTACGACCGCAACAACGACCTCGACATTGACGGTTACCTGAACGACGACGAATACGGCGGCTACAAAATGCAGGGCGACGGCAACTACGGCGAAGAAGACCGCGATGTACCTATTGCCACCCGTTCCAGCCTGATTGACTCGCTGATGCAGCAATTCGGCTATCTGCTGCTCAGTGAACAGCAGGAAGCCATTGGCCTGCAACTCATCGGCAGCATTGAAAGCGACGGCTACATCCGACGGTCGCTTCAGGCGATTGTCAACGACCTGGCCTTTTCCCAGAATATTTTTACGGATACCGACGAACTGGAGGAAGTGCTGAAGAAGATTCAGACGTTTGATCCCCCCGGTATTGCCGCCCGTACCCTGCAGGAGTGTCTGATTCTGCAATTGCAGCGCAAAGACCAGAGCGACCCCTACGTTCACCTGGCCATCCGGATTATCGATGAGTTTTTCGAAGAGTTCTCCAAGAAACACTACGAAAAGATTGAGAAACGGCTGAACATCACCGAGGAAGACCTGAAAGAGGTCATTCACATCATCACCAAGCTAAATCCGAAGCCGGGTTCGGTTGAAAATGAAGAAGGCGGTATTCAGTACCTGTTGCCGGATTTCATTCTGACCAACAACAACGGTAAGCTGGAACTGACGCTGAACGCCAAAAACGCGCCGGAACTCCGCATCAGCCGCTCGTTTGCCGAGATGCTGGATACCTACGACAAGAGCAGCAAGAATAATAAATCGCTGAAGGAAACGGTCACGTTTGTAAAGCAGAAGCTCGACGCAGCCAAGTGGTTTATCGACGCCATCAAGCAGCGCCAGCAGACCCTGCTCCGGACCATGAACGCCATTGTGGAATTTCAGTACGATTTTTTCCTGACCGGCGATGAATCGAAACTCCGGCCGATGATCCTGAAAGACATCGCCAGCATGATCGAGATGGATGTCTCGACGGTTTCACGGGTGGCCAATAGCAAGTCCATCCAGACCGAGTTTGGTATCTACCCGCTCAAGTATTTCTTCTCCGAAGGAATCTCCACCGACTCGGGCGAGGATGTCAGCAGCCGCGAGGTAAAGAATATCCTAAAAGAACTCATTGACAACGAGCCCAAGCTGAACCCACTCTCCGACGATAAACTCGAAAAGATGCTCAACGACCGGGGCTACAACATCGCCCGCCGGACCGTGGCCAAATACCGCGAGCAGATGAATATTCCGGTGGCCAGGTTGCGGAAGCAGCTTTGATGTGCTGTAGGCAGTTCTCAGTGGGCAGTAGGCAGACTTCAGTAGGCAGTTAACAGTTCTCAGTAGGCGGTACTTTCGTATACGCCTATTTTTATTGTAATTTTGGCCGTTTGTCAGCTCCGCCAACAGCACACTGTTGGCTGCGAACTGCAAACTGCCAACTGAGAACTGCCTACTACCTTGACTACCCCACTTGCCCGCGTACTCTCTGCCCTCTTCCACCCCTTGCTCATGCCGACGCTGCTGTTTGGTATCCTGCTGTTTCAGGTGCCGGGGGTGGTTGGCCTGGATGCGTTCTCGGAGCGGGCGCGGCTGAGTCTGCTGATGCTGATTTCCATTGGCACCTTTGGCGTGCCGGCGCTGCTGATCTATTATATGTACCGGCAGGGGCTACTCAGCAGTCTGCACATGGACGACCGCACCGAACGCCGTCTCCCCTACCTGGTTACCGGACTGATCTATACGTTTCTGACGTTTCTGTTTGCCTTCCGGATGCAGCTTGTCTCCGAGACGGCCCCCGAAGTTGCCATCATCCTCGGCAGCATTACCGTATCCATTCTGCTGGTGGGCTTTATCAGCCTGTTCTGGAAAATCAGCGCCCACAGTGTAGGCATCGGCGGCTCGCTTGGGGCCATCATCGGCATCATGCTGAAGTTCAGCGAAACCGACCTGTTTCTCTCCCTCATTGCCCTTACCATTCTGGCCGGTCTGGTTGCCAGCGCCCGCCTGCACCTCAATGCCCATACCCCCGCCCAGATCGGCGCCGGACTGGCGCTGGGGCTGACGGTTAGCTTGGTCACGGTGTTTTGGCTGGTTTAATTTATTGTTTCAGGTTTCAGGTTCAAAGTTTCAGGTTCGGGTTGGCCGCTAGGTCAAGCTGCTTATAAGGCTATGGCTTTCTAAAAACGATCTGCTAACTTAAACGCCCAAACGTCTGAAACCTGAAACACCCATGCACTTCAACCACCTCCTGTACGAAATCCAAAACAGCGTTTGCACCATTACCCTAAACCGGCCGGACGTTTATAATGCCCTCCGCCCCGAACTGATCCGGGAGATTGGTCTGGCCATGAAATACGCCGGCGACGATGACACGGTACGGGTGGTGGTACTGACGGGCGCGGGCGACAAAGCCTTCTGCTCCGGTGCCGACCTGAAAGAAGGTGTCAGTCAGCTACAGGACAGCGGCAGCCTCGCCCTCGGCGACTCCCTGCGGACGGGCTACAACCCCATGATCAAAGCCATCCGCAGCTTGCCAAAGCCCGTGATTGCGCGGGTAAACGGGGTAGCTGCCGGAGCCGGCTGCTCCCTGGCGCTGGCCTGCGATGTGATCATTGCAGCCGAAGAAGCCTACCTCAGCCAGATCTTCATCAACATCGGCCTGATGCCCGATGCCGGCTCCACGTTTTTTCTGCCCCGGCTGGTAGGCCCGCTGAAAGCCTTTGAACTATGCAGCACCGGTCGGCGCGTGTACGGCAGAGAAGCCGAAGCCCTGGGTCTGGTGAGCCGGGCCGTACCAGCCGCCGACCTGGATCAGGCGGTAAACGAAGCGGTAGCGTATTACGCCAACGCCCCTACCCTGGCGATCGGCTCCATGAAACAAGTCTTGAATCAGTCGCTGTATTCCGACCTGGAGCATATGTTGGAGGAAGAGGCTGGCTATCAGGACGCTTTGGGCCAATCGCACGATGCGGCCGAAGGCATAATGGCCTTTCTATCGAAGCGGAAGGCGGTTTTTAAAGGGAAATAGGCAAATTTTTTCCTGCTAGCCTTTTGACTTATTCCAACAACTTACTACTTTTGCAGTCCCAACACGGGAACACGACATGTGTTACGGACCCGTAGCTCAATTGGATAGAGCACCTGACTACGGATCAGGAGGTTTGGGGTTCGAATCCCTACGGGTCCGCTTTGATTATCAGCCACTTAGCAGCAATGTTGAGTGGCTTTTTTCATTTGCACGCACTGACGCAACTACTCAAAAAAGAAATGCAGGCCTGAATACCGGTACCTTGGGCTACTGATAAAATTAGCCTTACTTTTAGCAGGTTATTATGTAGCTATCTTCCACCCGAAAATGTCACAATAGCAATTGACAGTTTTGTACGGTGATACATGATTATGGTGCCGCAAGGGAACAGCTTTGTGTCACGCAAACAATTGGCTAATTATTGATCAACGTGAGCATAAACCTGTTAATCAGGAGCAAACAAAATGACAAAAAGTCCTAATTGGTCACGGGAAGAGTTGATTTTAGCATTCAATCTCTACTTGAAACTGCCATTTGGAAAAATGCACAAAGGCAATCCTGACGTAATTAAACTAGCTAATTTGTTAGGACGGCGAACCCCTGATTCTGTCGCCATGCGTTTAGTCAACTTTGCCAGCATTGACCCTTACCACCAACAACGTGGTGTTAAAGGCATGGGCGGAGGTCGGAAACAGGTTGAACCCATTTGGAAGGAGTTTATTAATGATCAGGAAGGATTAGTATTTGAAAGCGAGCGCATTCTCGCAAAATATGAAAAGAGACCCATTGAAGAGCTTCACCCAGAAATAAAGTTTGACTTGCATAATTTACAGGGTGAGGAGAGGGAAAGAATGATCAAAACACGAGTCAATCAGAGTATATTTCGACAAATGGTTTTAAAAACATACCAGAATCGGTGTGCTATCTCAGGCATTAATCTTCCAGAGTTATTGGTGGCTGGTCATATTATTCCATGGTCTGAAAATGACAAAGAGCGGCTGAACCCGGAGAATGGCATTTGCCTATCAAATTTATACGACCGAGCCTATGAACGGCGCTTAATCTGTATTGACACAAACTATAAAATATTGGTTTCAAAACGGCTAAAACATGAGACTACTAAAGAAGCCTTTCAACAGTATTTTGGTCGATTTGAAAACCAGACAATATTACTGCCTTTGCAATACAAACCTAGGAAAGAGTTTTTGGAGTACAGGTTGGCGCGTTTTGAACCGTAACCTGAACAACTATTTTTCTGAGGTAGTAATCCCTCACCCAAACACCACCGGCAATAACAGCCAGCAGAAGAGGGTGATCAGAATGACGGAGATGATGTTCATGACAAAGCCAACGCGGGTCATGTCTTTGAGTTTGATGTAGCCGCTGGAAAAGGCAATGGCGTTGGGTGGGGTACCCATGGGCAACATGCTGGCGCAGGAGGCCGCCAGCGTCATCGGGATACCTAGTTGTAAGGGATGGATGTGCAGGGCTTCGGCCAGGCCGGTTACCACCGGCGCAAATACGATCACCTGCGCCACATTGCTCATCACTTCCGAAATAAACAGGGAGAACACCGTAACCAGGAAGATTAACAGCAGTTTATTCAGCCCAAAGCCGGCAAACCATTGCCCCAGTTGCTCAATCAGGCCAGCTTTTTCCAGCGCCCCGGCCAGCGCAATGCCCCCCCCAAACAGCAGCAAAATACCCCAGGCCATGTTTTTGGTATCGGCCCAGTCCAGCAGCGGCTTGTCTTCATGCCCGCTAGGGGCAATAAACAACGTAACGCCGGCCAAAATGGCAATCATGTTGTCGTCCAGCTTAAACAGGCCGAGCTTATTCACCAGGTCTTTAGTCATCCACAGGAGCGCCGTGCCGAGGAAAATGACGAATACCCGCTTCTCGGCCGTGGAATAAGGTCCGAGTGCCGTAATCTCCCAGTTAATCACGGCCTTTGTGGTTTCGTCGCTTTTCATGCCGTTCGGGTACAGCCATTTTACCATCACCAGGTACAGGGAGAACAGCAACAGCATGGCCAGGGGGGTGCAAAGCAGAAACCAGTCGGCAAACGGGATTGTTGTGTTGTACTTCTTGTTGATGAAGCCCGCATAGGCTACATTGGGTGGCGTACCGATCAGCGTAGCGATACCGCCAAAATTGGAGGCCAGCGCAATGGCGATCATGATGGACATGGCAAAATGGCTTACCCCCTGTTTATTAGAGTGATTTTCTCCGATCACCTTTACCACCGACAGCGCAATCGGAAACATCATCATGGTAGTGGCGGTATTGCTCAGCCACATACTGATCAGGCCGGTGGCGATGATGAAGCCCAAAATGATCCGGTCGCCACTGGTGCCGGTGGCCCGCACGATGTTCAGGGCAATCCGGCGGTGCAGATTCCATTTTTCGATGGCCAGGCCCAGCATGAAGCCCCCCATAAACAGGAAAATCACCGGATTGGCGTACGATGAAGCCGTAACATCAATGGGCGCTACCCCAAACAGCGGAAACAGCACCAGCGGAAGCAGCGCCACCGCCGGCATGGGCATGGCTTCGGTAACCCAGAGCCCGATCATGAGCACCGCAATGGCAATAACGGTGGCCGCTTCGGGTTTTACCCCCAGCGGATTCAGGAAATAAGCAGCCAGGGCCAGCACCGCACAAAGCAGGGCAATGAGCTGTTTCAAGAGGGGTAAGGTCTTCAAGGTCTGGTCAGATAAGCTACGTTCAGGATGCGGCCGGTCTCGGCTGCGACGATTTCAGGAGGAGCGTTGAGCAGTTACAAACATAGTAATCAAAGTTAGAATCTCCCGCTTTTGTCCTTATACTCCTGTTTACGTTTCCCTTTGGGATGTGACTCTGACAATTATGACCCGATTGGTTACCTTCTGCCTGTCTATCGTTCTCCTTTTCGGGGGCGGCATCGCGCCCTCAAAAGCCTTTGGTCCGGCAAAGCCAGGTTCCGGCAAAATCGATTTACGGATTGAACACGATGGGCAGGCCGGCACCATTTCGGTGTACCGCGTTGGCGAAAAAACACCGATCCTGACCCAGCACGCCCGGCCCGATACCCGCCCGTATATCCACCCCATTGTAGCTCCCGACGGCAAAGGCGTTCTCACGGAACACCGGCCCAAACATCATCTGCATCAGACCGGCCTGTACTGGGGCCTGAAAGAGGTCAATGGCCGCGACTATTTCATGAACTGGCAGGGCGATTACTACCGACGCGTTTCGGCCACGGTTACCCGGAAGAAAGGCCGGCAAGTTAGCTGGCAGACCGTCTATGACCTGATCGACGCGCAGGGGAATACCCTCCTGACCGAAACCCAGAACTGGTCCATGCAGGAAGAAGCCGGTAAATATCTGCTGGATCTGGAATGGCGGGGCAACGCCAAAACGACCGTCAACCTGGGTAAATTCTACGTCGGCGGGCTATTTATCCGGATGCCCTGGCAGCCGGGCATCAACGGCGAGGTGGTCAATGCCGTTGGCCAAACCAATAAAGAGGCCGAAGGCCAACGCGCCATCTGGACGGATGTAGGCATCCAGGTCGAGGGTCGGAGTGATCCGGCGCATATCGCTATCTTCGATCATCCGGATAACCGGGCGTTCCCTACCCCCTGGCGGGTCGATAACGAACTGGGCGTGGGGCCGTCGGTCCAGATTCTGGGCGACTGGCGCATTGAGCCCGGCCAGACGGAAGTGATCCGCTACCGGCTGCTGGCCTATAGCGGAGCCCTAAAAGATGCCGGCCTTACCCGGCAGTGGAAAGAATTTGTCCGGGCGTACTGATACCCGCCGTCGTCTGGCTAATTAAAAATCAGAACAAGACACATGAAACCCTTAGCATACCTCGTTGCAATTGTTCCGTTTCTGTACGTATATACCCATCGGGCACCGGCCCCGGCGGTTATGGCGTTCGAGCCGGATTCGATCCCGGAAAGCCGGAACACGGATAAGTACGATAACTTTACCGACTGGGCTATCTACCGGGGCGACAAAAAAGCCAACCAGTACGCCGAGCTGGCGCAGATCAACGCGACCAATGTCCACCAGCTCCGGAAAGCCTGGGAATACCATACCGGCGACCCCAAGGGGCCGTCTATGTACAGCAATCCAATTATGGTGAACGGCCTGCTGTATTTCACCACGCCCAGGCTGCATGCCGTGGCTCTAAACGCCGTCACCGGTAAGCCCGTGTGGGTGTTTGATCCAGCCAGGTACAGCGCCGACAAAAAAGAATTCCGGGGACGCAGCCGGGGCGTTACCTACTGGGAAGATGCCGGCGGCAACAAACAGCGGATCTTCAATTTTGTAAAAGACCGGGTGTACGCCCTGGATGCCAGAACCGGGGCGCTGATTGAGTCGTTTGGCGAGAAAGGCTTTATCGATTTACGGAAGAACCTCCCGGTTGATCCGGCCAAAGCAGACATTGAAGTCACCACCCCCGGCATTGTGTACAAAAATTTCCTGATCATTGGCTCGCGGGTACCCGAAGGCGAAGACTCCACCCCCGGCGACATCCGGGCCTACGATACCGAAACCGGTCAGTTCAAATGGATCTTTCACACCATCCCGCAGAAAGGAGAGTTCGGGTACGATACCTGGAAACGGGTCGATGGCGTGACCTACGGCGGGGCGAATCCCTGGGGTGGCCTCTCGCTGGATGAGGAACGCGGCTGGGTGTTTTGCGCCACCGGCTCACCGGCCGCCGATTTTATCTACGGCGGAGACCGGAAAGGCCTTAACCTGTTCGGCAACTGCGTGCTGGCCCTCGATGCCACCACCGGCAAGCGCAAGTGGCATTACCAGACCATCCACCACGACATCTTTGACTACGACAACCCGCCGGCCCCCATGCTGACCACCATCACCACCAATGGAAAATCCAGAGATGCGGTAGTCCAGTTTACCAAAATGGGGCTCACCTTCGTGCTGGACCGGGATACGGGCGAACCCATTTTTCCGGTGGTCGAGATGCCCGTGCCGCCCTCCGAGGTACCGGGCGAGGAAGCCTGGCCGACGCAGCCGTTTCCGCTGAAACCGGCTCCGCTCAACCGCCTGATCCTGACGGAAGCCGATCTGACCAATATTACCCCGGAATCCCGTGCCTCGGCCCTGAAGCAGTTTCGGAAATACAAAACCGGTTATCTCTATACACCAGCTTCCCAGCAGGGTACCATTACCCTACCCGGCCACCAGGGCGGTATGGAATGGGGTGGCGGCTCGTATGATCCCTACGCCAATGTGGTATATGTAAACGTGAACGAAGCGCCGACCATCAACCAGCTGGTTCCCTACCAGGATATGGGTAATGTTGCCCTGGCTACTGCGGCCGAACGGGGGGCCATGCTCTACAACCGAAACTGCACCTCTTGCCACGGGGCCAACCGGCAGGGGAATCCACCGGCCTTTCCCCCGCTTACCAACCTGAAACTGAGTAGCGCCGAGATTCGCACGGTGCTGCATGCCGGTCGGGGCATGATGCCGGCGTTTTCGCAATTCACCAACGAACAGGTAAACGATCTGGTCGCCTTTCTGGAGAGCCGGCCGCAGGCGGTAAAACCCGAAAAAGCGGTGGCTGGGCGGGTACGGTACGCCAACGAAGCGCCTTTCTTTGTGGACCCCTACGGCTATCCGGCCATTGCCCCACCCTGGGGTACGCTCAACGCCGTTGACCTGGCCACGGGCGATATCCGCTGGAAAGTGCCCCTGGGCGAATACCCCGAACTGGTCGCCAAGGGTATTCGCAATACTGGCTCCAAAAGCTTCGGCGGACCGGTGGCCACGGCCGGCGATGTGGTCTTTATGGCCGGTACCCCCGACGAAAAGATCCGGGCCTTCAGTAAACATACCGGGGAGGTTCTGTGGGAGTACCAACTGCCGGCGGGTGGCTACGCTACGCCAAGCGTTTACATGATCGACGGTAAACAATACGTGGTGATTGCCGCCGGCGGTGGTGGCAAAAACGGCACTAAATACGGCGACTCCATCATTGCCTTTGCCCTGCCGGATACCGACGACCGGCAGTCGCAACAAACCAAAACCAACACCGACTGGATCGACCTCTTCGACGGCGCTACCCTGACCGGCTGGGTACCCCTCAACGGTGCCCATACCTATGCGGTGGAAGACGGCGCTATCGTCGGACGAACCAAAGAAGGCAGCCCCAACTCGTTTCTCTGTACCCGGCAAACGTTTGCTGATTTCGAGCTGGAACTCGACGTGACGGTAGACAGCGTAACCAACTCGGGCATCCAGATCCGCTCCAGAGCCAAACCAATAACAGTCGGCAAAGGCCATGATTTGCGGGCCGGACGGGTGTATGGGCCACAGGTAGAGATGCAGCGAAACCACCGGCCGGGTACGCCCACTACGGGCCTTATTTACGGTGAAGCGCTGGGCACAGGCTGGCTCTCTTCGCCCGATAAAATCCAGAACGGTCACCATCTGCTGAACAACGAAGGCTGGAACCGGCTGCGCATTGTCGCCAAAGGGCCGCGCATTCAGACCTGGCTCAACGGCCAGCCGATTGAAGACCTTACGCATGAGGGGGTGTATAAATCAAACCCCAGCGGATTCATCGGCCTACAGATGCACGGCATCGACGGTAAAGGTCCCTACGTCATGCGCTGGAAAAATATCCGCATCCGGCGGCTTTAATTTCGTATCCCGACTAATACACAGCCAAGGCTATCGGGTTTCTTTTGTGGTACAGTTCGGGCAGAAAGTATTCGAAGTTGCCAACTTCTTCGATGTTATGTTTCAGCCAGGCAGGCCCCATGGCCGGTGTGAAAATCCACGGACGAAATAACCGGTTAAAAACATACCGCCCCAGCGGGTGATTGGTCCCTACAACCATATCCGATATGTACTGTGTGCCGTCCGCTACGGCGATGAACTGGTGCTCCAGACTGAATACCTCCACGCCCAGCATCCGGCGGACTAGCCGGATACCCGTCGTGTCCAGCTTGACCACCTCTTCAGTGCTGTCAATCAGGTACTCCATATTGCCGCCAAAGGCTTCCACAATCCGGAACCTGGCCCCTACGCCGACGTAGCCATCGGGGGCCGGCCGGTCGAGGGCCCAATGGATGTGGTCGATGGGGTGCCAGACCTGGTAAGCCGGGTAAACCTGTCCTTTGTACAACATCATGTCGCCGATATGGCGAAACCACCAATCCAGCATGGCGGGCGTTACACCCCTGATGAGGTCGTGGTCGATGTGGAGGTGATACACCTGATCGTCGCTGATGGTAAAGCTAGTTTGCGCCGAATCAAGCGTTTTCATGGTCCAGCCAAACGGTCGGGATTGGGGTAGTTTCCAATGCATGAATGTGGATAGTAACAGTCAGTAAAAAACTCAAGCCACGGGTTCCAGTTCCCGGACTTGCTTCCGCATGGGCTGAGCCTTAAAGTAGGTTAGCGAACGCCAGAGCCACTCGACCGGGCCGAAGTGGAACCGGCGCAGCCACCAGTTGGAGAACGGGATCTGTAAGGCAAAGAAAAGCAACCCTGCCCCCACCGAAGCAGCCATACCCATCTTGCCGATCTGCCCCAGCCCGTAGCCCAGGAAAAGCAGCACCCCAAAGGCAGTGCCGCAGAGGTAGGTGGTCAGCCCCATCCGGCCCACGGCAACTAGCGAACGTAAAAGCATACTGCGGGTTTGCCAGAATAGCAGCACCACCCCGGCCACGTAAAACGCCGACAAGGCAGCCTGGTGCACATCAAAGGCGGTTAATGATACGAATCCGCGCCAGTCGGCCGGCGGAGGGCCGAAGATATTACCTCCCAGACCAATTACGGTACCCGTGGAAATAAGCGCCATTGCGGCCGACCAGCCCAGCAACTGCCGGAAGAATCGCCGGTGCCCGGACGTATCGACAAAATACTGTTTGCGGCCCACGTATAATCCCAACAGGAACAGTCCCAGGGTAATGTAGAGCCGGCCGCTTAGTAACTGGAAGAACAGAGTACCCATGAGGCCTTCTTTGGCATTCATCACCACGACCTCGCCCAGCGTACCGGTGCTTTTGATCCGGTACTCCTCCTGGGCCACTTTAATAAACCCGGCCATCTGCTGCTTGCCGGCTTCAACCTGCGCCGGCGTTGGCGGTGGGGCATTGACGGACATGATCCGGTTGACCAGCAGGGGGGCGTTGAACACCAGCAGGAGACCAATAATCAGAATGGCCCGGTTGCCCAGCCGGTGCAGCAGCAACAGAAACAAACCCAGAAATGCATAAATTCTGAGAATATCACCGGAATAAAAAAGGCTGTGGGTAAAACCAATGGCAAAGAGAAGCGCCAGCCGCCAGAGCATTCGTCCGGCAAACGGCCGCCCCGCCCGACGGGCATGATCGAGCTGTATGGCAAAACTCAATCCAAACAGGAACGAAAAGATGGTGAAGAATTTACCAAAAGTCAGAAAGGTACCAAGGTCGCTCACCCACTGGTCGTACGGCGAAAAGATGATGTTGTAACCCGGCGGGGGAAAGCCAGCCAGAAACTGCCCACTGCAATGAGCCACAATAATCCCGACCAGGGCAAAACCTCTGAGCGAATCAACGACCTGAAGCCGCTCTTCCTGCCTGCGAACACCTGTTTCCATAAGCGATAATAGTAAGATGGACTGTTGCTGATAAAAGTACCAAGCCCCTGATTGTAAGCCTACTGGTTTTGAGTAACCGGTAGACTCTTCTGCGTAGACAACCTAAATTTTGAGTGAACGGAAGAAATGAGGCTTTAACAGCCCTTCACCAGATGAGAATTAATTTTTCATCAATTTTCAATCACCTGCCTGAAAAGCACTTAACTTATACCCAATTTGCGACCCTTATTACATACCGAACCATGAAATACTTTACCTACACACCACCCCCCTTCGGACCGAAGTGGGGTATTTTTTTGCTCCTCGTCCTATGGGCCAGCACCCCGCTGGTATACGCACAGTCATCCTTGCTGGCATCGGCGGGAAAAGGCCCTTCCACCGCCAGTGGCTCTCACCGCCAGGCTCCCTATGAACTGACTGTACGAGGACGTGTACTGGATGGCGTTACCAAAGAACCGCTCACCGGTTGCACGGTCGTGATCAAAGGCACCATGAAAGGAACCAGTACCGATGCCAACGGGGCCTACACCATTGTGGTCCCCGACGGCAATGCCGTGCTGGTCTTTGGCTTTATCGGCTACGAAAAAATGGAGGTACCCGTCAACGGCCGGACCACCCTCGACGTTACCCTGAAGGCGCTGGCCTCCGAACTGGATCAGGTCGTGGTTATCGGTTACGGTACCACCACCAAGAAAGACGCTACCGGTGCTCTGAAAACGGTTAAAAGCAGCGAATTCAACCGGGGTATCATCAACTCGCCGGAACAATTGCTGCAGGGACGCGTAGCCGGCGTTAATGTAACCTCCGCGAGCGGTGAACCGGGCGGGCGGCAGAATATCACCATCCGCGGGCCGGGCGGGGTACGTACCGGCAGTACGCCCCTGTTTGTCCTCGACGGCATTCCGCTGGATAACTCCAGCTCGAACGGGGCCACCTCCAACCCGCTCAACTTCCTGAACCCGCAGGACATCGAAGCCATTGACGTTCTGAAAGATGCCTCTGCCACGGCGATCTACGGAGCGCGCGGTGCCAACGGCGTTATCCTGATCACGACCAAAAAAGGCAAGGCGGGTGCCGGCAACCTGACCGTGTCGGCCAACGTGGGCGTATCGAACGTGGCCCGGCCGCTGCCGCTTTTCTCCGCCGATGAGTATCGCCGGCAGGTAGTAGCGGTTGGCGGCACGCTGGAGGATCAGCGGGCCAATACCGACTGGCAGCGCGAAATCAGCCGGACGGCCATCACCCAGGATTACAATGTGGCCTTCAGCGGAGGTGCCGAGAAGCTGACGTATTACGGCTCAATCGGTATGCAGAACCAGGAGGGCGTTCTGAAAAACAGCCGGCTTAACCGCTACACGGGCCGTTTCAACGCTTCCCAGAAGTTTATGGAAGACCGGCTGGTGCTGGATGTGAACCTGACGGCTTCGCAGACCACCAACGAGCGGCCCCCTATCGACGGTGTGCTGGGTGCGGCCCTTTCGGCCAATCCGACCTTCCCGGCCTATGATCCCGCGACGGGTACTCCGGCCCGGTACCAGGCCTTTACCAATCCGCTGATTACGCTGGCCCTGCAAAAAGATTTGACGACGATCAACCGGGTGGTGGCCAATATATCCCCGTCTTTCAAAATCACCAAAGACCTGGTTTACAAGCTGAACCTGGGTGTGGATAACGCCAGTTCGACCCGCGACCTGCAGTCGCTGGCCAGCGCCGTGCCGCAGCAGGACGGCCGGCTCGAAAGCATCTACGGCAACAACCAGAACGTGCTGATCGAAAACTATTTCACCCATACCCTGGCGCTGAACGATCACAACCTGACTTCCCTGGTGGGCCACTCTTACCAGAAATTCGCGATCCGGGGCCGGAACTGGAGCATCAACCGCTTCCCGATTACGCCCATTGAGCCGATCAACAACCCCAGTCTGGGTCAGGAGCTGGCGCTGGCTACCAACCGGCCGGGTGGCTTTGCCATCGACAATGAGTTGCAGTCGTTCTTTGCCCGGGCCAATTACCAGTACAAGAACCGCTACCTCCTCACGGCCACGGTACGGGCCGACGGATCAAGCAAGTTCGGGGCGAACAACAAGTACGGGGTATTCCCCTCGTTCTCGGCCGGCTGGCGGTTGTCAGAAGAAGCCTTTATGCAGTCGGGGCCGTTTTCAGACCTGAAGATCCGGGCCGGCTGGGGGCAGACAGGTAACCAGGAGATTCCGTCGAAGATTACCCAAGCACTGTTTACCTCCAGCACCTCGGCCTCGACCAGCTACCCGCTCGACAACTCAACCAGTTACCCGGCTGGTACCACCTACACCCGGCTCGCCAATCCCGATATCCAGTGGGAGGTGTCGACCCAAACCGATATCGGTCTGGACTTTGGCCTGTTCAACGGCGCATTGACGGGAGCGATTGACTATTTCCGGAAAGTATCGGGCAAGATCCTGCTCGAAGTGATTCCCGCCGATCCCATTCAGCCGGCGGCTACCTACTGGACCAACGTGCCGGATATGACCATCACCAACCAGGGCCTGGAACTGGACCTGAACTACCGGTTCGTAAGTCAGGGTGGCCTGCGGCTCGATGTAGGCGGTAACGTTACGTTCATCAAAAATGTGGTAAACAACTCGCCTTACACCGTCATCACGTCGGGCTCGGCGCAGGGGCCGGGCCTAACCTCGGCTACCGTTAACGGCTACGTAAACGGCCAGCCGATTGGTACATTCTTCCTGCGCGAATACATCGGCATCGACGAAAAAGGCGTGAGTAAATACCGCGACGTGGACGGCGACGGCATCGGCGGGACCGACAAAGACCGGATTGCGGCCGGCAGTGCCTTACCCACCCAACAGTTTAACTTCAACACCAGCATCGGCTACAAGGGGTTCGACCTGATGGCTAACTTCAACGGTGTGTCGGGTAACAAACTGTACGACAATACGGCCAATGCCTTCTTCTACAGAGCGCGGCTGGTGAAGGGGCTGAATGGTACACCGGAGGCTGTGGGCGAGGCCAACGAGTCGATCAACAACGCGGCTCCGGTATCGACCCGCTTCCTGAAGAGTGGTTCTTTCTTCCGGCTGAATAACCTGACACTGGGTTACAACCTCAATCCCAGGATGATCGGCATGAACCGGTGGATCAACAACATCCGGCTCTCGGCCACCGGCCAGAACCTGTTCGTAATCACGAACTACAACGGCTTTGATCCGGAAGTTAACACCGACCGGACCGTCAACGGTATTTCGTCCTACGGTATCGATTACCTGAGCTACCCGAGAGCGCGTTCGTTTGTATTTGGCATTAATTTGACGTTTTAATCCATGAAAAAGTCTTATATAACCTCCCTAGTTTTAACAGGTTTGATTAGCATAACCAGTTGTACGGATTTGGCCGAGAACGTACTCGACGAAGCCTCGGCCACGGGCCTGACAGACAAGCAGGCGGCCGACGGTAACATTGCCCCGGTATACGCCCGCCTGCCGGACATTTTCCTGCACACGAATTATTTTGCCCTGCAGGAGATCTCGACCGACGAGGCCATTCTGCCCTACCGGGGCGGTACCGACTGGGGTGATAACGGTATTTACGTCGCTATGCACCAGCACACGCATACCAGCACCGACCCGAACCTCCGGAACACCTGGAATCTTCTCACGCAGAGTATTTCGCGCTCCATTTCGGCATTGAGTACGCTGCCGACGATCAACGACCAGAACGCGAAAACCTACATTGCCGAAGCACGGGGTATGCGGGCGTATTACAATATGCTGCTGCTCGACCTGTTCGGGCTGGTGTTTGTTAAAGAAAATCCGCAGGCCATTTCAGACATCCGCCGGGGTGAGCAGGCGTTTGAATACATCAAAAGCGAATTCCTGGCGGCCGAGCCGGATCTGCTGCAGACCGTTGGCCCCGGCCGCCTGACCAAGGCCGCTGTATGGGGGCTGCTGGCCCGACTGCACCTGAATGCCGCCGTCTACCGGGATCGGTACGCCACGCAGTTTACCTTTAAGCCCGAGGATATGGACAAGGTGATCGAATACACCGACAAGATTATCAGTTCCGGTCAGTACCAGTTGTCGCGGGATTACTTCTCCATATTCAACGATAATAACCACGACAACAAAGAGCTGATTTTTGCCGTCGACCAGCGCGCCGAACTGAACGGTCACAACCGGATGGCTTACTTTTCGCTGTCAGGCGACCAGTTTCCGCTCCCGGCCTTTCCGGCGGCCAACGGCACCGACGGCCCGGCCATCACTCCTGACTACTACCAGACCTGGGTGACTGCTTATTCCGGCGACCCGACCGTTGATCCGCGTTTTTACAAGCAGAACATGATTATTCCGGCCGACTCCTGCATAGCGGCTAGCGATTTTAGTATGAACCGGGGTATTCTGCGGGGGCAGCAATATGGTCTGCTCCGTCCGGCCGGCGCGTTTATCCGCTGCGGCAATAACTACCGGATCGGCAGGCTGACCAACGTAACCCGCAACCGGCCCACCCTGCCGGTCAATTTTACCGAACGGGTCGATTTTACGGTACCGGGCAGCGATTACAATACGGGCTACCGGGTCTTGAAGTACGAGTTCAGCAAAAAATCCTCGTCGGGCCGCAACCTGGGCGACGCCGATATTTCAATCGTGCGGCTGGCCGATGTGTACCTGATGCGGGCTGAGGCCAAACTGCGCAAAAGCAACGATGCTGCCGGTGCCCTGGCCGATGTGAACGCCGTACGGGCCGCCCGGACCGCCACCACACCCGCGCCGGCGTTGAGCACCATAAACCTGGACCTGCTGTACCGGGAACGTGGTTTTGAACTGTACTGGGAAATGGTGCGTCGCACGGATATGATCCGGTTTGGCAAATACGAAGGTACCTGGACCGAAAAGACCAACAGCGATCCCAAGAAGCGCATCTTCCCGATTCCGCAAAATGCGATCGACGGAGCCTCCAACCTGCCGGGGTATCTGAAACAGAACGAAGGGTACTAAGGTGATTTCGCTGCATAAAAAATGGCTGCCCTGATGTAGGGCAGCCATTTTTTATGCAGCGCCGGAGGCCGCATTACCTGAGTCCTCCGGATTTTGTTTTCGTCAGCACAACGGGGGTACAGACGGGCACACAGCAATCGCCGGCCGTAACAATAATGGGACAGCAGCCACCCGCCGGACACGTGTTGTTTGATGCCGATACGGTATAGTTACCAGCCTGCGTGATCGTGATTGACCTGGCTGTTGAACCGGCAATTGGCTGACCGTTCCGAAACCATTGGATGTTCTGGTAATTGCCCGGAATACTGACCAGCAGCGACTCTCCCTCACACAACACAATTGGTACCGACGTACACGCCGAAGCCACATTGTTGTTCAGGTTCGGATCGCTGGCGCCACTACTCTGAATGGAAGCCTGATTGACCACCACTCCCTCCGCCAGCAGCCGGACGCTCAGCACCATCGACACCGTTTCGCCGGTATTTAAATTTCCGATAGACCACAAACCCGTCCCCGGATTGTAACTCCCCCGGCTAACCACGGCCGCACCCTGAACCTGCACCTGAGCCGAACGGGGCAGCGTATCCAGCACCACTACGTTCATTGCGTTGCCCGGCCCTACGTTCTGAACCGTCACGGTAAAACTGACCACATCCCCAACGGCGGCCTGCGCCCTGCTCACCAGTTTGGTCACCACCAGATCGGCGGGCTGCGCAGCAACCGGCAGGACCGTTACCGAAACCACCGCGCTGGCGCACTGGGGCGGCTGCGTGAGGCTACAGATCGTGTAGGTATACGATACCGGCCCCGTGAAGCCGGCCGCCGGCGTAAAGGTAATGCTGCCGTTGGCATTCACGACTGCCGTACCGCTGGCCGGCGGCCCTGTCAGGCTCACCGTTACGTTGGTGGTACTGGCGGGCCCGCCGTTGCGGGTATCGTTGGCCAGCACGGTCGTGGTAACCGGCGTACCGGCCTGCGTAGTGGCATTGTCGGGATTGGCCACTGTGCCCGTCTGGCAGTTGGCCGCCGGACCGGCGATGTTCACAAACTGCTCCAGAGGCACCACATTCCCCCCGGCGGGCTGACCAGACCGCGAGTAAAAGCTGTTGCCTACGTTTAACGAGAAACGCTGGTCGGCGGCCGCGATAAACGGGTCGTTGGGTGGTAAAGGCGCAATCGGCCCAAAGCAACCATTTCCCCGGAAGCTGAACAAGGCTACGGCCACCCCGGATTGTAAGTTTCCATATTCGGTTTCAGAAGGACTTTTGCCGATTACATAGTAATTAAAGGCCGGGTCCAAACCGGCTCCCGCATAATTCTGATTCGGCTGGCCGGGACCGAGTTTCAGCGGATTCTTTTCCCAGGTTCCCCGGATATCCTGTATATCCTGGATGACAAACTGGGCCGGAACCTTTAGCGTAAACTGGGCAGTGCCTCCCCGTTCGGTAGTGGTAGTGTTATTGCCATTAGGCAGGTTGTAGTTCGGAATGACAAGGGCGGTGTACCGGTCAGTGGCCGGATTATACGTTACCTGGTAATTGACGGTGTTGGTTGAAATCTGCTGACTATGCCCCCACCGGCTCGTCAGTCCGATCATAACCCAAAAGAATACCAGTAAAATTCGCTTCATGTTGTTCTTTTTTGAGATCAGTGTGATAGGGAAAGGGAGGGGGCCGCAGCCCCCTCCACTAGGTTAGGGAAGTTGTTCGCGTATTCTGAAGAAAGGCTGCTTTAATGTATTACCGGGATGGTTATTGATCACATTCTGGTAAACAAACTCCAGGTCATTGCCCGTACCCTGGAAGACAGTTTCGCCATTCATGTTGATATCGCCATTGTAGTAACCGAGCAGTTTGTAGGACGGCAAAACCAGCAAATTACCGGGAGCCGTAGTCACTTCCTGATAAACTACGTTCAGGTCGTTATCGGAGCCCTGGTACGTCACAAACTGATGCGGTGCGATTGGCAGGTTATCCCGTAAGGCATTTCCTGCCCACATAGCAACGCCCTGACTAACCACCACCTGCGCCTGATCGACCGTCACCTGCGTATAGCTGGTTGTACCGGTGTAGGTAAAGGTTGGGGTAGATGGCCGGCGGAAGTCGACCACCGCAGCCGTCGTACCAAGCGGAACGGCAGTTTGCGTCATAACGCCCAGGTGGTTGCGATGCATTATTACGACATAATAGTTGCCGGTCGTTGCCAGACTGAATGTAATCGGCGAAACCCCGTTTACATCCACAATATCCCCATCCCGCTGAATCAGCGCGGCCCGGCTATCAACCACCTGCGTCACATTGGCGGCACTGCGCAGCTCCACAAACACCCAGTCGACAATGGCGTCGCGCCCGGTTACGGTAAACACCGCTGGACCTACCGAACCGGTGGGGGTAAGCGGATTGAAACCGGCATAAGGACTGGTTGTCGGCAAATAGCCTTTAACGCGCAGATCATCCCGCATCAGTGTATCCGGCATCATGACCCCAAGCAGAGCCCCCTGCAGGTAGGCCCTGGCCGACAGAGACACCGCGCCCGGCGATACCGTAACGACCACCCTGGCGGTATCGCAAAGGGCGGTGTTGACAAGATCACAAATCTGGTACACCAGCGTCACCGAGCCGCTAAAGCTGGTAGCGGGCGTGAAGGTAATGCTGCCATTGGCGTTGACCACCGCCGTACCACTGGCCGGCTGAACCGTAATGATCGGCGCTGTCACGTTCGTCAGACTGGCCGGCTGCCCGTTACCCGCCTGATCATTCAGCAGAACGGGTATGTTGACGGCGTTGGGTTCGGCCGTAAACGCAACATCAGCATTAGCAATCGGAGGATTCGGCACACAGTTATTAATAACAACAACCGTTGCTACAGCGGTACAGCCACCGGGGCCTGTCGCCGTGACGGTGTAGCTGCCGGGCAGGTTCACCGTGGCCACAGCACTGCCGTTCTGGGTAATAATTGCCCCTACCGGACCCGCATAACTGTAGCTGATCGCTCCTGTTGTGGAGGTAGTCGCTGTCAGGGTGGCTGTCAGCGCAGTACAGTTCAGGGCGGCACTGACCGTCAGGCTCAGGTTCTGCGGTGCTGTTTCCAGTACGACATTGACAAAAGCATACCCGACACAGATCGGACTCAAGCCCGTAGCGGTTACGGTGTACGTACCCGGCTGGTTCACTACCGCCGTGTTTGATCCACTTGCGGTGACACCTGGCCCAGTGAAGACATAGCTGACATCCGGGGTCGAACTATTGGCGGTCAGCGTAACCGCCCCAGCCGTACAGGGTAAGAGGCTACCCGCAACCAGGGTCAGGTTTTCCGGAGCCGCTCCACCGCCGGGCACCATCTCTGTGGTTAAAGCCGTACATCCGTCGGGCGCAGTCGCTACTACCGTGTAGATGCCGGGTTCATTAACAATAGCCGTCGTTGACCCGGCCAGCGTCACACCAGGACCACTAAAGACGTAGGTCACGCCAGGCGTAGAGCTGCTGGCGGTCAGTGTCACAAAAGGCGTATTACAACTAACCGGACCACTTCTGGTTAGCGTCAATTCCCGGGGTGTTCGCTCATCAGGAACGACCATAACAGCGGTGGAACTACAACCCGCTGCGGTGGTGGCCGTGACCGTATAGCTGCCCGGCAGGTTCACCGTCGCTACGGCACTGCCGTTCTGGGTAATCACCGCCCCCAGCGGACCCACAAAGCTGTAACTGATCACGCCCGTGCTGGAGGTGGTCGCCGTCAGTGTCGCCGTCAAAGCCGTACAGCTCAGGGCCGCACTCACCGTCAGGCTCAGGTTCTGGGGCGCTGCCGGGGCCGGGGCGACCACCACGATGGCGGTCGAGCTGCACCCGCCAGGGCCGGTGGCCGTGACCGTATAGCTGCCTGGCAGGTTCACCGTGGCTACCGCAGCACTGCCGTTCTGGGTGATGACCGCCCCCAGCGGACCCGCAAAGCTGTAGCTGATCACCCCTGTACTGGAGGTAGTGGCCGTTAAGGTAGCCGTCAGGGCCGTGCAGCTTAACCCACTGCTCACCGTCAGGCTCAGGTTCTGGGGCGCTGCCGGGGCCGGAGCCACCACCACAATGGCGGTGGAGCTGCACCCACCGGGGCCGGTGGCCGTGACGGTATAGCTGCCTGGCAGGTTCACCGTCGCTACGGCACTGCCGTTCTGGGTAATCACCGCCCCCAGCGGACCCACAAAGCTGTAACTG